>JAAWBD010000049.1 GCA_022792495.1 Oscillospiraceae bacterium
GGCGGCTCCACCAAGAATGGCCGTGACTCCAACGCCAAGCGCTTGGGTGTGAAGCGGGGCGACGGTCAGTTCGTGCTGGCCGGCAACATCCTGGTCCGGCAGCGGGGCACCCATTTCCACGCCGGCGAGGGCGTGGGCAAGGGCAGCGACGACACCCTGTTCGCCCTGCGGGACGGCAAGGTGAAGTTTGCCCGGCTGGGCAAGGATCGCAAGCAGGTCATGATCGTTTCCGAGTGATCCGCTGATCGGGTAAATAGCGCCCCGGACATAGGTCATGTCCGGGGCGTTTTTTTCAGAAACAGGGGGGAGAGCCGTGGAGCGTCCTGCATGGAGCCTCCCGCTCCGCCTGACCCTCACCGCCGGGGCGCTGTACTGCCTTGGGGCGCGGTGTCTGCGGGGTGTGGCGGGATGGGAGAGTGTCCGGGAGTTTTATCAGCTTGACCTGTCCCAGGGGGCGTCCTGGGCGCTGTTTGGGCTGGCGGTCTATGCCGGGCCCTATCTGGTGCTGGCCGCCCTCTTGGGCGCCCTGTGGGGGCGGAGCCCCTGGGCCGGACGCCTGGCCCTGGCCGGACTGTGGGCCGGGGGGCTGCTCTGCCTTGGCGAGGGGCTCACCTGGCTGGCCCGGGGGATCAACGGTCATGGGGGATATGTGGGGGCGGAGCCCCTGCTGGCTCTGGGAGCCTGGCTCATGTGCGCCCTGGCCCTTTTTCTGGCCCGGAGACGGGTATAATATCCATATTTCGCCGCCCAGGGGCGGCTTGACAGGGAGGCGAGCCTATGGCGGGCAGCAGCTTTATTGACAAGGCCCGGATCACGGTCCGGGCGGGGGCGGGCGGCGGCGGAGCCGTGGCCTTTCACCGGGAGAAATATGTGGCCGCCGGCGGCCCCGACGGGGGGGACGGAGGCCGGGGAGGCAATATTTTCCTCCGGGTGGATGGGCATATGTCCACCCTCATGGACTTCCGTTACAAGCGCAAGTACGTGGCCCCCGACGGGATGCCCGGGCAGGGCAAGCGCTGCTCGGGCAAGGATGGGGAGGATCTCTTTATCCGGGTGCCCCGGGGCACGGTGGTGCGGGATACCCAGACCGGGGAGATCATCTGCGACATGGCGGGGCAGGACAGCTTCCTGCTGTGCCGGGGCGGCCGCGGGGGCTGGGGCAACCAGCACTTCGCCACCCCCACCCGGCAGGTGCCCCACTTTGCCAAAGCGGGGCTCCCCGGCCAGGAGCGGGACGTGACATTGGAGCTGAAGCTCCTGGCCGACGTGGGGCTGGTGGGCTTCCCCAACGTGGGCAAGTCCACCCTTCTCTCGGTGGTCACCCGGGCCCAGCCCAAGATCGCCAACTACCACTTTACCACCCTCTCCCCCAATCTGGGGGTGGTGGCCCTGGACGAGAGCACCTCCTTCGTCCTGGCGGATATCCCCGGCATCATAGAGGGAGCCGCCGGGGGGGCGGGCCTGGGCCATGATTTTCTGCGGCACATCGACCGCTGCCGGCTGCTCATCCATGTGGTGGACGTCTCGGGCAGCGAGGGCCGGGATCCGGTGGAGGATTTTCAGGCCATCAACGCCGAGCTGGCCCAGTATAGCCCCGAGCTGGCCCAGCGGCCCATGGTGGTGGCGGGGAACAAGGTGGACATTGCCCCCGACCGGGAGGCCCTGGAGAGGCTGAAGGCCCACGTGGAGGAGCTGGGCCTTCCCTTCTTCGAGATGTCCGCCGCCGCCCACCAGGGCACCCGGGAGCTCATGTGGTTTGCCGCCCGGCAGCTCCAGGAGCTGCCCCCCATCACAGTCTACGAGCCCACCTATGTGGAGCGCCCCCCGGAGATCGACACCTCCGAGGAGCTGGAGATCCAGCAGGTGGACGACACCTGGATCGTGGACGGGCCCTGGCTGCGGCAGCTCATGGCCAATGTAAATTTCGGGGATTTCGAGTCCCGGAACTGGTTTGAGCGGAAGCTGCGGGAGTCGGGGGTCTACGACCGGCTGGAGGCGCTGGGCATCCAGGACGGCGACCCCATCTGCCTCTATAATCTGGAGTTTGAATACCGCAAGTAAAGGGAGGAAGAGCCATGGGAGAGAAGCGCTTTGAAAAGCTCTATACCCAGGGTGTGATGGAGATCACCGAGATCTGGGTGAACCAGTATACCGGGGTCAATTACCTCTGGCACAGCAGCGGCAGCGCCGGAGGGCTGACTCCCCTCCTGGGCCGGGATGGGAAGCCCGTGATCTCCCCCATTATGAATATGGAGGACTAAAAAAACCCGGCGTTCTCAGGAACGCCGGGGCTTTTTTTGCGTATTTTTTGGGGCTTATCCCTTCAAAAAGTCCTCCACCGGGCCGTAATCGGCGGCAATGACAAACAAAATCGAGCTTTCCCGCAGCTCAATGATCGCCTTCTCCAGCTTGGGAAGCTCGTCGGGCAGGTAGTCCCGCAGCTCGTCGGTACGATCCTCGATCCTATACTGCAGAAGGGTTTGAGCCGTTTTGGCCTCCTCGTTGGAGGAGAAGGCGAGGATGGCCAGCTCCTCGGCGGAGGTGGTGGAACCGTAGACGGCGCAGTCGGTTACGGTGTTTTCGTCGATGCCGTAGAGGGCGCAGGCGGTGGATCGGTCGATGGGGGTCAGGGGGGCGGAGAAGGCCCCCTCCGCCTCCAACAAAATGGAGGAATCTGTTGCGGGAGAGAAGCTTGCGGGTTTTTCGCCGCAGGCGGAGAGGGTGAAAATGAGGGCAAGAAAAAGGGGGGCAAACCGGGCTTTTTTCATCTGAAATATCCTCCTGGTCGCAAAAAAGTGGTTACAAAAGAGTTACAAAATGAGGCTAAGAACCAAATGATGGGAAAAACGGCCGGATCAGGCTCCGGTGTGGGTGGTGAGGTAGTCCAGCCATAGTCCGTAACCGGACTTTTTCATGTGGACGCCGTCGGCGGAGAGATCGGAGGTCATCTCCCCGGCATCGTCCAAAAGGGCGTCGGGGATCCCCACAAGGCGGAGCTTTTTCTCCTGGCAGAGGCTGGGGAGGACGGCGTTGTAGGCGGTGATATTCTCGTTGGTCACGTAGTAGGGGATGTCATTGGCCTTGCATTTCCCGGTGTTGACGGGGATGATGGACTGTATGTAGAGCCGGGCGTCGGGCTGGCAGGCCCGGATGGCGTCGATCACCTGGCCGTAGACGACGGCGAAATCCTCCGGGTCGTAATAGCCCAGCTCGTTGACCCCCAGGGCGATGTAGACCTTGCCGTAGGTCTTTTGGGAGAGAACGTCCAGAATGGGGAGCTTTTCCCCGCCCTGGCGGATCACCTTTTTCCCCTCGGCCACATCGTAGACGGTGAGGCCGGTATAGTCCAGGAAGGAGGCCTCCGATGTAACCCCGCTGTAGAGCTTGAAGCCGTCGATCCGGGAGTCGCCGATAAAGACGGCGTCGGAGAACCACTCCTCCTGCTCCACCGGCTCCCCCTGGGGCACCGGCTGGGCCCAGTCGGGCTCCGGGGTGGGCTCCGGCGTAGGCTCCGGGGTGGGAGTTGGCGTGGGGGTAGGAGCAGGGGTCTGGATGGGGGCAGGGGTGGGATCGGCGGCCAGGGCGGGACCGGCGGGGGCCAGCTCCACCCGGGTAAGGATGGCGGCCAGGGCCAGACCCAGGCAGAGCATGAGGGCGGCCCGGAGCCAGAGGGGAGGGGTGGAACGGGCCGGGGGGAGCAGGTGGGAGGGGCGGTAGGACACGGGGATCAACTCCTAAACAAATATCAGTTGAGACGGACGGGGTCGGGGACCAGGCGGTCTGTCCCCAGAAGCTGGGAGAGCTGGGCCAGGCTGTCCACCTGGTAGGTGGGCTTGAGGGCCCCGGCCTTGGCTCCGGGGCGGCGGAGCCAGACGCTGTCCAGCCGGGAATTGAAGGCCCCCCGGATGTCGCTGGAGAGACTGTCCCCCACCACCAGAACCTTACTGCGCTGCATTTTGGCCCCGATGGCCTCTAAAACAGCGTCAAAATAGGCCTTTTCCGGCTTTCGGGAGTTCATCTCCCCGGAGATAAAGACCCGGTCGCCAAAGTAGGAGGACAGGGGGGAGGCCTTGAGCCGCTGCCGCTGTACCTGGGGGATGCCGTTGGTGGTGAGGCAGAGGATGTACCGGTTGGAGAGCTTCCGGCAGACCGTTTCCGCCCCGGGGAGCAGGGTGGGACAGCCCGCCAGGGCGTGGAGGAAGGAGGCGCTCCACTCGCCGGGATCGCCGGTGAGGCCGGCCTCCTCAAAAAGGAGCTGGAACCGCTTGGGGCCCAATGCTTCCTGGGAGATCCGGCCCTGGTCGAAGTCCGCCCAGAGGGCGGAGTTGATCCGCTGGTATTGGGCCTTCAGCTCCGGGGTGGGGGAGAGGTTGTGGGAGACCAGGGTGCGGCTCAGGGCGTAATCCTCGGCGGCGTCGAAATCGAACAGGGTGTTGTCGGCGTCCATGAGAAGCCAGCGGTAGGCGGTCATAGGGCCCTCTCCTTTCTTTTTCGGCGGAAAATGCTCCACATCCGCACAGCGGTGGATACCAGCAGAACTCCCACGGCGATGGCCCCCGCCAGACCCAGGGTGTGGAGGAAGGAGGTCAGGAAGGCGTCGATCTGGCCGTTGATGGCGTGCTCCATGGTGTAATAGATGCCGCCGCCGGGCACCAGGGGGAAGATGGCCACCAGAAGATAGCCGGTGACGGGACATTTCCGGATCCGGGCCATGATCTCGGCAAAGGCGGAGATGACCAGGGCGGCGGCGAAGGTCTGAGCGATATCATCCCGGAGCAGGGGGGCGGTGAGCAGGTAGACAAGCCAGCCCAAGGCCCCGGCGAAGGCGCAGATCAGGATGCCGCCCCCGTGGATGTTGTAGATGACCGAGAAGCAGGCGCAGGCCACAAAGGCGCAGAGAACAGGAAAAAGCAGTTCCATGGTCACACCCCCCAAAACAGCCGGGCCAGGGTGAGGGCGCAGCCGCCGCCCAGGGCCACCGCCACGCCGGTGAGAAGGGCGTCGGCGATCTTGCTGAGCCCCGCCACCATGTCCCCCGCCATCACGTCCCGGATGGCGTTGGTGAAGATAATGCCGGGCACCAGGGCCATGAAGGCGGCGATGGTGATGATCTGGGGATGCTCCCCCAGGCCCAGGGCGGTGAGGGCCAGGGCCAGGAAGGCGCACAGGGCGGAGCCCAGCATGGATTTGAAGAAGAGGTTGGCGTGGAGGGCGGTCATAGCGTGGAGGGCCAGGCCCACGGAAAGGCCGCACAGGCCGCCGCACAGAGCGTCCCGGAGACCGCCGCCGAAGAAGAGGGAGAAGGCGGCGGTGGCGGTGAAATAGACTGCCAGCAGGGTGGGCAGGGAATAGAAGCGCCGGGTCTGGCGGATCTGGGCCAGGGCTTCCGTAGCCTGGGGGAGAGGGGGTGTTTCCCGGCACAGACGGCGGCACAGGTCGTTATAGCGCTCCAGAAGATCCACGTCGGTACCGTGGGAGGGCATACGGCGCACCTGGGTCATAGCGGTTCCCTCCGGGGTCACGAAGCTGACGATGATACAGTTGGGAATGACGAAGGGGTCGGCCTGTGGAACACCGTAGGCCAGCAGGAGCCGCTGGATGGACTCCTCCACCCGGTAGATCTCCGCGCCGCTTTCCAAAAGGCCGTAGCCCAGGTCGGTGGAGAGGGCTAACAGGGTGTTGTAATCCATGGACAGGACTCCTTTCCTCTAAAAAAATAGTTTACCCCATTTCCCTCCGTCCCGCAAGGGGAAAGAGAGGGAAATGGGGAAGTTTTTGCCGGAAGGGCGGGAAGGCCTGTCTACCCCCCGAAGGGAGGGATATCCTTCAGCTGGGAGCGCTCCCTGTCCAGTTCCCGGTAAAGCTGACGCAGGGGCCAGGAGGAATTGGCGGGGGTGAGGACGGCCTTCAGGCAGCCGGCCTGGAGGCGCCGGAGGGACTGGAGGATCCGGCCCAGCTGCTTTTCGGAAAAGTGGCAGAGGATGAGAAGGGGCTCGGGAAGAGGCTCCCCCGGGGGAGGGGCCTGGGTGGGGCGGAGGCCCTGGGCCAGAACGGAGAGGGGGCGGTCCAGGTCGGCGGGTTCCAGGAGCCGGAGCCTGATGTTCTGGAGGGCGCAGAGCTGAAGGAGCTTGGGGGCGTAGGGCTGGGGGGCAGGGGTGTAGAAGAGGATGGTGGGTGTGGGCATGGGAGAGTCCCCTTTCTGGTGTTGGTAGGGTTATCCTACCATGGAAGAGGGGGGAGTGCAAGGGGAATATGGGACGGCCTGTAGGGCCGTCCCGCTGGCGCGGGCTTTTTTGGGGATGTATCTTGTGGAAGGGATGGGGGTGGTTTCGCCTTCTGCCGATGGGTGGGGTGGCGATGGTGGGGTGTACCTCTCCTTTTACTGAGTGGTCTGGGGGACCATTCTTTGGCGGCAAAGAATGGCCCCCCAGTTCTCGCCTGCCGGCTCGGTCGTGCGGTGGACGCCCGCCACTGGCGGGCACCGCCCCCCAAGAAACCGCCCGAGGGGGAGAGTTTCGACTCTCTCCCCCTCGGGGCTCCCCCTCTCAACGACCAAAGAAGGGCCCCTGCGGGGCCCCTCTTTGGAAACTCCCCTTGGCTGATTTCCTGTTAGAAAGCTTACCCCCACGGCTTACTTCGTTACGCCGTGGGGGTTCGGGTTGCTATACTTTTTTATATAACAGGTTCTTGCCCCCAAAGTCCAAAGACAAAGGTCAAGGGCCGGGTTCCCCCGTGAAAAGGAGAGGAGCCAGGCTCGGGACTGAGTAGGATGGAGGCGGCGTACTTTCAGCGGACTTTCTTTCAGTATTCCTCAGACATACGCACGGGTGCGGGGCAAATGGGATCAGTCGCGTAAAGACGTTAGAGCCGAGCCTCAGAACACCTGGTCTTGACCTGGGGGCTTTCTTGGAGAGTCTGAGAGGCCATTCTTTGGCCCCTCAAAGAATGGTCTTTCAGAATTGCGCAGTGATAGGTTTGCTGGCATCCTCCAGACAAGCGGCACCACCCGCCATGCCTAACGGCAGAGGTCACTTTCTTCTGGTTTTACCATTCTCGTTATAAAAGAGCAGCCAGCTGCGGAAGGAGAGGACGGCGGTGAGGGTGAGGAGGGAGAGAAGGAGGAGCCTGCCCTCCCAGGTGTTCAGGAGCTCCCGCCGGGGGAGGAGGAAGAGAAGGAAGAGCAGGGAGGGCAGCCAGAGGAAGTGGAGCAGCCGCTGGATCCGGCGGCGGAGGGGGGAGAGGTCCTGAGGCTCGAAGTCTCCGGGGTGGAGGACTTCGCAGGCGATGGAGGCCACGGGGAAGCCCCGGACGGCGGTATAGCTGCGCTGGGCGGTGTATTCCACCCCGTCGATGGTAAACTGGGGGTACATACCCTCCTTGGTGATGGTGAGCTCCAGGCCGTTTTCTTGGGCGTACTGGAACAGGGCCTCGGAGAACTCCCGGGGGGTGGTCACCGGCCCGTCGGGGAGGAAGGTGAACCGCTTCTCGCGCTCGGCCAGGGCCACCTGGCGGTAGTCGTTCAGCCAGCCCTGGAAAAAGCCCTCCGCCCGCTCAGGGGCGTCCATTTGGGAGAGGAGGGCGTCCACGTCCAGCTCCTCCAGGCCGGGGAGGGTGGCGAGTTTTCCGCACAGGCGGATGGCCTGCTCCAGGTGGAGGGATTGCTCCTCCAGCCGCTGCCGCTGGGCCTGGAGGGCGGCGGAGAGGGGGAGCTGGTTTGTCAGGACGGCCTTTATTTGGGGCAGGGGCATATCCAGCATCCGAAGGGCCCGGATGCGCTTCAGGGTGCGGATATCCTCCGGGCTGTAGTCCCGGTAGTCGTTGTCCGGGTTCCGGAGGGGGGAGAGGAGCCCCTGCTTTTCGTAGAAGCGGATATTGTCGGCGGATACGCCGGAGAGCTGCTGGGCCTGTTTGGTGTTCACAGGTTTACCCCCTTTCTGGTTCTGGGAAAAGAATAAACCATGGAGCGGCTTCAGGGTCAAGAGAAAAATGGGGCGGGGGGATCATTTTTTCAGGAGGGCCACCGTCTCCACGTGAGGGGTGCGGGGGAAGAGGTCTACGGCGGCGGCCTTTTGGAGGAGGTAGCCCTCCTGGGCGAAGCGGTGGACGTCCCGGGCCAGGGTGGCGGGGTCGCAGGAGATATAGACCACCCGCTCCGGGGCCATGCAGGCGATGGAGGAGACCACATCCCCGGCCAGCCCCTTCCGGGGGGGATCCACGGTGATGACATGGGGGCGGGTTCCCTCCTGGGCCAGGCGGGCGGCGATCTGGGAGGCGTCGCCGCAGAAGAATTCTGTGTTTTCGATACCGTTGCGCTGGGCGTTGGCCTTGGCGTCGGCAATGGCCTGGGGGACGATCTCGGCGCCGATGGCCCGCCTGGCCCGGCGGGCCAGGCAGAGGGTGATGGTGCCGATGCCGCAGTAGAGGTCCAGCGCCGTCTCCGTTCCGGTGAGGGCGGCGTAGTCCAGGGCCAGGCCGTAGAGGAGCTCGGCCTGGGGGGTGTTCACCTGGTAGAAGGAGGGCACCGACAGGCGGAAGGAGAGACTACACATGTGGTCCATCAGGTGATCCTGGCCCCAGAGGGTGCGGTAGGAATCCCCCAGGATCACGTTGGTCTTTCTCTCGTTGACCCCCAGGACGATCCCCTTCAGGCTGGGTTCGGCCTGGCGCAGGGTCTCCACCAGCTGGGGCTCGTGGGGGAGGGACTTGCCGTTGCAGAGCAGGCAGCACAGGCTCTCCCCCGCCTGGTTAGAGCGGACGTAGAGGTGGCGCAGAAGCCCCCTGCCGGTTCTCTCGTCATAGGCGGGAACCTGGTACAGGGCCATATACTCCTTGAGGGCGCGGCGGAGGCGGGCGGAGGACTGGGGCTGGAGGAGGCAGTCCTCCACATCGGTGACGGCGTGGGTCCCGGCGGCGTAGAAGCCGATGGAGGAGCCGGAGATGGGGAACTGCACCTTGTTTCGATAACGGTCTGTATTTTTTGCTCCGTATATAACGGAAACGGGGGTTTGACAGCCGCCGATCCGGGTGAGGCAGTCGGAGACCTTCTGGCGCTTGAACTCCAACTCCTCGGGGTAGGTCATGTGCCGGAGGGCGCAGCCGCCGCAGGAGGGGAAGTGGGGGCAGTCGGGCTCCTGCCGGGCGGGGGAGGGCTCCAGAAGTTCCTGGACGTGGCCCCAGGCGCAGGTCTTGCCCACCTTATCCAGCTGGACGAGGCAGGTCTCCCCCCGGAGGGCCCCAGAGACGAAGCAGGTCATGCCGTCGGGGAGGCGGGAGACCCCCTGGCCGTCCGAGCCATAGGCGTGGATGGAGAGAGGGAGAGGCGGGGGGAGCAGGGGGGGCTTTTTCATGGGAGGGCCTCCTTTGGGGAAAAATAGGGCTGCTGGGGATAGTGTAACACGGAGGAGGCGGAAGGTAAAGAGGATTTCCCGCTGCCGGGGCGGGGGAGGGAGAGTGTTTACAAATTCTTCTTTTTTCTTGGCGCATAATGTGGTATACTGTATCCTGTTATATTGTGAGCATCACCCCACGAACGAAAGGTGAATGAGAATCATGGGATTTTTTAAAAAGCTTTTCGGCACCACCTCGGAGAAGGAAGTCCGGGCGCTGGAGCCCATTGTGAAAAGGATCGAGGCGCTGGAGGAGGAGTATCGGGGCCTTACCGACCAGCAGCTGCAGGCCAAGACCCCGGAGTTTAAGGAGCGGCTGCGGAAGGGGGAGACCCTGGACGATATCCTCCCCGAGGCCTTTGCCACCTGCCGGGAGGCCTCTGACCGGGTGCTGGGGCTCAGGCCCTACCGGGTGCAGCTTATCGGCGGTATTATCCTCCATCAGGGGCGGATCGCCGAGATGCGGACCGGAGAGGGCAAGACCCTGGTGGCCACCCTGCCGGCTTATCTGAATGCCCTGACGGGGGAGGGCGTGCACATCGTCACCGTCAACGATTATCTGGCCAAGCGTGACTCGGAGTGGATGGGCAAACTCTACCGCTTCCTGGGGCTTACGGTGGGGCTGGTGATCCACGACATTGAGCCCAAGGACCGGAAGGGCTCCTACGCCGCGGACATCACCTACGGAACCAACAACGAGTTTGGCTTTGACTACCTGCGGGACAACATGGCCATCTATGCCCAGGAGCTGGTGCAGCGGGGCCACGCCTTTGCCATTGTGGACGAGGTGGACTCCATCCTCATCGACGAGGCCCGGACGCCCCTTATCATTTCCGGACAGGGGGATCAGTCCACCCAGCTCTATCAGATCGTGGATCACTTTGCCGCCGGGCTCAAGTGCCAGCGGTTTGCCAAGACCGACTCCAAGGAGGAGGAGGATCCCGACATCGACGCCGACTATGTGGTGGATGAGAAGGCAAAGACGGTCTCCCTCACCGCCAAGGGCGTGAGCAAGGCGGAGAAGGCGTTTAACATTGAAAACCTCTCTGATCCGGAGAACGCCACCCTCTCCCACCACATCAACCAGGCCATCCGGGCCCGGGGGCTGATGAAGCGGGACATCGACTATGTGGTGAAGGACAACCAGATCATTATCGTGGACGAGTTCACCGGGCGGCTCATGTTTGGCCGGCGGTACTCGGAGGGGCTTCACCAGGCCATTGAGGCCAAGGAGGGAGTGGATGTCCAGCGGGAGAGCAAGACCCTGGCCACCATCACCTTCCAGAATTATTTCCGGCTCTACGGCAAGCTCTCCGGCATGACGGGCACCGCCATGACCGAGGAGGA
>JAAWBD010000050.1 GCA_022792495.1 Oscillospiraceae bacterium
CCTGGGAGAGAAATATGGACGGGCCATCCTGCGTCCCATAGCTACGATCGCTGTAGCTCTGGTGATCGGAATGCTCTTTATCCTGCCCACCGGGTTCTCTCCCTTAAAGGCCTATGAGATCATATTCAAGGGAGCCTTTGGCTCCTCGGTGGGCTGGCTGGGAACCTTGGCCAAGGCCACCCCCTTACTGTTTACCGGTCTGGCCGCGGCTTTTGCCAGTTGGGGCGGCTGCTTCAATATCGGTATTGAGGGCCAGCTTTATATGGGAGCTATGGCGGCGGCACTGGTGGGCCATTTTTGCGGTGGCCTGCCGGGGGTGATCCTAATTCCGCTGTGCCTGATAGCGGCCATGGCATCGGCGGTGCTGTGGGCGCTGATCCCGGGAGTTTTGAACAATAAGCTGGAGATCAATATCTTTATCATGTTCTTTATCTTCAACAATATCGCCAGTCTGCTCACCGACTATCTGGCCAGCAATCCCCTTCGGGGAGAGCTGGTGGGAGTGGAGGCTACCGGCCGAATCGCGACTCAGGCGAGATTTTTCCGTTTCTCCAATTACTCCGATCTGAATGGCGGTCTGCTCATTGCCCTTGGGCTGGTACTTTTGTTCTGGTTTGTCCAGTACAAGACCCGCTTTGGGTATGAATGCTCCGCTATCGGGCAGAATGCCACCTTTGGTGAGTATATTGGGATCCGTTATGCCCGACGCTCCATGCTGGTGCTGATCATCAGCGCCATGGTGGCGGGCCTGTGTGGGGCGGAGCAGACCATGGGAGTCCTGGGGCGGTTTTACCCCAACTTTTCCAGCGACTACGGTTTTACCGGCATCTCCATCGGTATGCTGGCCAATGATAACCCCATCGCCGTAGCTATTTTCGCTATCTTTTTTGGCGGGCTTACCTATGGCGGACAGCAGTTGGAGAGTAACTCCGCTATTTCCAGTGACCTGGTACGGGTGATCCAGGCCATTGTGATCATGTTTATCTCCGCGGACTTCATTGTGAGAAAGACCTGGGCCAAGCGCCGGAGCAAGGCTCGGGAGAAGCAAGGAAGGGAGGGGGCCTGATGGATATGGTGGCTTTTTTGGAAAACGTGCTGGAGACCACCTTCAAGACCCTGCCGCCCCTGATCCTGGCAGGTCTCGGCGGCATGATAACCGTCAAGGTGGATATGTTGAACCTGGGCCTGGAGGGTATGATGATGATGGCGGCCTTTACGGCGGCCGTGGTGGATCATATGACGGGGCAGCCCCTGGTGGCTCTGCTGGCCGCGGTGGTTCTGACCTCTGTTATGGGGTGGCTGTTTGGCCTTTTCAATATCCGGCTCCGGGTCAACAATATCATTATCAGTGTAGCCATCAACTCCCTGGGCTACTCCCTGACCAAATATTTGCTGAAGGCTATGTTCGGCGTCAGCGGCTCTTTTACCTCCGGTAATATCGTAAAACAGCCCACCGTTATACTGCCCTTCCTGGAGAGGATCCCCCTGCTCCGGGTCTTCGATGGACAGTCCGTCGTGTTTTGGTTGAGTATTCTGTGTACGTTGGCGTTAATGTATGTGATCAACAAGACCCCTGCAGGGCTGCGGCTGCGGGCCACGGGTCTCAATGATGTGGCGGTGAATACCGCTGGAGTCAATAGTGAACGGGTGAAGTATGTGGCGTGTACCCTCAGCGGAACCTTCTGCGGGTTGGCGGGGGCCTATCTCTCCACCAGCTATCTCTCCATGTTTACCGTGGGAATGGTCTCGGGCCGGGGCTACCTGGGAAATATTGCGTCCATCCTGGGCAACCGGACGGCGGGAGGAACCTTCCTGGGCTCACTGCTATTCAGTGTGACCACGGGACTTACTATGAAGATCCAGACCTTTGGTTTCCCCTCGCAGTTGATCCAGTTGATCCCCTATGTAGTGGCTATGCTGTGCCTCATTTTGATCGCGGTGGTGCGCCGCCGGCGGAAGGCGGGCATAAGAGTATAAAAACAAGGGAACGGCCTTGGGCCGTTCCCTTGTTTTTTATAGTTTCCCCTTTAGGAATGGGTCTCTGCGTAATGGAGCAGAAGCTCATACTGGCTTTGATTCATGTGGATCTTTCCCCGCCTGAGGGAAAGGCTGCCCTCCTCACAAAACCGGGCGATGCAGCGATCCACCGTGCGGATACTGCACCCCACGGCGTATCCCAGTTCCCGGTGCGTATCCATGATGCGGACGCTCCCGGTGTATTCTGGGGGATAGCAGGAGTGGAGGTACATGTCATACAGATAGCACAGATGGATAGCCAGCTTAATATTGGAATTAAAGGAGTTCACATTACTGACCACTTCCCGCTGCTTCCAGGAGCCGATAAGGATGCGGGAAAAGATGTTCAGAAGAAGATCAGGCTTGAAATGGGCCCAACGGTAGACCAAGCTTTGGGAGATCTTGAGGGCGGTCACATCCGTTTTGGCATAGATGCTGAGCCTCCGCTTGGTCGGTTTCCCTTGGGTGGCTTCGAAAAAGCCGGTAAAGCTACCCTGCCCTACTTTGCTGGGGACATAGTATAGACCGTTCTCTATATCGGCCAGGGAGGAAGTCATCCCCTCTGCAACCCCCTCCAGAATATAGTAGAGAGCGCTGTCGTCATAGGAGGATTCCTCCATAATAGGACTGCCGGCAGGAAAGCGGGAAACCAGGATATCCTCCAGATCCTGATGATCCAAAAAGGGGCCGAAGAATACAGCGGCCTCCGGATATTGATCCAGCCAGTTATTGTTCATAGAGGCTCACCTCTCAAAACAGTTGGAGATAGGAAAGGAATCAACCTTCGTTGCCCCAGTTCTTGCACACGTCCACCCAGCCCTTGGCCCCGGAGAACTCCTCCAGCTCCGCCAGGGTCAGCTCAATGGCGGAATTGGAGCTACCGGCGGCGGGATAGACGGTGGTAAAGCGGTGGAGGGATCGATCCAGATAGACCGCTACGGCGGGGTTTTCAATGGCGAAGGGGCAGACCCCGCCCACGGCATGGCCGGTGAAGGCCATCACCTCATCGGGGGAGAGCATCCTGGCCTTGGTGTGGAATTGAGCTTTGAACTTGGGATTGTCGATCTTGGCGTCCCCAGCGCAGACCACCAGTACACAGCCCTCCTTCGCGGCAAAGGAGAGGGTCTTGGCGATGCGGGCGCTCTCGCAGCCCACTGCCGCCGCGGCCAGCTCCACCGTGGCGGAGGATACGTCAAATTCCAGGATATCCTTCTCCCGGCCCCTTTGGGAGAAGAAAGCCCGAACTTTTTCGATGGACATATTATTTCCCCGCCTTCCCGTTGGCTTTCGTCATAAATTTTTCATTTTGGATGATGAAGCGGGTATGGAGCCCCTTGCCGATAGGGCCGGCTTCATCAAAGGCGGTCACAGCAAAGTGGAGCGCCCGCCCCTCCAGACCGGTGAGCTGGGCCTGGGCCCAGACCTTAAGTCCCACCGGGGTGGCCGAGTCGTGGGACACATCCATGTGGGTGCCCACGGTGCCCTGACCCTCCTCCAGCTGTCCGGCCAGAGCGTTGACGGCAGCCTGCTCCATCAGGGCCACCATCATTGGGGTGGCGAAAACGGGCAGGGAGCCGCTGCCCACCGCGGCGGCGGTATTGTGTGGGGAGACGATGGTCTCAGCCTCTCCCTTTGCTCCGATCATCAGCGGCATGGGAATTCCCCCTGTCTCTATTTGGAATGTAGAAAAGTATAGTCCATTTTTTATATTTTTGCAAGAGGGGGGCTGTTTCCGGGGAAGAAAATATGGTAGACTAAAGAAAAAAGGAGGGACAGGCCATGACGGGGGAGGAGCTGCTGTTTTTCAACCATCGGCCGGAGGTGGTGGCGGTATACGCCGCCTTTGAGGAGGCTCTGAAAAAGAGGCTGGGGCCCCTGGAGCCCCGGGTGCAAAAATCCCAGATCACCTACGCCGCCCCCAAGGTGTTTGCCTGCGTATCCCTGCCCCGGAAAAGGGGGGAGTCGGGGATCCTGGTCTCCCTGGGCCTGGGGCGGAGGGAGGGCTCCCCCCGGGTGGCCGTCGCCGTGGAGCCCTATCCTGGACGGTGGACAAACCACATACCCGTCCACACCCCCGGTGAGGTGGACGGGGAGCTGATGGAGTGGGTGGAGGAGGCCTATCACTTTGCCCTGACCAAGGGGAGAGGAAAATAGGGATGGAGTATCTGTTCCAGACCGAAAGATGTGGGATCCGGCCCTTTCATGAGAGGGATCTAGAGCCGTTCATGGCGTACCGGAATGACCTGGACTGGATGAGATATCAGGGCTTTAAAGGCCGTACAAGGGAGGAGTACGCCCGTGTGCTTTTGTCTCCTTCTGAGGTGGAAAAGGGAGCCCAGCTTGCCCTTACGGACAGGGAGGATCGGCTTATGGGAGATCTGTATGTCCGGGAGGAGGGGCTTCGGGAGGGCTGGCTCCGGTTCGTTCACGGGGGATAGGGTGCCCTGAAAAGCGCAGAAAAAGAGAGCCGCCTGGATTCGGGCGGCTCTCTTAATACAGTTTTGGTCAATAATTCTCCGCGTGGATCTCAAAGTAGCTCTGAGGATGGTTACAGGTGGGGCAGACCTCGGGGGCCTTGGCGCCCACCACGATGTGGCCGCAGTTCCGGCACTCCCAGACCTTTACCTCACTCTTGGCAAAGACCTCCGCCATCTCCACATTCTTGAGAAGGGTGCGGTACCGCTCCTCGTGATGCTTCTCAATGGCGGCCACCAGGCGGAATTTCTGGGCCAACTCAGGGAAGCCCTCTTCCTCGGCGGTCTTGGCGAAGCCCTCGTACATGTCAGTCCACTCGTAATTCTCGCCCTCCGCCGCGGCGGCCAGGTTCTGGGCGGTGTCGCCGATCCCCTCCAGCTCTTTGAACCACATCTTGGCGTGTTCCTTCTCGTTGTCGGCGGTCTTGAGGAACAGGGCGGCGATCTGCTCAAACCCTTCCTTCTTGGCTTTGGAGGCAAAATAGGTATACTTGTTCCGGGCCTGGGATTCCCCGGCAAAGGCGGCTTCCAGATTCTTCTCGGTCTTGGTTCCGGCGTACTTGGACATAGTCAGATCCTCCTTTTATGATGTGGGAACATTAAATGGTAATGATTCCTATTTATGCTCTCAATATATCATGCTGCCGCTCCGCTGTCAAGAAGGAGTTCCCACATTTGAAGAATATTACTGGATCCCCAGGGTGATCCACAGCTCATTGTAGAGCCGCCGGGTCTCAGCGGGGAGGGAGATATAGGATTGGCACCGCTCCAGGGTCTCCGCCGGGGCGGCCATGATCTCATAGGTCTCCTGATCC
>JAAWBD010000051.1 GCA_022792495.1 Oscillospiraceae bacterium
CCCACCGCTTCTTCGATTCCGGCTACTCCGAAAACTTCTCTGTTGCGTTAACTCCTTCGCTTCAAGCCGCTATCCGGATCTCTGGTTCGCGGCTGATTTTGGGTGTGGCCCTGGTGGATACATCTTTTTGTCCACATAAAGGAGCTCAGAGATACCCACCGCCGCTTCGTTTCCGGCTATGCCGAAAACTGCGCTGTGGTGGGAATTTCTTCGCTTTCAGCCGCGATCCGCTGCAGCGGCTGGGGGAGGCTTCCTTTGAAATGACCGGAAAAAAGGGACAGACTGCCTTGGGCAGTCTGTCCCTTTTGTTTGATTGGATAAAGAGCCTTCAGCTTGCGCCGGCTGCCAGGGCCAGGCCTTCGCCATCCTGAGGGCACAGCTCGATATGGAGGCTTTCCAGGATGCGAAGGGCGGTCTGCTTTTGGAGCTGGTTGGAGCTGGCGGTGCAGGCGGGATCCACCAGGATCCGGGCATAGGGCTTGGCTGCTGCGGCGATGATGGCGTTGGAGAGGACGCAGGCATGGGTGGTGACCCCTACCAGCTCTACCACATCGTAATCCTCCTGCCGCAGAACGTCGGCCAGCTCGATGGAGCCGTAGGAGTTTTTCCGGATCAGGCGTTTGGCGGAGGGGAGGTACTGGGCGACCTTGCCATAGATCTGCCAGCCCTCGGTACCGTCCTCACAGTGGAGCCGGCGGGAGCCGGAGAATTCCCGGCAGTCCATATCCTGGGGGGTGTGGGTATCCATGGTGAAGATCACGTCGTCCCCGGAACGGCGGTAGGATTCAATTTTTTGACAGATCCGGGGTTCGATGGCCCGGGCGGCCTCGCTGCCGATGATGCCGTCCACGAAATCCCGCTGATAGTCCACTACGATCAATACTCTATTCATAAATCACTTCTCAATCTTATCCATGAACTGGCCGTACATATGCTGGAACACGAAGAACAGGAGAACTGCCGCGGCCTGGAGCAGGGCGGCGCCCAGATAGATGCTTCTGGTGCCGAACCAGTCGGCCACATATCCCCAGCAGGCTGCCCCCGCTCCAAGGCCCAGATCCATGGCGATGTAGTAGGTGGCGTTGGCCGCCCCCCGGCGGCTTTGGGGGGCGTTGATAACGGCGGCGGCGTTCAGAAGGGTCTGAAGAAGGCCGTAGCCGAAGCCGAAGAGGGCCCCCGCCGCCCATAGGGCCAGGGAACCCCGGGCTAGGAAGAGGAGGAGAAAGTTGGCTCCGTAGATCCCGAAGGCCAGCAGCAGGCCCCTGCCGTTACCCAGGAGGGTATAGATGGGACGGATGATGACCCGGGACAGGGCGATGGTCAGGGCTTTCACCACAAAAAAGGTGGCGACTCCGGCGATGGCAGATTCCTTGGTGTAGGTGGAGATGAAGGTTCCCACCGCACTGGAGGAGAAGAACACGCAGAAGCTGAGGATGGAGGGAAGAATGGCCGAGGGCTCCAGCAGGGAGGCCCAGAGATCCCGCTTCCCCTCCCGGGGCTGATGGGGGAGGGCTTGGGGCTGGGGCTCCCGCCTCTCCTTGACAAAAAGGGCCATGAGGGTGGCTGCCCCCAGCAGGAGGGCGGTGACCACAAAGCACATCCAGTAGACGTCGTTGTCACTGATGAGGGCCAGGGCAAACACGGGCCCCACAGACTGGGCAAAGGCGGAGGAAAGGCCGAAGTAGCCGATGCCCTCGGTCATCCGGCTCTCCGCAATATTCTGCACCGACACGGTGGATACCGCCACCGTGGTGGCCGAGAAGGCCACGCCCCCCAGGGCCCGGAGGAGGACGATCCCCCCCAGGGAGTCTGTGGCGCCGTAGCCCAGCACCGTAAGGGCCAGCAGGACGGTGCCGAACATCAGCACCCGCTTGCCCCCCCACCGGTCCACCGCCACCCCCATGAAGGGACGGAGGAGGAGGGAGGCCGCGGAATACACCGCGTTGGCGTTGCCCGCCGCCGCCTTGGTATAGCCAAGGGCCTGAATGTAGAGGGGAAGGGCGGTATTCTGCATCTGGGTGCTGGTACGCTGGATGACGGCGATGAGACAGATCAGCACAAAGCCCACCGTCCACAGCCGCTCGGCATTGGCCGGGGAACCGCTTTTACTTCTCAAGAGATGCCGCCTCTTTCTCCATCACACTCATCAGCCGGGCCTTCTCCGCGGCCTTTTCGTGGCGGATGCGGAGGATATTCATGATGATAAGGGCCAGAATGGTGGCCACATAGGGGATCATGTTGACGAATTGAATGGGAATATTGAAGGCCTGGAGGGACACCGACAGGGTGTCGGTAAAGCCGAAGAACAGGGCTGCGATGGAGGAGCCGATGGGGTTTCCGTTGGCCATGTTCATGGCGGAGACGCCGATCCAGCCCCGGCCAGCCACCATGCCCCGGGAGAAGAAGGAGACGTAGGCCATGGACATGTAGGCCCCGCCCAGCCCGGCCAAAAAGCCGGAGATGAGGAAGGAGATGTAGCGCACCTTCACCACCGACACGCCGACCGACTCGGCGGCCTGGGGATTTTCGGCGATGGAGCGCATCCGCAGGCCCAGACGGGTCCGCTTCAGCATGAACCACACCAGGAAGATGGACAGGGCCGCGATATAGGTCAGCAGATAATGGCCCGAGAGGATCTTCCCCAGCACGGGGATATCCCGGATGAAGGGGATATTGAGCTGGGGGATAGTGTAGCTGCGGATGGCGGCGTTGGTGGAGGTCTTTTCCCCGCAGAGCATGAACATGACAAAGACGGTGCCACCGGTGGCGGCGGTGTTAAAGGCAAGGCCCGTCAGGTACATGTTGGTCTTGCCGATCAGGTGGGCGTAGCCGATGATGGCGGCCATCAGCACGCCGGTGAGCACGCCGCCCAGAAGGCCGGCCCAGACGCTGTTGAAGTGCCCCGCGATGACCACGCTGGCCAGGGCGGAAATGAGCATGTTGCCCTCGGTAGACATGTTGTACACACCGGCCTTCCGGCTGATGTCACAGGCCAGGGTGGCAAACACGATGGGGGTGGACAGCTTGATGACGCTGAAGAGGAAATCAATAAACCAAGTATACATATCCCATACCCTCCCTTATGCCGGCTGCTTCTGCTGTTCCTGCTTCAGGTTGGCTTCCGCCGCCTTGCAGATCAGCTTGTTGCGCTGCTTGGTCAGGAACATCTCGGCGGCCACCAGCAGGATGATGATGCATTGGATCACCGAGACGAACTCGTTGGGGATACTGCTGGAGCTGTTGACCACGTCGGAGCCGATGCGGATATAGGCCAGCAGCAGGGCGGTGATGGGCACATACTTGGGATCCTTCTTGGCCAGCACCGCCACCATGAGCCCGTCAAAGCCGTGGCCGGTGGTGTCGGTCCAGAGGAAGCGGGTGTAGTTGCTCATGATCTCCATAGCGCCGCCCACGCCGGCCAGGAAGCCGCCGATGAGCTGGGCGATGATGATGGTGGAGGCCACGCTCATACCCGCAGCCCGGGCCATCTTGGCATTGGCGCCCACCATGCGCATCTTGTAGCCCAGGGTGGTCTTATGGAGGAGGACAACGGAGAGAAGGTACAGGGCGGCGGCCACCAGGATGCCGCTCTGGAGCTTCAGGCTGCTGGGGAGGAACTTGGGCAGGCTCACCGAGGGATCCAGGGGGAAGGAGGCCAGGTAGCTGGCGGAGGGATCCCGCATCTGGAACTGGAGAATATACTGGCTCAGCTCAGACAGGATGGTGTTGGCCAGGATGGAGACCACGATAACGCTGACCCCCAGCTTTACGTCCAGCCAGGCGGGGAGATAGATACACATCACGCCCACCAGGCCGCCCACCAGCATAAGGATGAGCCAGACCAGGGGAGCGGGCAGGCCCAGGCCCCCGATCCGGAGCCCCACAAAGGTGACGATACAGCCCGACAGCATGAAGATGCCGTCCCCCATCATGTTCAGCTTGCCCACCGAGTAGATGAAGCACATACCCAGGCCGCAGAGCACAAAGGGGACGGCCAGGTTAATGATACTGCCGATCCGGCGGGGGGAGGAGAAGGGGCCCAGCACGAACTGCTGGATCACGAACAGGGGTTCGTCGCTGACAAAAAACAGCACCAGAAGGGCGATCACATAGGCGATGGCCAGGGACGCGACGATCCGAAGGACTTCAAACAACGCTTCGATCTTTCTGGCTTCTTTCATAGTGCCGCCTCCAATTCCTCATCGCTCATGGTTCTGATGCCCAGCATATATTCGCCCAGGGTATCCTCCGTCACATCCTTGGCGCTGTTGAAGGCCCCCACGATCTTCCCTGCCCGCATGACCAGCAGACGGTCGGAGCACTCCAGTACCTCGTTGAGGTCAGCGGAGATGAGAAGGACGGCCGCGTTCTTCTCCCGGGTCATTTTGATGATGTACTTGCGGATCATCTCCGCCGTGCCCACGTCGATGCCCCGGGTGGGCTGGCAGGCCAGGACTACATTCCGGCCGGAGGTGAACTCCCGGGCCACCACTACTTTCTGAATGTTGCCACCCGAGAGCATCCGCACCGGCTGGTCCCGGTCGTCACAGGCGATCTCAAACTCCTGGATGCATTCGTCCACCACCTGGTTGATGTACTTGTTGTTCATAAAAATACCCTTTTTGAACTCGGGCTTGTCAAAGCGGTCGGAGATGATGTTCTCCCGGATGCTCCGGTCGGCGGCCACGCCGTCCACCATCCGATCCTCTGAGATCACTGCCAGGCCAAGCTCCCGGATGTCCTTGATAGGCTTGCCGGCGATATCCACGTCATTGATCTTGATCAGGCCGGCGGAGTGGGCATCCAGGCCGCAGATGGCGCTGGCCAGCTCGCTCTGGCCGTTGCCCTCCACGCCGGCGATACCCACGATCTCCCCCTTGCGCACCTGCAGGGAGAGCCCGTTGAGCACCCGCTTGCCGATGGAGTTGATTTTAACAACCTTGTCCAGCTCCAAAACCACCTCGCCCCGGTCGTGCTGGGGCTTGTCCATCTTCAGCACCACGTCCCGGCCTACCATCAGACGGGAGATCTTGGTTTCGGTCATGTCCTTGATGTCGTAGGTGCCCAGGCAGCGGCCGTGGCGCAGCACGGTGACCCGGTCACAGATCTCCATGACCTCCTCCAGCTTGTGGGAGATGAAGATGATGGAGTGACCGTCCTCCTTCAGGATCTGGAGCTGCTCGAACAGCTCCCGGGTCTCCTGGGGAGTGAGGACGGCGGTGGGCTCGTCCATGATGAGGATCTTGGCGCCCTTGATCAGGGCCTTCAGGATCTCCACTTTCTGCATCTGGCCTACGCTCAGATCCCGAACGGGGAGCTTGGCGTCCACATCGAAGTTATACTTGTCGGCGATGCGCTGGGTCTCCTTCACCGCCTCGTCAAAGTCAAACAGGCCGCCGGACATGGGTTCTACGCCCAGCACCACATTCTCCGCCACCGTCAGGGAGGGCACCAGCATGAAGTGCTGGTGGACCATACCCACACCCTTGGCGATGGAATCCAGAGGGGAGGTGATGTGGATCTCCTCCCCATTGATCAGGATGCTGCCCTCCTCGTTGCGCTCCATGCCGAAAAGGATCTTCATCAGCGTGGTTTTGCCCGCACCGTTTTCTCCCACAAGGGCGTGGATCTCGCCTTTCTCCACTCCGAAGGTCACGTCCTTGTTGGCGACGAAACCGTTGGAGTAGATCTTGGTGATGTTTTGCATCCTCAGCACTTCGTTTTCCATACCGCACCTCTTCTCAGCAGGGGCGGGATAATCCAAAGCCTCAAGGCTGGATTATCCCGCCGTTTGTGTTTGATAGGATTGCTGTGGGACTTATCTTACTTGCCGGCCTCCTGGAGGAAGGTGTTGAACTCGGTCTCGTCGGCAAAGTCGAAGTAGGACTTGACGCTCATCTCGCCGGAGACCACCTTGGCGGCGATGGAGGAGATGTTCTCCACCACGTCGGCGGGCACGGTGGCGCGGAAGAAGTCGTTGTCCACATAGCCCACGGCGTTGTCGGCCAGACCGGCCAGCAGGGTGGTGCCCCACTGGATGCTGCCGTCCTCAATGCTGGCGAAGGTGTTCACCAGGGAGTTGCCCACCTCCTTCAGCATGGAGGTGACAATGACCTCAGCCAGCTCAGGGTTCTCAGACTCGGCGAAAGCGGTGTACTGGTCGGAGTCCACGCCGATGCACCAGCAGTCGTTCTCCACAGCGAACTCAAAGGCGCCCGCGCCGGAGCCGCCGGCCACCTGGTAGAACACGTCGGCCTTCTGATCCCGGTACTGGGTCTCGCACAGGGTCTTCATGGCGGCGGGGTCGGACCAGGAGCCCACCACGCCCTTGACCACCTTGGTCTCGGGGTTATAGGCGTTGACGCCCTCCACAAAGCCCACCACGAAGTCGTTGATGGTGGGGCTGTCCTTGCCCACGTTCACAGCCACCACGCCGGACTTGGTCATAGCGGCGGCCACCATGCCCACCAGGAAGGAGCCCTCGTTCTGGGCATAGGACAGGGCGAAGATGTTGTCGGAGGAGGGGACGTAGTCGGCGGTCATGTCGAAGAGGATGAACTTCACGTCCTTGTACTCCGGGGCGATCTGGGCCACGGTCTCGTCCAGGCCGGAGCTGGTGACGATGTAGTCGGCGCCGCCGTCGATGGCGTCGTAGACATAGTCGGCGTACTTGTCGGCCTGGCTGTTGGTCTCAATGACCTGAACCTCGTAGCCCTGGCTCTCCAGAGTCTGGATGCCCACATAGCCGGAGTCATTCATGGACTTGTCGCCCAGGAAGCCGATGATGTAGGTGATCTTGCCCTTCTCCTCAGGAACGGGAGCGGGGGTGGGATCGGTGTTCTCAGCGGAGGGCTGAGAGGTCTGGGGAGTGGGGGTGGGCTCGGCGGGTTTGCCGCAGGCGGCCAGAGACAGGGCCATGGCGCCGGCAAGGAAAAGGGCGGTCAGCTTTTTCATTTCATTCGTCTCCTCTTTTTTATTGGAATTGCTGATAATACTCGGATAGGCGTTGAACCCATCTGGTATACCTGCATAAAAATAATATACTACATCCCATGGTTTAGCAATTCAAATTCCACCGCTTATTTATAAGCAAACGGAATAAGTGGGATTTATTCCGATCTCTGCAAATAGCGCTGGGCGAACTGGATAAACTGCTCCAGCTCCGGCCGGGTCTTTTCCTTGCGCAGCACCATGGAGATGGTCAGCTTGGGCTCCCCGGCGATGGCCAGCTTGCGGATGCCCGGGTCGTCGTCTCCGATCATATTGTCGGTGAGAATGGCTACTACATGCTTTTTCTCGATAAAGGCCTTCATGGTGTTGACCCGCAGCTCGGAGCCCTGGCGGATGGCGGGCACCCCATTGGCGGCCAGCAGCTCCATGCACTTTTTGTACATCTCCGAGGCCTTGCCGAAGGTGACGAAGCTCTCCTCCCGCGCCTCGGACAGGTTCACCACCTCCCTGCCGGCCAGGGGGTGGGTCCTGGCCACGGCCAGGATCATCTTGTTGGAGAGGATGGGGATGACCCGCAGGTGCTCCTCCTCCCCCTCATAGCGCATGATGGCCAGGTCGATCTCCCCCCGCCGCAGCCGGGCCAGGGACTCCTGGTTCTCCCGCTCAATGATCCGCATCTGGATGTCCGGGTTGCTCCCGGAGAATTCCGCCAGCATGTCGGCCAGCTCCTCCTGGAAGGTCAGGGGCATGACCTCTACCACGATCCGGGCGGCGTTTTTGTCCTGAAGCATCTTCTGGGCCTCGTCGTACTCATAGCAGATCCGCCTGGCATACTCCAGAAAGGCCGCCCCCGTGTCGGTGAGAAACACGTGGCGGGTGCCCCGGTTCACCAGGCGCACCCCCAGCTCCCGTTCCATGGTCTGGATGCTCTTGGAAAGGCTGGGCTGAGAGATGTAGAGCCGCTCTGCCGCCGCCAGGTAGTTCAGCTCCTCTGACAAGACCATAAAATGCCTTAATTGCTCGATCCTCATATTGATTCCTCCGGCTATGCCCAAAATTATGACTTGCAATTTATTTTTTTCCAGCCTATAATAGCATCAATTTCCCAGGAACCGGCCCGGTGAGGATCCAAGGGAAGGGCTTTGCGGCCCAATTCTGAAAGAAAGAGGTGGTTTGTGTGTTCAACCCCAATGATTCCGCCCGTACCCACCACACCAACTGCGCCCCAGGGGAGATCGGCCGTTATGTACTGCTGCCCGGCGATCCCGGCCGTACCGACGTCATTGCCCAGCGGCTGGAAAAACCCCAGCTCATCGCCGACAACCGGGAGCTGCGTACCTGGACCGGTTACCTGGACGGGGTCATGGTCTCGGTGGCCTCCACCGGCATGGGCTGCCCCTCCACCGCCATCGCTGTGGAGGAGCTGATCAAATGCGGTGCCGACACCATCATCCGGGTGGGCTCCTGCGGTCGGGTCTGTGACAGCGCTTACGAGGAAAGCATCGACGGCTTTATCTGTACGGCTGCCGTCCGGGACGAGGGGACCACCCCCCACTATGTCCCCATGGAGTTCCCCGCCGTGGCTGACCGCCACGTGGTGGCGGCCCTGGCCGACGCGGCCAAAAAACTGGGGCACAACTATATGGAGGGCATTACCCTCACCAAGGACAGCTACTACATCCAGTACGAGCCCGACGACCTCCCCTCCGGCGAGCGGTTCAAGGAGCGGTGGGAGGCCTGGCGCCGGGCCAACGTGATCACCGTGGAGATGGAGACCTCCGCCCTCTTCGTCATCGCCTCCATCCGCCGGATCCGGGCGGGCGCCATCCTGAACCGGCTGGACTTTGACAAGACCATCTCGGTGTCAGTGGAGGCCCTGCGCACCCTTATCGCCGCCGACCAGGCCCAGGGGAAATAAAGCCTGTCCCTAACTGGCCATTATACGGGAGAAACCTGGAGAACGCAATTATCATTTTTGGCCAGAAAGCAAAAAGTGTCGGCGTATCTGCAAAAGCAGAAAGGAGCCCGGGAACCCTCGCATGGGTTCCCGGGCTCCTTTGATCTTCCTTCAGGGCTTGCTCCCGTCAAACTCCTCCCCCAGAATGGAGTGACAGGTCTGGATGGCCTCCTCCAGCCGTCCCCGGAGCTCCTCATCCTCCACCCCCGCCGAGAGCATGGCGTGGGCGTCTATCAGCTCGAACCGGGGGCGCCGTTTCTCCCCCTGCCGGGACATAAACATGGGCACATAGGAGTATCCCGTCACCTGGGTGATCCCCGTCTCGTTGTCCCGGGTGAGCTCCAGGGTGAGTACCACCGTGGTGTCGGTGTATTTATCGATCTGGGCGGAGAAAAAGTTCCCCAGGGAGTAGCTCAGAAAGCCCTGCTTCTCCGTCCCGTCTGGGGCGGTCACCCTCCGTATTTCCATGGGCTGGAGCACGTGGGAGTGCCCCCCCAGCACCAGATCCGCCCCGTTGGCAAAGAGGAAGTCGGCCACCTCCTCCTGAAAATGGTTCTGCTGGGTCTTGTATTCCACCCCCCAGTGGATCATCACCGCGATAAGATCCGGCTCCAGGGCCCTGGCCTGCTCCAGCCCCGCCAGGAGCTTGTCATAGTCCGGGTCGGCCAGGTGGGTCAGGTAGTCCCGGTTATATACGTTGATACACTCGGGATGGGCCTCCGGAATGGGGAGACCGTTGGTGCCATATGTATAGCCCACAAAGGCCACCGAGATGCCCCCCACGTCGGCCAGAACCGCGTTGGCCTCCCCCTCCTCGGGGCTCCGGCTGGTGCCCACGTGTGCCAGCCCGGCCTCGTCCAGCACGTCCAGGGTGCGGACAAGACCGGAATACCCCTTGTCCAGGGCGTGGTTGTTGGCGGTGAGGCACAGGTCAAAGCCCAGCTCCTTCAGATTGTAGGCCATGGAGTCCGCCGCGCTGAACCGGGGGTAGCCCGTGGGCTTGCCGTCGGTGAGGGGGGTCTCCAGATTCACCACGGCGTAGTCCGCCCCTTCCACATAGGGCTTGGCCTGGGTCATGATATGGGTGTAGTCGTAAACGCCCCGTTCCTCGTCCCAGGCGTCATTGGAGATGTAGGAGTGGGCCATGGCGTCCCCGCAGACCGCCAGGGTGGCCACCGTAGGCGGAGGAGGGGTGGGTTCCGGCGTGGGCGTGGGGAAGGGCTCGGGGATGACCTCCTCCACCGGGACGGGCAGAAGGAGGGAGCCCAAGGTGCGCCCATCCACCCCACAGCCCGTGAGCAGGGCAAAGCACAGCAGGAGCGCGGCGTATCGGATCACAGGATCCCCTCCCTTCCAAAAGTCTTTTCCCCATTATAGCGAAGCCGGCGGAACCTGTCAAATGGGGGATCGCTTCCCGGCCCAAAAAGAAAAGCCCCCCAAAAAGGGGAGCCTTCCCAAGACCCACAGTATATCCCGGCCGCTTATTCCCTGTGGGCCTTATATCCAAAGCTGAAGATCAAAAATCCGGTCATAAACAACCCCGCCGTGACCATCAGCGCCTGGGTGTAGTACCCCGCGTCGGCGGCCAGACCCAGCACGGCGTTAAAGACCATATTTCCCCCAAAGGAGCATACTCCCGTTAAGGAGGAGGCGGTGGCGCTGAACTGGGGGAACTCCTGACAGGACAGGACAAACCGTCCGGTGTAGATGGCCCCGCCGATCAGCCCGTAGAGGAAGGCGCCCACCAGCCAGACCATGGGCTGCTGAATGATGAGCAGGGCGATGAGCAGGATACCGGACAGCAGAGAGGCCCACTTCAGATAGGCCGCCGAGCCGATCTTCTCCGCCACCGCCGCCAGCCAGGAGCGGCTGAGCACCGACCCAATGTAGGAGGCGGTCATGATGGTGGAGCAGAAGCCCACCGTGTAGACGCTGCTGTCCATCCAGTCCAGGTAGGTGGACAGCCACATGGTCACGTAGGAATACCCTGCGAAAAGGAAGCTGGCCAGGCAAAGCCAGCGCATGTTCCGGCTCCGGAGGATCTCCTTGTACGGGATCCGCACCTTCTCCTTGCTCTGCTCCTGCTCCGATACCGAGGTTCGGGGGAAGCCCATCACCCGCAGGATGACCACCGCCAGAACGGCGGCGACGGCCATGACCCCGCCTGTGACCAGGAAGGCCAGGCTCCAGCCGCCCATCGCATAGCAAAGGGCGGCGAACTTGGGGGCCACCAGGCTACCCGCGGCGTACAGGGTGTGGAGGATGGACACATACCGGGCCCTGTGCTCCCCGTAAAGATCGGAGATGTAGGTGGCGCAGAGGTTGTCCAGGATACTGCCCACCAGCCCCATGAAAAACCGGGCCGCCAGCAGGATCACAAAGGGGGGCGCGGAGCCGATGTACAGGGAGATAAGGCCGAAGAACAGGGCCATGAACAGCAAAGCCTTGCCCTTGTTGATCCGGTCCAGCAGGAACAGGGCCAGCACCATGGCGCTGGTGCCCCCCAGCTCCAGGGCGATGTTGATATAGGAGGCCTGGGAGATGCTGAGGGAGTAATGCTGGATGATGCTGGGCAGAAGGGTGCCCAGCATGGTGTAGGTCAGGGCGTAGCCGCTCATAAAAATGAACGTAAAGATGGTGGCAGTCATGAGCCGCCGGTGCTGCAAAGCGTTCTCTTTCATGGATTACCTTCTTTCTTCCCGCAAAAAGGCCGGGCCACACGGCGCGGATCGCCATGTATGCCCGGCCATTTCCGCGTTAGGAGGAGGGCGCTCAGCCCTCAGAGTACCGTCTCATGGTGTCCAGCAAGACCTGGCTGAACCGGGCCTGATCCAGCTCCAGGGCCACCTCTACATTGGGCTCCAGGCCCTTGGGGAGAGGCTCGTAGAGCTTTTCATGCTCCATATCCACCTCCCGGCGGTTGGCCTGGAAGCCCCGGCCATCGCACAGGGTCATACCCCGGGTATACTCCCCCTGGGTCTCCACCACCACATGCATCATGGCGCTCTTGGTAATAACGCCGGGGTCGATCCACCACATGACGGCGCAGGCGTCGCAGAAGTTGTTCTGCCCCACCTTACCGTCCTGGCGCAGGAAAAGCTGGGCCGCCAGCCTGGCCGCCGGGCTGTCCATGGCCTGGATCTGATCCAGGACTTCCTGGGAGGCCCTCTGCTGCCGGGTCAGGTTCAGTCCCACCATGCGGATGGGGATCCCCGACTCAAAGACCAGCTTGGCCGCCTCGGGATCCACGAAGATGTTGAACTCCGCCGCCGGGGTGGCGTTGCCCCAGGTGGTGCTGCCCCCCATGGTCAGGATCTCCGGGATCCGCTGGGCCAGCCGGGGCTCCTTCAAAAGGGCGTGGGCGATGTTGGTCAGGGGGCCCAGGGTGATGAGAGACACATCCTCCCGGGCCATAAAGGTCTCGATGAGAAAATCCACCGCGTGCTGCTTCTCCAGGGGCTTGCTGGGCTCGGGAACCTGAACGCTCCCCAGGCCGTTGACCCCGTGGACATAGGAGGCGTCCTGAAGGGGCACCAGCAGGGGCCGGGCATAGCCGGCATAGACGGGCACGTCGATCCGGCCCGCCACCTCGGTGACGTACCGGGTATTGCGCTGGGTGTTCTCCAGGCGCACATTGCCCCCCACGGTGGTGATGCCCACCACATCCAGATTCTTCAGGCACAGCAGAAGAGCCAGGGCGTCGTCCACCCCGGTGTCGCAGTCGATAATGACCTTGCGCTTGTCAGACATAGTGTATTCCTCGCGATTTTCTGTAATATCTTACTTCTCTTTTCCCGCGGCCTGGCCCGACTCCACCTTCCGGCGCTTCCGGATGGTAAGCATACCGGTGAGACCCAGGGCGATGATGGTGGCGGCGTAGGGGATCATCTCCAGGAACTCGGTGGGGAACTTGGTCTGGTTCTTCATGGTGATGCTCAGAGCCTGGCAGAAGCCGAAGAACACGCCGGCGATGGCGGAGCCGATGGGCTCGCCATTGGCCATGTTCTGGGCGGACAGGCCGATATAGCCCCGGCCGTTGGCCATGTTCCGCATGAAGTAGGTGACCCAGCTCATGGACAGAAACGCGCCGGAAAGGCCGGACATAATGCCGCAGATGGAGAAGGAGATGTAGCCCACCTTGGGAACGCTGATGCCCACAGACTCGGCGGCGTGGGGATTCTCACCCACCGCCCGGATCCGCAGCCCCAGCCGGGTCCGCTTCAGCAGCAGCCACATCAGGAACACGCTGAGCAGGGCCATCCAGGTCAACAGGCTCTGGCCCGAGACGATCCGGCCCAGAACGGGGATATCCTTGATAACGGGGATATCGATGTTGGGGATCTGGAAGGACTTGAAGGCGTTGGAGGTGGTGGCCTTCTCCCCGGTCATCATGTACATGGCGAATACCGTGCCGCCTGTGGCCGCCAGGTTGAAGGCGATACAGGTCAGGTACAGGTCGGCCTTGCCCGTGATGCTGACAAAGGCGATGACCAGGCCGGTAAGCAGACCCATCAGGATGGCGCCCAGCAGCCCCATCCACACGCTCTGGAACAGATGGGCAAAGGTGGCGGCAGACAGGGCGGAGCAGAGGATCATGCCCTCAATACCCATGTTGAACATGCCCGCCTGCCGGCAGATCAGGGCGGCCATGGCGGCAAAGACCAGGGGAGTCGCCATGCGGAAGATCTCTGCGATAAACGCAACAATATCAATCGTCATAATATAGCGTCTCCTTTCTTACGCCGCCGACTGGGCCGTCTGCTTTTCCTTCTCGTTCTTCTCGGCAGCCTTGAAGATGAGCTTGTTCTTGGTGCCGGACATGAAGGTTTCGGCCGCGATCAGCAGGATGATGATGCCCTGAATAACGGTGATGAACTCAGGGGGGATGTCGCCGGTGGAGTTGACCACGTCGGCTCCGATCCGGATGTAGGCCAGGAACAGGGCGCCTACAGGCACCAGGGCCGGGTTCTTCTTTGCCAGTACCGCCACCAGCAGGCCGTCAAAGCCGTGCTGGGTGCTGATGGTCCAGCGGAACCGGGTGTAGTTGCTTAAAAGCTCGGTGGTGCCGGCGATGCCCGCCATGCCGCCGCCGATGAGCTGGGCGGCGAAGGAGATACCCACCGAGGACAGGCCCACCGCCTCGGCAAACCGGGGATTCTCACCCACCAGCCGCATTTTCCAGCCGAAGCTGGTCTTGTAGAACAGCACCGAAACGGCGATGACGCAGAAGACGGCGATGATAAGCCCCGCCTGGATGTTGAAGGGGCTGAGGATCTTGGGCAGCTGGGCGTTGAGGGGAAGCTCATAGGACGCGGGGTAGCTGATGGAGGTGTCCCGCATCAGGAAACGCAGGATGGCGTTGGCCAAAAACACCACGATGCTGTTGAGCATCAGGGAGACCACCACCACGTTGGCGTTAAACTTCCGCTCCATAATGGCGGGGATAAAGGCGATGACCACGCCCGTCAGGATGCCAACCAGGAACAGGGCGGGGATGATCACAACGGCGGGGACGTTGTTGCCGATCTGCAGAGCCGCGTAGGTGGCGGTACAGGCAGACAGCATGAAGATGCCCTCGGGCACCAGGTTGAAGCGGTTGACGGCGTACATAAAGCACATGGCCAGGCCGCACAGGGTAAAGGGGATGGCCAGGTTGATCACGCTGCCGATCCGCCGGGGGGAGCTCAGGGGCCCCAGAATAAACTGCTGCACGATGTATACCGGGTCGTCGCTGATGGCGAAGAGGATAACAAGAGCCAGGCCGTAGGCGATCAGGAGGGCCACAAGGGTGCGGACGACCTCCATGGTGGCTTCGATTCTTTGTGTCTTACTCATAGCAAGGCCTCCATTTCTTCACCCGTCATGTCCCGGACGCCCAGCATGTACTCGCCCAGGGTCTCCTCCGAGACCTCGTTGGCCTTGGGGAAAGCGGCGGTGATCTTACCCTTGCGCATGACCAGCAGCCGGTCGGAGCACTCCAGCACCTCGTTGAGGTCGGCAGAGATCAGCAGGCAGCCCACCTTCTCCTCCCGGGCTTTCTTGACGATGGTCTTGCGGATCATCTCCGCCGTACCCACGTCGATGCCCCGGGTGGGCTGGCAGGCCAGCAGGAAGTTGGCGCCGGAGGTGAACTCCCGGGCCACCACCACCTTCTGAATGTTGCCGCCCGAGAGCATCCGCACCGGCTCGTCAGGGCTGTCGCAGGCGATCTCGAAGTCCTTGATGTACTGATCCACCATCTGGTTGATCTTCTTGGCGTCCATAAAGGGCCCCTTCTGGAAGCTCTTCTTGGTGAACCGGTCGGCCATAATGTTCATCTTGATGGACATATTGCCGGCCACGCCCTCCACCATCCGGTCCTCGGCGATGTAGGCCATGCCCATGTCCCGGATCTGGCGGACGCTCTTGTCCTTGATGGACTCGCCGTTGAGGAGCACCTCGCCGCTGGCGAAGATGCCCAGGCCGCTGAGAACCTCGGCCAGCTCGGTCTGGCCGTTGCCCTCCACGCCGGCAATGCCAACCACCTCACCGGCATGGATGTCGAAGGACACATCGTCGATCACATTCTTGCCGATGGCGTTGATCTTGATCAAATTCTTGATGGATACCACCGGCTGGCCCAGGGTGGGATCCTCTTTTTCGATTTTAAGCACCACGTCCCGGCCCACCATCAGCTTGGAGAGGGAAGCCTGGGTCAGATCCTTGGTGTCGTGGGAGCCCATGCACTGGCCATGGCGCAGCACGGTGACCCGGCTGCAGATGTGCATGACCTCCTCCAGCTTGTGGGAGATAAAGATGATGGACACGCCATCATCCCGCAGGACAAACAGCTGCTCAAACAGCTCCTCGGTCTCCTGGGGGGTGAGGACGGCGGTAGGCTCGTCCATGATGAGGATCTTGGCGCCCTTGATCAGGGCCTTCAGGATCTCCACCTTCTGCATCTGGCCTACGCTCAGATCCCGGACCTTTGCCCGGGCGTCGATCTTGAAGTTATACTTGTCGGCAATGGCCTGGGTGTCGGCCACAGCCTTGTCGAAGTCATAAAAGCCGTTCTTGATGGGCTCCACGCCCAGGGTGACGTTCTCCGCCACCGTCAGGGAGGGCAAAAGCATAAAGTGCTGGTGCACCATGCCCACGCCCTTGCTGATGGCGTCCAGGGGATTGGCGATCTTCTCCTCCTTGCCGTTGATGAGGATCTGTCCCTCGTTGGGCAGCTCCATGCCAAAGAGGATCTTCATAAGTGTGGTCTTTCCCGCGCCGTTTTCGCCCACCAGGCCGTGGATCTCGTTCTTCTGAACGGCAAGGGTCACGTCCTTGTTCGCGATAAAGCCGTTGGAATAGATCTTGGTGATATTCTGCATTCGCAGTACTTCATCCGCCATACAGGAACCTCCCTCTCTTTGGAAGGGAGGGCCGGCAGACCGTCGCGGTCCACCGGCCCCGCTCCCAAATTATAAGTTTGGAGCAGTTGGAACCATTTTACTTCGCAGCGTCCACGTAAGCCTGATACTCAGCCTCGTCGGCAAAGTCGTAGTAGCTCTTGACTTCCAGCTCGCCGGCCTTGACCTTGGCGGCGGCGTCAGCCATGGCGTTGCGCAGCTCCTCAGGCACGTTCTCCTGGAAGAAGGCGTTGTCCACGTAGCCCACGGAGTCATCCTTCAGGCCCAGGGTGATGGTCTTGCCCCACACGTCGTCGCCGTTCTCCACCTGGTGGAAGAAGGCCACGAAGGAGTTGCCCACTTCCTTCAGCATGGAGGTGAGGATCACGTCGGCCTTCTCGGGGTTGCTGCCGTCCTTGTAGGCCTGCCACTGGTCGGAGTCCACGCCGATGGCCCAGGAGCCGGTCTCCATGGCGGCATCGAACAGGCCGTCGCCGGAGCCGCCGGCCACCTGATAGAACACGTCAACGTTGTTGTTCCGGTTCTGATCCAGGCACAGGGTCTTCATCAGGGCGGGATCGGCCCAGGAGCCGCAGGCGGCGGTGATCACGGAGCAGTTGGGATC
>JAAWBD010000052.1 GCA_022792495.1 Oscillospiraceae bacterium
CGGACGTAGTGGTCGTAGAGGAGCACGTCAGACATGCCGTACTCAGAGGCCAGAATGTCGCCCAGGCTCTCCTTCTCGGGGCCGGCATTGAAGTTGAGCATCAGGTACATCACGTCGGCGGTGACCTCCCGGGTGAAGGGGCCGTCCTGGTCAAACCAGTTTTTCAGCCCCGTGGCAAAGTTTTCCGGCGCGAAGGGCAGAGACCAGCCGTTGCTCCGGAAATCCTTCAGATCCTCCACATGGGAGATGAAGTCCTCCAGAGCGGTGGCCCAGGAGTAGTCGGTGCCCTCGGAGAGGTGGGTCAGGCGGTAGAGCATGGTGATGAACTCCCGGGCGCCGCACACTCCGGAGGGGTCGAAGCGGCCATTGCCCACGCCCTTGGCCACCCCTTTTTCGGAGGCCAGATTCACGTAGCCCTTGGCCCAGTCGGGGACATCGGTAAAGGGAGAGGGCTTGGAGGCGGCGGCCTGGGCCTCCTCGTCCAGGCCCATGAGGCGGATGATCATGGTGACTGCCTCGGCCCGGGTGAGGGTGGAGTCCCAGTTCAACTCGCCGCTTTGATCCCCCCGGAATACCCGGGAGGCGATGGCAAAGCCCTTGGACACTTCGGTTTTCAGGCCGGAGTGGAGACCGCCCTCAACAGTGACAGTGGTTTTCAGGTAATACTCCTCTGCAACCGCCAGAGTGGGGACGGAGAGACCGGCGGCGAGGGCTGCCGAGAGCAGCAGAGAGAACAGTCGAGATAATCTTTTCATAAAAACAAATCTTTCCTCTCATTAAATTCTTTTCCTATCATAGCTTACTACCCTGGTTTTGTCAATTGCCTGGGCCTTGTTCCCGGCAGAGGGCTGTGGTATACTGAAACCAAAGGAGGGAGCGGGATGGAAAGTCTGTTTTGCTGTCCCATATGCGGGGAGGGGCTCCGTCGGGAGCCGGGGCGGTATGCCTGTCCCGGCGGGCACAGCTTTGACCTTGCCAGAGAGGGGTATGTGAACCTGCTGCCCGCCAACCGGCAGCACTCCAAGGAGCCGGGGGACGACAGGGAGATGGCTGCCGCCCGAAGCCGTTTTTTGGAGGGGGGCTGGTACGCTCCCCTGCGGGAGGCCCTGTGCGCCCTGGTGGAGAAGTATGCCCCGGAGGAGCCCGCCCTGCTGGACGCGGGGTGCGGGGAGGGGTGGTATACCGCCGCCCTGGGGGAGACGGTTCTCGCCCGGGGCGGGCGGATCGCGGGGGTGGATCTGTCCAAGCCCGGGGTGAAGCGGGCCGCCCGGCGGCAGAGCCGGGGTGAATTCGGGGTGGCGTCGGTCTATCATCTGCCCCTTGGGGACGGACGGGTGGATATTCTGGTGGACTGCTTCTCCCCCCTGGCGGCGAAAGAGTTTTACAGAGTGTTGAAGCCGGGCGGTATATTCCTCTATGTAGTCCCCGGGCCCCGGCATCTGTGGGAGCTGAAGTCGGTTTTATACGACAGTCCCTATGAGAACCAGGACAGGCGGGAGGAGTACGCCGGGTTCCGGTATCTGGACGTTGTGCCGGTGGAGTATGCCTTCACCCTGACGGGAGCCCAGGCCATCGGGGATCTGTTCCGGATGACCCCCTACTTTTGGAAAACCCCCAGGGAGGGGGCGGAGCGGCTGGGGGAGCTGGAGGAGCTCACCACCACCGCCCAGTTCCGTATACATGTCATGGAGGCAAAAAAGGAAGGGTGACACCGGGCGGCCGGGGGAGAGGGAGGGACTGCCCTTTTCCCTACAGGAAATCGGGGGGATCGTTGTACGTTTGGGTACACCCTTGAGAAAAAAGAGAGGAGCGGGAGAAATTCTCCCGCTCCTTTTTCTTTATCCGCCCAGGTAGGCTTTTTTTACGCTTTCGTCGCTGAGAAGCTCCTTGCCCGAGCCGCTGGAGACGATCTTGCCCGTCTCCAGCACGTAGCCCCGGTCGGCTACCGAGAGGGCCATCTGGGCGTTTTGCTCCACCAGGAGGATGGTGGTGCCTGCCTTGTGGAGCTCTTTAATAATGTCGAAGATCTGCTCCACCAGGATGGGAGCCAGGCCCATGGAGGGTTCGTCCAGCATGATCAGCTTGGGGTCGGACATGAGGGCCCGGCCCATGGCCAGCATCTGCTGCTCGCCGCCGGAGAGGGTGCCGGCCACCTGCTTCTGGCGCTCCTTCATCCGGGGGAAGAGGGTATAGACCCGCTCCAGGTGGGGGGCTACCTCGGCGTTGGGGCGGGTGTAGGCCCCCATCTCCAGGTTCTCCTCCACGGTCATGTTGAGGAAGATCCGCCGGCCCTCGGGGACTTGGGCCAGGCCCCGGCTGACCAGCTTATGGGCGGGGACACTGGCGATATTCTCCCCCTGGAAGGTGATGGAGCCGGTGGCCGAGTGGAGAAGGCCGGAGATGGTCTGGAGGGTGGTGGATTTCCCCGCGCCGTTGGCCCCGATGAGGGTGACGATCTCCCCGTCGTTGACCTCGAAGGAGATCCCCTTGATGGCGTGGATGGCGCCATAATAGACGTTGATGTTTTCAACCTTCAGCATGGCTTCAGCCCTCCTTCTGCTTGCCCAGGTAGGCCTCGATGACGGCGGGGTTCCGCTGGATCTCGTCGGGGGTGCCCTTGGCGATGATCTGTCCGAAATTCAGGACACAGATACCCTCGCAGATGCCCATGACCAGGCTCATATCGTGCTCAATGAGGAGGACGGCGATCTGGAAGGTGTCCCGGATCTTCACGATGTTCTCCATGAGCTCGGCGGTCTCGGAGGGATTCATGCCCGCTGCCGGCTCGTCCAGGAGGAGGAGGGAGGGGTTGGTGGCCAGGGCCCGGACGATCTCCAGCCGGCGCTGGGCGCCGTAGGGAAGGCTTCCGGCCTTGGTGGAGGCCAGGGACTCCATGTCAAAGATGCTGAGGAGCTCCATGGCCCGCTCGTGGGCCACCCTCTCCCCCTGCCAGTAGCCGGGGAGGCGGAACAGGCCCTGCCAGAGGCCGTAGTTGATGTGGTTGTGGAGGCCCAGCTTTACGTTGTCCTCCACGGAGAGGTTATTGAACAGGCGGATATTCTGGAAGGTACGGGCGATGCCCGCCTTGTTCACCTGCATAGTGGACATGGAGTGGGTATCCACCCCGTCCAGGAGGATGGTTCCCCGGGTGGGCTGGTATACCTTGGTCAGCAGGTTGAACACCGTGGTCTTGCCTGCCCCGTTGGGGCCGATGAGGCCGGCGATCTCGGTGCGGCCGATGGCCATATTAAACTCGTTGACGGCGGTGAGGCCGCCGAAGTCGATGCCCAGGTGGCGGCACTCCAGGATGGGGCTTTTGTCCACGTCCCGCTCGGGGATGATGTTGGTGGAGGGCACCGGCACCAGCTTGGTGGGCTCCCGTTTCGGCATAGCCATTACTGCCCACCCCCTTTCTCATTCTCCTCTTTCTTCCCCCGGAAGAGCTTGGCAAAGAAACCCTGGATGGCGGGACTGTTGGTGGCCAGCATCACCAGGATCAGGACGATGGCGTAGGCCAGCATTCGATAGTCCCGCAGACCCCGCATGGCGTCGGTCTCGGGCAGGATGGTGAGGAAGGAGGCCGCCAGGATGGAGCCCCACATCTTCCCCTGGCCGCCCAGGACTACGTAGACCAGGATGAGGATGGAAGTATTGAAATCGAACTTGGAGGCCACGATGGTGTTCTGGCCCAGAGCGAACAGGGCGCCTGCCGCCCCCGCCAGGGCGGCGGAGATGACGAAGGCCATCATCTTGTACTTGGTCACGTTGATGCCCACGCTCTCGGCGGCGATCCGGTTGTCCCGGAGGGCCATGATGGCCCGGCCCGAGCGGGAGTTCACCAGGTTGAAGATCACCGCCAGGGTGATCATGATGAGCACGAACCCCGCCAGGAAGGTGGAGATCTTGGCGATATTGGGGATGCCCATGGGCCCGTTGAGGATCATTCGCCCCCCCTCCCCCAGGCGGACGTTGGGCTGGAGGAAGCTGAAGTGGAGGCCCTTGGGATCTACCCCCACATAGAGATTTTCCACAATGGACTTGATGATCTGGCCAAAGGCCAGGGTGACGATGGCCAGGTAGTCGCCATTGAGCCGGAGGACGGGGACACTGATGACAGTACCCACGATCCCGGCCAGGACGGCCCCCACCGCCATGGACACCGCCAGACGGAGGCCGGGGGTGGGGATAGCGTTCTGAAGGGCAGAGGCACACACCGCCCCGGAGAAGGCCCCCACGCTCATGAAGCCGGCGTGGCCCAGGCTCAGCTCGCCCAGCACCCCCACGGTAAGGTTCAGAGACAGGGCCATGACCACATAGGCGCACACGGGCACCAGCTGCCCCTGAAGGGTGGGGCTCAGCTTACCCGTCAGGGCCAGGGGCTGGAGGATGGCGAAGGCCAGGAGCACCGCGGCATAGGTAAGGAAGTTGGTGCGGGTGGCGGGGTTCATGCTTTTCAGTCTGTTCATTCTCCCCACCCCCTTACACTTTCTCCCGGATCTGCTTGCCCAGCAGACCGGAGGGCTTCACCAAAAGCACCACGATGAGGACGGCAAACACGATGGCGTTCTGGAGCTGGGTGGAGATATAGCCGCCGGCGAAGATCTCGATGACCCCCAGCAGAAGGCCGCCCAGAAGGGCACCGGGAATGGAGCCGATGCCCCCGAATACGGCGGCGGTAAAGGCCTTGATGCCCGGCATGGAGCCGGTGGTGGGCACCAGGATGGGGTAAGAGGACATGTAGAGCACCCCCGCCACCGCCGCCAGGGCGGAGCCGATGGCGAAGGTCATGGAGATGGTGGTATCCACATTGATGCCCATGAGCTGGGCGGCCCCCTTGTCCTCGGAGCAGGCCCGCATGGCTTTGCCCATCTTGGTCTGGCTGGTGAACCAGGTCAGCGCCAGCATGATGACCACGCAGACCGCCACATTCACCACCGTGGCCAGGGAGACCCGCAGGTCCCCGTTCAGAAGGGACAGGGCGTCCCCCGACAGGAAGGAGGGGAACATCTTGTTGTTGGAGCCCCAGAGGAGCTGGGCTCCGTTTTGCAGGAAATAGCTCAC
>JAAWBD010000053.1 GCA_022792495.1 Oscillospiraceae bacterium
AGGGTATGGAGAAAGACATGGTGGGGAGCGGGGGCGGTCTCAAAATAGAGAATGTCCTCCAGGGGAACATGGCGCACCATGTCTCCCGTCCGAAGGGTGAAGGTCGCCCCGGGCGCCTGCCGCTGGGAGAGAAGGCGATGGTATATCTCCTCCAGACACCGGGCTGCCGCAGGCCCCACGGGCTCCGAGCCCTTCACGATATAGTCAAAGGCCTCCAGATGATACTGGAAGGTGCGCCAGGCCAGGTCGCCGTAGCTGGTGATATAGACCAGGGTAGCCTGGGGATCCCGCCGGCGAAGCTCCTGCCCCAGCCGGAAGCCGTCCCATTCCCCGTCCTTCAGCTCCACATCCAGGAAATAGATCCCCTGCCTTCCCCTCTCCAGTCCGGCCAGCAGCTCCTGGGCGGCGGGGACGCTCGCCGCCACCTTCATATCGTAGTTTTCCGCCAGGATCTTCCTCTCCAGGGCGGTTTGGATCTGGCAGCGGACGGCGTTATCATCGTCACAGAGATAGATCTCCTTCATGTCCTATCCTCCACCGTCAGTTCCTGTACAAATATCCCCCTGTCCCAGCTGGTACAGGAGGAGGCATTGGGATAGCCCCGCAGGATGCGCTGATAACCCGATAGTCCCAGCCCCCGGCCCGTCCCCTTGGTGGACCAGCCCTCCTCCCACAGCTTTTCCGGGTCGAGAGAACCTGTATAGGGGTTGGACACCCGGAGGAACAGCTTCCCCTCCTGGGCCAACAGCAGGATCTCTACCCAGGGCTCCTCCGTTTCCAGGGCGGCCTCCAGGGCGTTGTCCAGAAGGATACCCAGACAGCGGGTGAGATCCCATATGTCCATATCCACAGCCCCCACAGGATAGAGCGCCTCCAGACGGCACTCCACCCCCCGCTCTCCCATAGCGGCCAGCTTGCTGAGGAGAAGGCTCCTGACCTCCGGGAGCTGTATGTTCCCGATCTGCGTGGACAGCTGGATCCTTCTGCCCAGCCGCAGGTCAAAGCCCACATCCAATTGGGTGAGGGTACGGCGCACCTTCTCCAGTTCCCCCTCCCCCGCCTGCTGGGACAGGCCGGCCAGCAGGTTCTTATAGTCATGGCGGAAGGCCCGGGTCTCCTGGCGGATAGTTTCCAGCTCCCGCTCGTAGAGCTGCTGCTGGGCGATCATATCCCGCTGCGCCCGCAGCTTTTGGGCGGTGTCCAGCCCTTGGGCCAGATAGACCACCAGCACCGTCATCAGGATCACCATCACGACCACCAGCAGGTAGTAGAGCACCAGGTACCGGGACTGGACGCTGTTCAGCAGCAGCAAAAACAGCTCCATCACCATCTCCTGGGCAAAGAGCAGGAGACCTGTACGCCGGGGGGTGGGCCCGCTCTCCAGCAGCAGGCGAAACCATCTTCCAAACCCCAGCTTGCCCAGCAGAAGGGAAATCACAAGGGCAACCGCCAGATGAAGGATGGCCGCCGCCGCATAGGAGAGGCCCTCCCCAAAAGGGGCGGCCCAATTCAGCATCCAGGTCAGAGTGGAGCCGGCCACCTGGAGGATCCCCGCCATACAGACTGCGGCAAAGGCCTGCCAGAACCCAAAGCCCCATGCCCACCTTACCCACAGGGCGGCCATGACAAGAATGGCACAGGAGACAAGGAAATATTGGGCCGCCCCCAACCCCGGAAGGGTATACAGCACAGCGGAGAGCACGGTAGCAAGGAGCGGAGAGGCCAGCAGCAGCGGCAGCCTTCTCAGCCACCGCCACCCCAGCCCCTCCCCTGTCACGGCCAGCAGATAGACCGCCAGGGCCAGATGACCTGTCAGGGTATCAAAAAATCCCGAGAGGAGAGCCTGAAATGAATCCATATGACCAGCATTCTCTTTCTACACAGTTTTCTTTGGAGCAGGGGGATGGACTTTACTGTCCATCCAGGTATTCCCCGATGGCCAGAAGGAAGGCGGCCCCGTATTTCTCCGCCTTCTTCTCCCCTACCCCGGAGACCTCCAGAAGCTCCGCCAGGCTTCTGGGCTGCTTGGCCGCCATGTCGGTAAGGGTAGCGTTGGAAAAGATCATAAAGGGGGGCACATTCTCCTTCTGGGCCAGGCGGTAGCGCAGCTTCTTCAGGGCTTGGAAAAGACCCTCCTCCCCCGGCGCCGGAAGCCGTTCCTTCCGGCGGGCAGGCCGCTCCTCCCTGGGCAGAAGCTCCGGCTGGGCGGCCAGGCGTACCCAGCGCGTCACCCCCTCCTCCCGGAACAGAACCTCCCCCGCCTTAGGGGCGAGGAGAAGGCCGCCGTACCCGCTGTCCCGAAGAAGGTACCCCTTGTCCGTAAGCAGCTGGATACAGCTGTTGATCTCCTGGGCTGACTGGCCCTTCATAAGGCCGTAGGTACTGAGCTCATCCAGGCCCAGCTCCAGGAGCCGCCGGCCCCGGCTGCCCTTCAGGGTCTGGGCGATGAGGGTGGAACCCACGTTGTAGCCCAGCTTGTCCTGAGCCCGCTTAACACAGGAGAGGATCATCTGGGCCTGACGGGTCACGTCCTCGGTGACAAACTCCCCGGTACAGTTGCCGCAGCTGCCGCACCTGTCCGGATGCTCCTGCCCAAAGTAGTCCAGAAGATAGCCCCGGAGACAGCCGGAGTGGGCGCAGTAGCCCGCCATTTTCTCCAGCCGCTCATAATCCCGGCGGATGGCCTGGGCCCGCTGTTCCCCGGTCAGCTCCTCATTGTCCCGGCCATTCTCAATGAGAAAGCGGGCGGTGACCAGGTCGGCGCCGCTGTACAGGAGGATGCAGTCGGCCGCCTCCCCGTCCCGGCCCGCCCGACCTGCCTCCTGATAGTAGGCCTCCGGGCTCTTGGGCATGTTATAGTGGATCACGTAGCTCACGTTGGATTTGTCGATGCCCATGCCGAAGGCGTTGGTGGCTACCATGATGGGCCTGCGGTCAAAGCGGAAGTCCTCCTGGTTCCGCTTCCGCTCCTCCTCATCCAAGCCCGCATGGTAGCGGGTGGCGGGAATGCCCCGGCTTTGAAGGAGGGCGCAGACCTTCTCTACGGCGCTCCGGGTGGCGCAGTAGATGATACCGCTCCTGTCCTGCCGCTCTCTCACCAAAGATAGGAGGGCGGGATCCTTCTTCTTGGGGCGCAGCACGTCAAAATAAAGATTGGGACGGTCAAAGCCGGTGACCAGAGTCAAAGGCTCCCGAAGATCCAGAAGCTGGGTCATGTCCCGGCGCACCTCCTGGGTGGCGGTGGCAGTGAAGGCGGCCACCGGAGGCCGGCGGGAGAGGCGGGAGAGAAAGGCGGGAATCCGCAGGTAGCTGGGGCGAAAATCCTGGCCCCACTGGGAAACGCAGTGGGCCTCGTCCACCGCCACCAGGGAGATTTCCGCCTCCCGCATCAGGTTCAGAAAGCCCTCGGCGGCAAGCCGCTCCGGGGCCACATAGAGGAGCTTGAACTCCCCCGCCCAGGCCCTTCGGTAGACCCCGCGCAGTTCCTCCTCGGACAGGGAGCTGTTGAGAAAGGCGGCGGGGATCCCCGCCTGCTGGAGGGCCATGACCTGATCCTTCATCAGGGAGATCAGAGGGGAGATCACCACCGCAAGCCCGGGAAGAAGCAGGGCGGGGATCTGATAGCACAGGGATTTTCCGCCCCCGGTGGGCATGACCCCCAGCACGTCCCGGCCCGACAGGATCCCGTCAATCAGGCTCTCCTGACCGGGGCGAAAGGCCTGGTGGCCAAAATATTTTTTCAGGGTCTCCAGCTTGTCCACTGTGCTTCCTCCCTTTGTCTTTTCTCCCATCATAGCCTATTTTTCTTCCCGTGGCAAGGGCGGTTTTTCTTGACAGAAACCGCCAGGGCTTTTATGATAGAGAAAAAATCAGAGGGGGAAACGCCCTATGGATACCGCTACCCTGCTCCGCCGTCTCCACAGCCTCTCCGTCTTCCGTGCGCTGTACGACCAGCCTCTTTTTCACGCCGTCCTGAGCCTGGTCAAGGCCCTGGAGCGGGGGGATACATCCGCCGCCCTCTCCGCCTGGGGGGAGTTTTTCTCCCGGCTGGATGAGTCGGGCTTTCACAGGCTGGACGCTTGGCTCTGGGATCAGCTTCTCTCCAGCGACGCCCCGTGGCCCCGCTCGGTGGCCGAGGGCCGGGAGCCCTCCGTTTTGGAGGATCGCGCCCGCCGGGATGTGGAGACCCTCTCCGCCCTGGGGATCCTTGACCTCTCCCCCCTGCTGGAGGAGCTGGAGCTTCCCCCCTGGGCCCCGGGAGACCCCCTCTCCTTTGAGGGCCTGAAAGACCGCTACCGCTCCCAGGGCTGCGGTATCTTCGCCCGGTACCGGGCTTTTCTGTGGGAGGAGGGGGAGCTTCTCCCCGTGGCCCATCCTGACGTGCCCGTCCAGACCGAGCTTCTTGGCTACCGCCGCCAGCGGGGGCAGGTGGAGGAGAATACCCGGGCCCTGCTGGCGGGGCGGCGGGTGAACAACGTCCTTCTCTTCGGCGACAGCGGCACGGGGAAGTCGGCCACGGTGAAGTCTCTGCTGGGCCTTCCCGGCACGGAGGATCTGCGCCTCATTGAGATTGAGAAGAGCGGGGTGTGTCAGATGCCCCGGCTTATCCGCTCCCTGGAGGGGCGGCGGCAGAAATTCATCCTGTTTATCGACGACCTGGCCTTTGACGAGGATGACCAAAGCTACGGCGTCCTCAAGACCATTCTGGAGGGGGGGCTGGAGCCCCGGCCCCACAATGTGGCCATCTACGCCACCTCCAACCGGCGGAACCTGGTGCGCCAAACCTTCTCCAGCCGGGCGGGGGACGAGGTGGACCGGGAGGAGACCATCCAGGAGAAGACGGCCCTGGCCGACCGGTTCGGGATCCGTATCCCCTACCTGGGCCTGGCCAAGGGAGAATACCTGGAGCTGGTGGAGCATCTGGCCCGGCAGGCGGGGCTGGACATCCCCACGGAGGAGCTCCACACCCAGGCCGTCCGCTGGGACGCCCGCCACCCAGGCCGGTCTCCCCGGACAGCCCAGCAGTTCATTGCCAGTCTGGTGTGAATCTGCAAAAGCAAAAGCAAAAGCTCCCTTCCTTGACATTCCCCCTCCCCCGGTCTATAATGGGGGCAGAAACAATGGAATAATTTGTCTTCAGGGTGGGGCGAAATTCCCCGACTGGCGGTATAGTCCGCGACCGGTCACTCAAGGGTGGCCGCTGACCCGGTGAAACTCCGGGACCAACAGTATAGTCTGGATAATGAGAAGATGAGTGCGGCAAAACCGTGCATCCTTTGGATGCGCCTCTTTGCTGGCCGTTCGCCTGGAAGAAGTCAAATACTCCAGGTGTTTCCGGGCCTTGCAAGGAGGCGCATATCTATTTATAGGAGGTTTTGCCATGAAAAAGGAAAAAATTCGCCGTCTCACCACGGCGGCCCTGTGCGGAGCGGTGGCCTTTGTGCTGATGTACTTCAGCTTCTCCATCCCCCTGCTCTCCCCCTTCGCGGAGTTCGACCTGTCCGCCCTGCCCGAGCTCATCGGCGGCTTTATCCTGGGCCCTGTGGGGGCCATTGAGATCATCGCGGTGAAGATCGGCCTGAAGCTGCTGTTCAAGGGCAGCGTCTCCCTCCTCACCGGGGAGCTCACCGCCTTTATCCTCAGCCTGTCCCACGTCATGCCCGCCCTGTTCTACTACCGCTACCACCGGAACAAAAAGGGGGCCGCCCTAGGGCTGACCCTGGGAACCCTGTGCTGCGTGGCGGTCTCGGTCTTTACCAACGTGTACATCACCTTCCCTCTCTACATCCGGCTTTACGGGATGAACTGGGAGGGGATCATCTCCATGTGCTCGGCGGTGAACCCCTGGATCACCAGTATCCCCACCATGGTGGCCTTTTCCGTCATCCCCTTCAACCTGCTCTCCCGGTCCATCACCTCTCTCATCACCCTTCTGGTCTATAAAAAGCTCAGCGGCCCCATCAAAAAACTGATCCAGGAATAGGAGGAAGCCATATGAAATTCAGCCCTGACAAAGACCTGACCTTTCCCCAGGCGGTGGAGCTCATGTTTGAGAAGCTTGGCACCGACAAGATCATGGCCCTGGCCAGCTCCGTGGACGACCATGTGATGGTGCGCAACGTGAGCTGCCTGTTCTATGACGGCAAGGTCTGGTTCAAGACGGACAAGAACTTCCGCAAGACCCAGCAGCTTTATCAGAACCCCCGGGTAGCCCTGTGCTGGAGCGGGGTACAGATCGAGGGCCTGGCCCAAAATAAGGGCCTGGTGGTGGACGAGCCGGGCAGAAGGTTCGAGGGCCTGTATCAAAAATATCTCTGGGGAAGCTACAACAAGTACTCCCACGAGGACACCGAGATCCTTATCGAGGTCTCCCCCAAATTTGTGGAGATCTGGGACACCAGCGAGGACAATTACGCCTATCAGCTCTTTTTGGATTTTGACGCAGAGACCGTGGAGGTCAAGCAGTACGACCAGCGGTAAGCCCTTCGCCCCTGGTCACAATATCTCTACACTGCCACAGAGGCGGGACGTTTGTACGTCCCGCCTCTGTCCCTTTTATTTTCGCTTTTTCAGGGCGATGACCACCGCGGTGCGGTCATCCGCCGCCCCCACCCGCTTCTCGCTCTCCTCCATCACTGCCCGGGCCAGATCCTTGGGGCTGGCCCCGTCAAAGCCCGTTACCAGCTCCCGGAGCCATTGATCCTCCCCGGCGTCGGAAATCCCGTCACTGACCAGCACCACGCAGTCCCCCTCCCCCAGCTCCAGCCGGGTCACGTCAGGGCCCGCACCCCCCTGGGCCAACCCGGCGGGGAGCGCGGCTCCGCTGATCCGGCTCACCGTCCCCTTTTTCCGCAGGTAGGTGGGTGCGGCTCCAAGCTTACATAATTCTCCTTGGCCCGTGTACAGATCCAGCCGCAGCAGATCCACGGTGGTAAAGGCCCCCGTTTCCTCATTCCGGAGGGCCAAAGCGGAGTTTACTGTCCGCAGGGCCGCGGCGCTCTCCATCCCCGAACGGAGAAAATCCTCCAGCAGCCGCACCGCTAGGGCGCTCTCCCGCTGAGCGGCCTCCCCGCTTCCCATACCGTCACAGAGGAGGACGAACATGCTCCCATCCTCCCTCTTGAACCAGGTGCCTGTATCCCCGCTCTCCCGCTGCCCCTCCCGGCGGCGGGCGGCCACCCCGGCCACCGCCATCAGGGGCTCGGCCTGAAGGAGGACGATCCGCCCCCTCTCCTCCTCCCCCAGGCGCAGGGGAAGGCCCATGAGCTCGCTCAGCCGCTTCAATTCCTGGGATGTGGCGAGGGTCTCCACCCCCCGGCCCGCCGCCTCCGCCCGGAGGCGGCCCTGACTGTCGTAGTAGACCGTGGCCTGGCCCTCCTCCAGGCCCAGGGCGATCATGTGGCGGCGCAGCCGCTTTTCCCGGATGGGGTCGGGGGTCAGCTCCGCGGAAAGCTCACAGGCCGCCTCGGCCAGAATATCCGCCAGGGTCTCATACTGCCGGCACACCGCTCCCCGGCTCTCCTTGAGCCGGCTCTGATACTGGCGGCGGTAGCGCAGGGCGGTGACCTCCTCATTGGCCGCCCGGAGGAAGGCGGAGAACTGGAGGCATCGGCTGGCAAACCAGCCAGGGAAATCGGCAGGCTCCCCCTTCCCCTTCTCCAGCATGGCGGGGAGAGCATCGTTGAGGGCGTTGAAGGTGCTGACGTAGTCCTTCTCCCAGCAGGTACCCCGAAGGGCGCACTTCCGGCACACCCGCTCAGCGGCCCGGTCAAAGACAGAGGATGGATCGGCGTCATTGCCCCCCCGCTCCGGAAAGGCGGACCGGAGACTGTCCCGCACTTGGCGGAAGGCGGCGGCGGTGGTATTCAGCCTTTCCCCCACCCGGGCCGCCATCCGGTGGAGCTCCACCCCTCTCTCCTCTCCTGTCAGCTTCTCCCTGAGGAGCTTCAGCCACTCCCAGGGCAGCAGCAGAAAAAGGACAGAGGCCATGAACACCTCGTAAAGGCCGGAGACTCGCGGGTTTAGATCCCATGTCCACAGCACCGCCGTGGCGTTGGCTACAGCATAGGTGATGGCGCCAAAAAGCCGTCCCTGCCGCCAGCCCGCCCCGGTGAGAAGTCCGGCAAAGCCGTAGGCCATGGCGTAGAAGGGGGCGGTCTCCCCAGCCGCCAGATCCATCCCCAGACCCAGAGCCACCCCGGCGGCGGCTCCATAGCCCAGACCTCCCGAGTGGGCTATGGCCAGCACCAGGATCACCGACAGCGTCCGCCCCAGGGACAGGTCACCGAAGAAGGTGAGGTTGCCAAGGGAGATGAGCACCGTCACCAACAGCACCAGAAGGCTCACTGCCTGCCGGGTGTCCAGAGACATCTCCTCCCGCCGGGATCTCCAGGGGGAGAAGGCCTGACGGTAAAAATAGGCGCAGGCTCCCGCCAGCAGGATCTCCGTCAGGAAAAAGACCGCCTGGGCGGAGGTCCACCGCTGGTCTCCCAGATAGACAAATCCGGTGATACCGTCCATCCCTGCGGCCATAAGGGGCATGAACCAGCTTTTTTTATAGAGCTGTATGTCGTAAAAGGCAAAGGCCACCGAGAACACCAGTACACAGGCGGCGGCATAGCGCAGCCCCTCAGTCAGTCCCCGAAAAACCAGGTAGCCCAGGCAGGCTCCCAGGGTGGCCAGAAGTCCGTCCATCCCCGACCCGGAGCAGGCCGTCATGGCGATCCCAAAGGGGGCGAATCCCCCAAAGATCTCCCCTCCCGCCAGCACCGTTCCCAGCAAAAACCGCATGGCACACTCACTGGAACGCACCAGCATGGGGGAGCGGAGTATGAGCCGTTTTGTCTCCTCCGCCTTCTCCCCCAGCCGGGCTGCCCGGGTTTTCCGCTTCTCCGCCATCGCTGTCTCCTCCTATGTAAGGGGCCGTTCCCGGCCCAGTGTCAAGGTTAGTATATTCCATATTCTGGAAAATACTTGACGAAATTTGGGGTGCCGTCCTTTTATTCTCCAGAATTTTCCAGCAAAAGATGATACCCTTTCTCCAGAACCATCTGTTGGGAGGGATTTTTTATGAAACGCCTCTTTTTTTGCGTCCTTTTGACGCTATTTCTGCTTCCCGCTCCTGCTCTCAGCTATGGGGAAAGCGTTACCCGGGGGGATTTTATCTTGCTGCTCTGGGCCGCCTCCGGCTCCGTTCCCTTTGACATGACCGCCCACCCCTTCACCGACCTGTCCGGCCGGGAGGAGCTGGCCCAGGCCGTGGCCTGGGCCTATGACCTGGGGCTGGTCAAGGGGGTGGGGGAAAACACCTTCGCCCCTGACCGCCCCCTCACCCGGGAGGAGTGCGCCCTGCTCCTCCGGCGAAACGACGCCCGGCTGGACCGGGAGGTCTTTCTCCCCGACGGTGCCGCCCAATGCAACGACGGCCTGGACATCTCCCCCTGGGCGGACGACAGCCTCTACTGGGCCTGTATCTCCGGGCGGATGGATTGGCAAGAAAACCGGCTGGCCCCCCTGGAGGTTGTCACGGCCGGGGAGCTGAAGGACTACTTCACCCTTGAGCTGGAGCTCTATCCCTCCCTCCTGAGCCCTGCTTCCCCATAGCTCCCATACAGAAGAAAGGGTCATGCGGTACCTTGTGCCGCATGACCCTTTCTTCTCTCACCTTACCAACTTCTCCAGCTCCCCCCAGGTATATCCCCCCGCCTCGATATCTCCCCAGGTGGGGAACCGCTCCTCCATCATCCGCCATGTGATATACCAGTACACATACTCTACCCGCAGATGGCATGGCAGAATATCCTCAATGATCCTTCGCAGCCGTTCAAACCCCTCCGGGATCCCCGGCACATCGGGGAAGCGGATCTCCACCACCCCGGGCTCTTCCGTTTCACTGACCTGGGCATTGAGACCGCAGCCCCTTAGGTTGTCGTTGATGGCCGCCAGGGTGAAGCTGTCCCCGCCGATCCGCAGCAGGGCAGACAAAGCCTCCCGCCGGGCTGCCGCCGTCTCCGCCACCGGCCTGTGGATCAGAAGCTCCTCCAGCTTCTCCAGCCCCTCCCCCTCCGCCGTGTCCAGCATCGTCTCCCGCTCCAGCTCCTCCAGGGCCGCCAGCACCCCGTCCAAAGCCGCCCCCTCCCCGGCCAGCTCCCCGGCGGTGTAGATCCCCTGCCGCCGGTAGGGACCCAGAGGGGCCAGCAGTTCCCACAGCCTATCCCTGTGACTCACGCTGTCACCTCCACCGTTAATACCCCCAGCTGGGGCAGCTCCGCCGCCCCTATCACCACGTCATTGGCGGGGATCAGAACTCCGCAGTTGGCCACCTCCGGCAGGGAGAATACCAGCTGGTTCAGCTTGGCCTTCAGAATATTTTCCCCCAGCCGTTCTCCGGAAAAGTATTCCCGGATACACTGTTCCACCAGTGCCTTTACCCCGGCGGGGGAAGCCCCCTCCCGGGCGGTCACCCGAACCGACACATCCACACTCTTCACTTCCGGGGCCCTTACCCTCACGTCCACAGCGATCTCCCGGCACCGCTGGAAATAGGCCTCCACTTTCTCCAGTAGCTCCGCCCCGGGCAGGCCTCCCTGGGCGGAGACCACCACATCCACCGTCCCCACCCCCCGGCTTCGGGGCAGTACGGCGCAGGCGCTCACCTGGTCAAAGGTCAGGGCCCCCTGCTCATAAAAGGCGGAGTTGGCGCCGTTTGGCATCCGCCGGTAGGTCTCCAGCACCCGGGCCCGGAGGGCCTCGTCCCCCTCCTCATCCGTTCCGCCAGAAAAGGGCGCGGCGTTGATGCACCGGCTTATCCCCACCGGAGGAACCACCATCATCAGAATGCTCCCGGCGGGCACGTTTCCCCCCGCCCCGGGCTCCAGGGCCCGGGCCGCCACCTCCACCCAGCTCTCCCCCGCCGGCAGACAGGCCTCCTCCACCGTTTCAAACCGCCACAGCCCCGCCGTGGCGCACACCGTCCCCTTGGGAATGGAGAGATCAGCTCCCCCAGGACTGTCCACCGAGAACCGGAGCAGCCCCTCCGCCGCCCCGGCCCTTCGCCGCTCCAGCCCCCGCAGGGCGGCATGGCGATCCAGATACTCCCCCTCCGCCGTCTGGGGAAAGCACTGGCGGGACAACCACTCTGCCTGGGCGTAAAGTCCATAGACCTGGGCCGCCACCGCGTACAGCTTCACCGACAGGTCGCTGACCGCCGAGGCCTCCGCCCCCGTCTCCCGCCGGAACACCTCCAGCATCTCGTTGTATATCTCCTCCACCGTTTTCATATCATCCCTCCCACCTTCAACACCGCCGTCAGGCTCTCCCCCCGCCTCTCCAGGCGGAGGGTCATCTCCTCCCCCTCCAGCTCCACCCCGGCCACCACCACGTCCTCGTCCGCCAGGGCCTCCATCACGTACTGCCCCGCCAGAGCCTGCCGCTCCCTGGCCGGGATCCGCCCCAGCAGATGAAGCCGGCTTCCCAGCTCCGGCAGAAAAGGAAAGCTCCCCCGGCGCACCGACAGCTTCCAGAGGATCCGCTCCAGTAACTCCTCCTCCCCTTCTGCCTTCCGGAAGCCTCCCCTTCCGTCAGGGACATAGTCCCCCTCCCGCAGGATCAGCATGATTCCTCCTCCTTCTCCGCCTCAGGCAGGGGCCCCAGCACAGAACCGTTAACCGTGAGCCTCCCCCGGATCTCCACCCCATTTTCGGGGGAGAGCAGGATAGAGCACTCCCCCGCCTGGATCAATACCTCCCCCGGCCTCAAGCCCGCCGCCTGGGAGGCCACCCCCAGAACGCAGGGGCTCTCCCCCGCCTCCCCAGCCTTCAGCGCCAGCACCTCATCCCCCAGCCCAGGGATCCAATGGTACCCGCCCGGGGCATACACCGCAAGTCCCCGCCGCTCTCCCTCCAGGTAGGCCCCCGCCGGATCCCCCGGCACGGTCACCGGCCCCACCAAAGCCTGGCCCCCCACCTGCCGGGGGCTCTCTCTCCGACTTAAAAACATCCTTCCCCCCCATTCTCTCTTCTCTCACCCCAGCGTCACCTTCACCCGGCAGCCTTTCCTATCCAGGATCGTCTCGGTCTCCAGCGCCCTCCATGTCCCCCTCAACGCCGGCCTGGTCAGCTCCACCTCCACCTGGTCTCCCGGCTCGCAGACCCAACTCCCCGGCACCGTCAGCTCCACCCGGAACCGCTCCTCCCGGGCCCGATCCAGCTGGAACTGTCCCGAGTACCGCATGGCCTGGTAGGCGCTCCTCCCCGGCATGGTATACACCCGCCGGCACCGTCCCCCCTGGGAGATAAAGCCCTCGTCAGCCACCCGCTGGCTCCTCAGGCTCCCCAGATCCTGCACCAGGATCTCAGAGTAGACCCCATACCTCTTGTCCCGGAACCGCACCCCTGTGACCCCCGTCCCGTCGTTCACCCTCACCAGCCGCCCCCGCTCCCCCGGAGCCACCGTCAAGCTTCCCCAGACGTCGAACCGGGGCTGCACCCCGTTATGATACCGGGCAAAATCGTAAAGCACCTGCCACTCGCTGGAGCCGGTGGCCACCGAAAACCCGGTGACCGCCCCCAGAGCCCCCATCTCCCCCACAGGGATCCCGTAGGGCCTCACATGCTCCTCCAGAATGTCCTCCAGCGTGGCCACCTGGTAATCCCGCCCCGCCGCCTCGTTGTCCAGCAGCAGGGCCGCCAGCCCTCGGCCCGAGAGGGACAGGCTCCCGCCCTCTCCGTCCCACCTCAGCTCGTACTCGTCCAGCACCCCAGTGAACCGCCGGGCTCCCCCCTCCTCCACAAGAAGCCGGCAGGCCCCGTCAAAGGCAGGCTCCGCCCCCCGATCCCAGGGGCACACTCCCTCGAAGCTGTCGCAGGGCACTCCTCCCGTCCGCTTCAGATGCCAGGACTCAAAGACGGGCAGCTCCAGCCGTTCCCCCCGTGCTGTCAGCAAATACCCCTCCATCATCTCACCCTCACCCTCTCCCCCGGATGGATCAGGTTGGGGTTTTTGATTTGGGGGTTCAGGGCGATGACCTCCGTCACCTCCACCCCATAGTCCCGGGCGATCCGCCAAAGGCTCTCCCCCCTCCCCACCGTGTGCCAAACCTCCGCCGCCGCTCTCTGCTCCCCCATGTCCGCCGCCCCGGCGGCCCCGGCCTCCTCCCCCCGGGCGCAGGCCTGATACCCGTCATAGCTCTCCCAAAAGGCAAACCGGTATCTCACATGATCCCTCCGGGGCTCCTGCGTCAACTCCAGCTCCACAAAGTAGGCCTTTGCCGCCTGCCACACCGGGTGGATCAGCACCCCCGGCCCCTGGCTGTAAAACACAGTGGCCAGTTCCTTGAACTGCCGGTAGGCCTCCTCTCCCACAAACTCCCCCTCCCCCCGCATGATCCGCCGGGTGGGGCCCAGATCCTGCAGGTGATACCGTCCAAAGGGCACCTTATGCACCCCCATCTCCCGCCTGTACTCAACGGTGTATGTCCTGGGATTGTGGGGCCAGGTAAAATTTTTATATCTCATGGGCGCCAGTCCCATCTCTCTCCCCCCTCAATACAGGGAAAACCCGCCGCCATACCGCCGGGCGTCCCTCTCCGCCATCCGATCCAACCCCTCCGCGTCCAGTCCGGAGCCCTCCCTTCCCTCCGCCTCCGGAAGGGTAACCACAACATTCCGCCCCTGCCCCCTCACAAACCCGGCGGCCTCCTCCCCCCGCCGCACCGCGGAGAGCAAGGCCAGCTCTCCCCGCCGCCCCATGGCTCCCAGCCTTCCTTCCGGCTCTCCCCCTCTGCGCTCTGCCTTCCCATCCCCTTCAAAGGGCTCCTCCCTCCTTCTCCAAGACCTAAGGCCGGGTTCCTCCGGCAGGGTGGCCCTCCGAAGGAATTCCTCCATCCCTTCTTCCTCCCCCCACTCTGATCCCCTTCCCTCCAGGGCTCCCTCCTTCTCCGCCGCCCTTCTCCCCCAGCGGGGCCCAGCTCTCCCGGCTTCCGCCGTCTCCAAGGCCAGCTGCGCCGGGGCGGGGATCTCCATCATCTCCCCCTCCCGCTCCCTCTCTGGCCCCTGCTCCAGGGCCCGCTCCAAAAAGTTGGTCAAACGCCTCCCCCCATCTCCAAAAACCGCTCCATATCAAACCCTCCATTCTCCCCACAGTCCCTCGCAGCCGCCCCGCACACAGGGCACCGCTCCTCCTGAGCCTCCACCCGGCAGGAGGGGCACAGCCGTCCCAGCTCCTCCTCCCCATCCAACGCCAGGTTTATGGCGCACCACAGGTAATCCCGGTGGGTCATCGCCTTGGCCCGCTCCTCCGTAGGAAGGGCCCCAAAAGCCTTGAGCACACGCCACTGAAGGCGTTCATAAGGCGTGTGCTCCAGCCTTTTTTTGCCTCATCCACCGCCCTCTCGTCCCAGGGGGCCGGGTCACATTCCCGGTCAAACTCCCCCCATTCGGCCGCCAGCCGGGAGATCTGTCCCGCCGTCAGCCTCTCCAGCGCCTCCGCCCCGTTCTCAAAGACGGGCCTTCCTCCCCGTTCCAGGGCCCGGGCCACCAAGCAGGCGTTGGCGCAGAGGGCCCCATCCCTCTCCTCCCCCGCCAGCTCCTCCCCCTCTCTGCGGCATTCCAGCTCCTCCCGGGCGGACAGGAGCCGCAAAGTCATCCCCTTTCCCAACTCCCTCTTCCGGGGGAGGGTAAGAAGCCCGCCCCTCACAGGGCGGTCTCCACCCGCCGGGCGGCCACGATGATGACCTTCTCCAGCACCATCTCCCCCAGCTTTCCCGTCTCGCTCAGGTTCTCCCACTGACACCCCGAGTAGATCACCCGCCGGTCCGGCTTGCAGATCACCAGGTTGAAGTCCTCCAGCTCATGGAAGTTCACTCCGCTCCTGGCCGCCTCCTCGGTGGCATAGAGCCGGGTCAGCGTCAGGGTGTGCTGCTTGGGCCCCGGAATGGTGGCCACCGGCTCGCTTTCCCCAAAGGCCTCCACCACCGAAGAGGTCTTGGTGGTCTGGGCCGAATAGCTCTGCACCACCGCCAATTTCTTCCCATTCAGCTCCAGATAGATATCCGCGCTGGTAGGAAACCGCTCTGCGATCATGAAATCCTCTCCCCTCTGTAAGAATATAGGCCGCATTGAACCGGTTCCCCGGTAATGGGCGCGGCCTCCCGCCCATCCCGTCTCTCCTCTCTCCTCACACAGTGATGTGCGCCGTCACCCAGATCTGATTGAGCCCGTGGGCCACCTGGAACCCGAACTCCACCAGACATACCGTGGGATTCCCCTCCATGGCCGACACACTCACCCCGTCGTACCCGGTGATGATCTCCTGCCGCATCTTGTTCTCCAGCTCCACAATGACCTGGCTGCGGATCGCTCCCCGGCCCTGCTCTGTGTTCTTGGCCCGGCTGAACCGGGCGCCCAGGGCCTCCCGGAGCCCGGGGATCACATCGTCCACCACCCGTATGGTGGTCAGCTCCCGCCAGGTGGCGTCCCCGGCCTGCCCCGTCTTGGTCCGGGTGGTGATCCCCCGCACCACGCTGGCCACTCCCCCTCTGGCCTCCAGAGGGGTCACTCCCCCCAGAATGAGGGTGTCCAGCTCATTGTCGTCCCACAGGGCCTCCACCCCGGAGAGCCCCTTCAGCTCCAGCCCCCCCAGGGGCACCGCCGGATCCTGCTCTCCGGCCACCGCCCCCGCCACAGCGGCGGCGGCCCCAATGCCGCCGGGAGCCACCAGCACCACCCGCTCGCAGTTCAGGCTCTCCGCCCGCTCCACCAGCTCCTCCACCGTCTCCCCGTCCCCGCCGCAGACCACCGCCAGCCGCTCCCGGCGGTTGACCGAGGCCTTTTTCACGCTCTCCCGCAGCCTCTGCTGCACCGCCGCCTGGGCGGAATCACAGACCACCACCGCCAGCCCCTCCACCTTCTCCAGGGCCGCAAAGGCAGCTTCATATCCGCCCTCGTCCGCCGCGGCCGCCACATACACCCGGCCGGCCCCGTTACTGAACAGGAGCCGGATCAGCTCGGTCATCCCCTCTCCGGCCCCCAGCCGGCTCTCCGCCTGCTGAAAGCTGCCAAAGCTCTCCACCGTCCCCGCCGTCAATTTGGAACAGATCCCCGCCAGGCCCACCGCCCGGCCGCCCCGGCTGCCCCTCACCACCGAGGAGGCATCGTAGGCCGAATAGACCCCCGGTCTCTCATGCTCTGTCACGTTCATATATGCTCCTCTCCTCTCACCTCAAAATCCAGGAAGGCCTCCTCCCCCCTGCTCACCGCCGTAGCCCAGACCAAAAACCTGGCCTGAACCGGACACCGGTATCTCCTGCTCTCCCCGTCATAGACGGTCTCCCCCGCGGAAAATCCCACCGGCCTGAGCCCCTCCGGCCCCCGCTCCAGCAGTCCCGCCAGGAGCTCCAGCCCCCGCCGCACCTCCCCGGCAGTCCCCCCGTACACGTCCAGCCCAAAGGTGGCCTCCACCCGCTTCCCGTACAGCTCCTCCCAGCAGCCTCTCCCCGGGTCGTACCGCTCCCCCAGATAATCCAGAAAGCCCGGCGGCCCGCTCTCAAAGCCCCGCAGACCCACCGCCGCCACCGCCCGCCCGGGTCTCTCCCGACTCTCCTCCCCCCAGGCCTCCACCACCGGGAGCCCATTCTCCTCCAAATATGCCGCAAGCCTCTGCCCCATCTCCTGCAGTCCCTTCACCGCTCCGCCTCCCTCTCCTCTGCCACTGCCCACCAGTATATCTTCTCTCCTCCCACCCAGTACTCCCTGTACCGCAGGATCCGGAATCCCCGTCCCTCCCACTCCATCTCCCTCACATCCTCCAGATCCTCCCCGGCCGGCCCCAGGTAGAGGTATCTCCCCACCGGAGCCCTCCCCAGGGGGGAGGGAAGCTCCCCCTCCCGTTTCTCCTCCACCGGCTGGAACAGGGCCCTCACCGCCCGCCTTCCATCCTCCCGAACCAGGGCAACCTCCTGCCCATACTCCTCCAGCACCTTCTCCCAAAGCTCTCTCATACGCCCCGTACCCCCCGAAAGACAAACCCCGCGTCCCTCAAAAAGGGCTTCATCACCTGCCGGGCCTGGAGCCGCAAAGCCCTGCTCCTCTCTCCGCCTCCCCGTGTCCGGATGGACACCGCCCCGGCGGTAAAGCTCTCCACCCCTCCCGGTCCTGTCTCCAGCCCCGCCAGGGCCATCCAGGCCGCTCCCAGCACAAAGGCCGCCCCGCAATCCTCCGGGGCCATCCCCTCCCGGAGCTCCCCTGTCAGCTCCTCCACCGCCGCCTGGCACAGCAGCCTCAGCTCCTCGCTCTTCTCCGCCTTCCCCAGCGTCACTGCCAGGGTCAAAACCTCCTCGATCATACCGAACCTCCCTCAAAAAAGGGGGGGAGCCGGCCACCCGGCCGGCCCCTCCCAAAACTCTCTTTCCCATCTCCACTGCTTTTTCATTTTACACGGTAAGCACCTTGCTGGCCTCCCCAAACACCTTGGCAAACCCGGTGATGGTGGTGATGGCCGCCCGCTCCAGCTGCCGGTCGATCAGCTTGTCGTACTCCACCATCACGTCGCTGGCCTTCACCATTTCCAGGGCGTACCGCTTGTCCAGCCCGATGAGCTTCCCCCTTCCCAGGGCGCCGGTCCGCAGCAGCTCCGCCCCCAGAGGGGAGATGAGCTTCCCCGTGCCCTGGAAATTCAGCCCCGTCAGAGGATTCTGAAGCTCCTCCATCTTCAGCAGTTGGAGCATCACATCCCCGCTGACCAGCAGGGTGTTCATCTCATAGGGCTCAAACTGGGCCCAGAAATCCACCAGCTCGCTGTAGGTCAGCTTCCCCGCCGTGCCCCCGATGGGGGCGGTGCCTACCCGCAGGGCCTCGGCGGCGTTGTCGTTGCCGTCCCCCTTCTCCAGCACCCCGATGGCGTCCTCCAGCAGCTGCCGGCTGATGTGGGCCCCCATCTGCCGCAGGGTCACCGAAAACAGATCCAGCTTCTGATACCGCACCGCCTCATAGGAGCACACCAGCATCCGCCCCCGCTTGTGGAGCTTCACCAGGTTCTCCTGGCTCCTGACCTGGGTCTGGGGAATGGTGGTTCCCTCCTCCACCCGGCGCAGCTCCTTCTTCCCCTTCTCAGGCACCGAGGTCACCGGCCGGTAGTCCATCCCCTCGATCCGGGTCACCGCCGCGGTGATGGAGGGCAGCAGATCCGCCTCCTCCATGCCCTGGCGTACGCTCCGGGCAATGTACTCGGGGAACAGCACCGCCGACTGGGCCGTCTGGAAGAACTTTTCCACCGGGTCGCTGGCGCTGCCCTTCACCTTGATGTCAAACCGCTTCAGTTGCCGCTGAAAGGCGTCCAGCCCCTCCAGGGCAGTGCCCTTGTACCGCTCCGAGGGATCCTCCCTCTCCAGCACGGCGGTGAAGCTGCTCCCCGCCACGCTGTACATCCCCTTCTCCAGCTTCACATCCTGAAAATGACCGTTCATACTCCCACTCCTCCTCACATTTTGATGGTGATGATGCCCGCGCCGTCGTCGGCCGCCACCAGGAACTCCTGCCCCTGGTCGCCGGCCCCCGCCTTCCTCACACCGCCGCTTCCGTCGGCGGTCAGGCTCACATACCCCACCGTCACCGTACTGTCGGCGCACCGCACCGTGGCAAAGCCCCCGGTCTGCACCCCGGCACAGCCTCCCCGGACAGACGCAGCCACCCCGCAGAACCGCTCCCCCGCCCCGCAGGGAGCCACGGTGGAGTCCCCGCTCACCTTCACCACCTGTCCCAGCCTCACGCCCTCCTCGGCATAGAAGGTGGCCGCCACCTCTCCCACGCCCTCAAAGGAAACCTTGCTCTTCATACCCTTCTCTCCTTTCAGTTTACATCATTTTTTCTGCTCCCAACTGCCTTCCCTACACCAAAAACGCCCCGTCGCCGCCCCTCTCCGCCGTCCCCGTCCCGGGATAGGTCAGCTGGGCTCCCCCCTCCAGCCGCTCCCTCCCCTGCCGGGAAAACACCGCCTTCATGGCCTCCAGCTCCTCCTGCCCCAGCTTGTCCATCATCCCTCTCACCACCCGGCTCTCCAGCCGGGGCTCGCTCACCGCCGCCAGCCGAACCACCTCTCCGCGCAGCTGAGCCAGATACCGCCGCCCCAGCTCCGCCTCCTTCTCCAGCGCCAGCAGCTCCTCCATGGCCGCCCCGTTCCCCTGGATCAGCTCCTTCAGGCCGGGCCTCATCCCCTTCATGACCCCCGCCTCCCTCTGGGCAGGCACCGCCACAAAGGACCACTCGTAGGCGTCCTTCGCCCCCTTCAGCTCCCCCCAGCACAGCTTTCCATTGTATGTCCGCCCCTTCACATGCCGGCAGGAGCCCAGCTCCTCCCCGCATACCGAGCATACCGCCCTCTCCACCGCGCACCCCACGCTGACCTCCCTCTTGATGCCCCCCTCGATCTGGGCGATCAGCTCGGCGTTCCCCGGCGTCCGGAGCATGTAGGCCCACCCCTTCAGGTAACAGCCCCCATCCCCCGCCTTGGTGACCCTCCCCGGCTCCTCCACCACCTGGGTCTTGTAGATCCGGGCGGCCTGCCCTCCGGCAGACCAGTTGTGGTCAAAGATCCCGCTCTTTCCCACAAACAAGGGAGCCAGTTCCTCCAGGGTCTCCCGGGGAAAACGCTCCCCCTCCCGGTCGATCTCGTTGTCGCACAGCCGCAGCTGAAAGACATATACCTCCGACCTCCCCAGCTCCTTCCTGGCCAGCCGGTTGATAAGCTCCATCTCCCCGGCCTCCGGCCCCCTCAATTCCTCTACGCCCGCCTCTTTCCGAACTTCCATTCCAAACTCCTCCCTCCAGCTTAAAACCCTATCTCCATACCAATGCCCCTGCTCCCCCACCCCGTAGGGCGCGACGCCCCGGCACACCGCCGGCGCCCTTAACCATCCCCGGCGCAACCGCCTCCCACTCGGCTCACCTCACTTCTCCTCCAACGCAATTCCCTCACCTGCTCATGATACAGCTCCGCACGGGCCTCCTCCACCTCGTCGGGGCAAAGTCCGCTATACTCCGCTTCCGCCTCCGGCGAAAGCTCCGTCCGCTCCCTTGCCCCTCCTCTCCCCAGGAAAGCTGTGAACCGCTTTCCCGGGGCCCCCTCCATAGGATCTGGCTCCGCCGGCTCACTTCTCCTCTTCCCTCTTCCGTCCCCAACGCAATTCCCTCGCCTGCTCATGATACAATTCCGCCCGCGCCGCCTCCACCAGATCCTGCAAATTCACATCCTCCCATTCCACCGTCACGTCCCTCTCGTACCCATGCAGCCCCAGCCACAGCTCGCAGATCCGCTCCACCACCGGGGTCATGGCCCGCCGGAGAGCGTCGATCTCACTGGTCAGCATGTCGGCCTGCTGGGTGCTCATCCGCTCAGTGGAGGACCAGCTCAGCCCCAGCATAAAGGGCGGTATCCCCGTCTTTGCCACCAGCTGCTCCAGGATCTGCCGCACCGGCGTCTGGGAGTCCAGGATCTGGTTGTCCGCCCCAATGACCTTGATCTCCACATCCCCCACCGCCACAAAATCCCGGACGGCGTCCCCCGGCCCGCCCCGCATGGCGCCGGCCCACTCCCGGGCAATCTCCTCCCCCCGCTCCCGGGCCCAGGGCCCCTCCCCCGCCTCCGGCTTGTAGACCACGGCGAACCGGGCGTTGCCCATCCTCTCCCAGTTCACCCCCACCGCCTGATAGATCTTCAGCAGGATCTCCCCCAAAAAGGGCATACTCCGCAGCAGGGACACCCCACAGGGATGCTCCACCTCAGGCTGATGGGGAGTAAACAGGATCAGCTCCTGCCGGGGCAGCTCCTCCACTGTCCCGTCCCCCCTCCGGGCGCAGACGGCAAAGTCCAGGGGGCTCTCCCCCTCCCTCAGCTCAATAAAGGCCGGGTCGGCGCACAGCAGAGCGGCGATCTCCCCCCGCTCCCAGTCCACCACCATCTCCCCCACCCCCCGTCCGCATACCAGCATAGAGTCCAGATACACGTCCAAAAAGGCCTGGAGCCCTCTCTGCCCCCGGCCCACGTCCACCGTCCGCAGAAACTCCTCCAGCCCCCTCTGCCCCTCCCTGGCCCGGATCCTCACGCCTCCCGTCAGCCGCACCAGCTTCCCCACCGCCGCGTCCACCATGGGCAGCGCCTCCCGCAGGGCCCGGTACAGCTCCATCTCCCCCCGCCCCAGGGGCACATACCCCTTCAAGATTCCAAAGGGGTGTCCCGTCCCCTGCCTCGTCTGCACCGTCACCCCCGCCGCCTTCCTCTTCTCAAACCATTTCATCCAAGCCCTCCCCAAAGCTGACCCTCCGCTTTTTCATTTTTCACTTTCTCTCCACCCCAAACCCTCCGATAAACGCCTCCCCCTTCAGACTCATGGCAAAATACCGGATCTCATCCATGGCGTGGTCAAACCGCTTGATCACCCGGTCCTCCCCCGCCTCCCTGTCCCAGCAGTACAGGGAGAACTCCCGAACCGCGTCCACGCACCCCTCGCAGATCACCAGCCTTCCCCGCCGCAGCAGATCCGCCGTCACCCGGATCCCGCTGAGCACCTGGTTGTCCGCCGCCACCACCGGCCACCCCTCCTCCCGAAGGGCCGCCATAAAGCTGGCCGCCGCCGGATCCACCACCACCCGCCGGATGTGGTGTCCCCCCGCCAGCCTCTCCAGCTCCCGCACATACTCCCCGTCCGTCATCTGCCGCCCCGTCCTCTGGGAGTCGTAGTAGTACTCCCTCACCCGGTACCAGGTGTCCCCCTTTCTCCCCCAGAGCCCCATAGAGGTGGGGTTCACCGTCCCGTAGTCGCAGGAGATCCGCCACTCCTCCAGCTCCTCCCGGGGTGCCGGCTCCACCATCCCCTCGTGGAAGAAGTCGTACACCCTCCCCTCGGCCAACGCCCACTCCCCCAGCACAAACCGCCGGTAGAACATCCCCTGGAAATACCGTCTGTACCGCTCCAAAGTCTCCTCCCCGATGGAGGGATTGTCCGTCATCAGAAAATGGATCCGCAGGGCCCTCCTCTCCTCCGCCCCCCGGATCCATTCCTTGTAAAACCAGTGCTCCGGCCCCTCCGGGTTGCAGGAGAACCACAGCTTCGCCCCCTTTACTGAGCACCGGGCCGCCGCCTGCTCCACAAAGGATCGGGGCATCAGGGTCACCTCGTCCAGCAGGGCCCCCGCCAGGGTGATCCCCTGGATGCTCCCGGCGCTGCCCTCATCCTTCCCCCCGAAGAACCAAAATGTGTTCTCATGCCCTCCGAAGGCAACTGTCAGCCTGTTCCGGCTCACCCGCTCCTCCAGGGCGAAGCCCAAAGCCTCCAGCCTGGGCCACAGGGGGTGGAGCAGATTCCGCCGCACCGCCTCCATGCTCCGGGCGCACAGGGCGAATTGCTCCCCGTCAAACCGGCTCATAGCCCAGAAGAAAAACCCCAGCCCCATGCACAGGGTCTTTCCGCTGCGCACCGCCCCCTCACAGATCACGGCCTCCCAGTCCCTCCAGGGGGAGCTGTCGCACCACCAGTTCATGGCCAGCCGCTGCTTGTCCGAAAACTCCATCACAGCTCCCTCTCTCCCAGCCTCTCCGCGCCCCCCTCCAGGGCCCTGCGCAGCTCCTGGGCCTGGGGATCCTCCCCCACCCGCTCCAGCAGCCACTCCAGCGCCGCCAGCCGGTCCACGAACTTCAGCTCCACCGTCCCGTTGCTGTTCCGCTTGAACTCGGTCACTGCCGACAGCTCCAGCCGGTCCAGCCCTCCCAGCTCCTCCCCGCTCATAAAGGCCAGCCTCACCGCGTCGTTGACCCGGCTCTGGGCCAGCCTCTGGATCTCCCTCAAAACCGCCTTCCGATTCCGCAGCCCCATCAAGCTCCTCCTTCCAAGCTCTCCTCCGTCGTCAAAGACCCTTCCCCCAAAAGCAGCCGTCCCCTCCCTTTTTCACTTCCCGTTCCCCTCTCTCATCTCCGCCACCATCCGCTTCAGCCACCCGGGCACCGGGGCGCCCATCCTTCCCACGTTCTCCAGGATGCTCCCCATCTCGGTCAGCAGGTACCACCCCACCGTCAACGGGCATAGCAGTACCGTGTAAGAGAAGGGCAGCCCCTCCTCCCCCACCTGCTCCAGCAGTACCCCCATCACCAGGTCCAGCACCCCCGCCGCCGTCACCGCAGCCACACACCCCGCCTTGTGCCACAGCCCCTCCCTGGCTGTCCGGGAGCTCCATTTCCCCTCCCTGGCCCCGGCGGCCATGCCGGTGGCGATGTCCAGGGCCATGGCCCCCATCCAGGCCAGGGCCAGCCACCCGAACCAGCCCCACAGGGCGGTCAGCGTCCCCAGCAGGGCGGCCACCGCCCCCTTGAAATGCCTCACTCTCTCCTCCATCCTCACCCCTCCTTCCCTGGCCTGTCCAGCAGTCCCGCCCGGTCCATCCACACCAGGGGCTGTAGGTTCACCTCCCACAGGCTCATGGCCCCCGTCTCATCCATCCTCACATACCCGTTCCGGATGGCCTTCACCACCGCCTCCCTGGCCCACTCCGGCGTCTCCTGGGCATACTGGTATACCTTCATCTCCTCATCCTCCTCATAGTCCGGCCGGGCGGCCCCCTTCACATACCGGAGGCTTCTCCGTTTCCGGGCCACCACCCCGCCGTTTCTCTCGTCGTCCCCCGTGTTCCCGTCGATGGTCACCACATACCCCGGCTCCACCCCCTCACAGATGCCGATGTGCTCCATCCTGGTTCCTCCGCTGAAATTAAAAAACACCAGATCCCCGGGCCTCAGCTCCCCCTTGTCCACCTCCTGTCCCCTTTTCTGATAGAACCGGTACAGGGTCTCACAGTGGGCGGTTCTCCCCCCGTCGTAGAACAGCCTCCCCGCCCCCGCCTGCCGGAACAGCCACCACTGAAAGGCACAGCACCAGGGGTAGGCGCTTCCCTGCACCTCTGTGCCATAGTAGGCGGTATTGTACTTCACCCGGTTGCTCCCCCGGGGCTCCTCCTTCACTCCGATCTGGCTCCTGGCCAGCTCCAGCAGCCTCTCCGCCGTCAAGGCTTCACTCCCCATCCCCATAGACCTCCCCCGTCAGAGCCTCAAACTCCTTCTTTGCCAGCCTCCCGGCCCTCACCAAGGCCCGCAGCCTCTCCACCCCCCAAAGCCGGGGATAATACCCTTCGCACATCTCCAAAACCGTCACTCTTTTCCTCTCCTCTCCGTAAATAAATGTCCGGCTCCGTCGGACTATTTAGAAAGAGGCGACCCACGGCCGCCACAGCTTTTTAATTTTCATTTTTCACTCAACTCAGCTCCACCCCCGTCATAGCCGCGATAAAGTCCACGTCGGCCCGGAGCCTCTCCTCCTCGGTGGGCTCTGGCAGGGGCTCCGGTGGCCGCTCCACCGGGGTCAGGCCCACCAGCTCCCCCTCCCCGTTCAGCTCCAGCCCGCAGTACCCCCCGCACTCCCACACCGCTTGGCACAGCTCCTCGGGCACCGCCACCCAGCCCTCCAGCCAGCACTCGGTCCGGTGGCTCTGGCTCTGCACCCCGTGTCCTCCGTCCGCCCGGGGTTCCCGTTCAATAATGGTAAGCATCCCATCACACTCCCTTCACCCCTGCCTCCCCGCCCCCAAAAGTTGTACGTTCCCATACACCCATCTTGAAAATTTTCAAAAAATTTTTTATAATACAGTTAAAGATCCCATCCCCCCGCTCTTTGCCCTTCGCAGGGCGGGGGCAGACCCCCGTCCCCGCCAACCTTCTCTTTTCATCTTTACTTTTCATTCCCAAGGAGGTCTCCCATGCTCCCACCCTTTGAACTGGACGTCCACACCCACACCATCGTCAGCGGCCACGCCTACGGCACCATCCGGGAGATGGCCCATGCCGCCTCGGAGAAGGGTCTGAAGCTCCTGGGCTTTGCCGAGCACGGCCCCGGCGTCCCCGGCACCTGCGACCCGGTCTACTTTGCCGCCCTGGAGCACGCTCCCCGGAGCCTCTGCGGCGTCGAGCTCCTCTACGGCTGCGAAATCAACGTACTGGAGGGGGGCCTCCTCTCCCTGCCCGAGCGCTACCTGAACATGATCGACTACGGCGTGGTGGGCATCCACAAGATCTGCTACACCGACCAGGGCCGGGAGCAGAACACGGAAAATCTCATCTCCTGTATGAAGCACCCCAAGGTCTTTTTCGTCTCCCACCCCGACGACGACCAGACCCCCCTGGACTATGAAAGGCTGGTCTCCGCGGCCCGGGAATACCATGTGGCCCTGGAGGTGAACTCCAGCTCCTTCGCCAAGCCCCACCTGCGGGTCAACTGCGTGGAGAACTACAAAACCATGCTCCCCCTGTGCGAAAAGCACCATGTCCCCATCCTGGTGAACTCCGACGCCCACGACCCCCTGGAGGTGGCCCAGACCTCCGCCGCCCGGGCCCTTCTGGAGGAGCTCCATTTCGACCCCTCCCTGATCCTCAGCCTCAGCGCTCCCCGCTTCAAGGAATTCATCGGGATGTAAACCAAAAAAACAGCAGCAAAGCAGCCCGCCGGCCTCCGGCGGGCTGCTTCTTTCCTCCATTTCTCTTCCCCCCTTCCTCTTTCTTTTTCCCCTCCCCTTCCCCCACAGAAGGGGCTTTTTTCTGTCCAAACCACTATATTTGCTAAATTTCCTGGATTTTCCTTCCTTCAGCTATTGACATAATTCTTTCAAGTTGTTACAATAGATTACAAATTAGTAACAAATTTCAAAATTCCAGAAAGGAAGTCTCGCCCATGCCTCGTCTCCGTCAAACTCTGCGTATGACCGTCCTCTCCGCCGCTCTGCTCCTGCTCTGCGGCGTTTCCGCCTCCGCCGCCGACCTGGGCGTCGGCTCGGTCACCGCCTCCAGCCTCCGCCTCCGGGCCGAGGCCAACACCACCTCCTCCATCCTGGCCACCGCCGCCGAGGGGGACTACGCCATCGTGAAGGAGGAGGCCGGGGAAGGCTGGTACAAGGTGGATTACAAGTCCATCACCGGCTATATGTCGGCCGATTATGTAAACCTCTCCACCACCCTGGAGGCCGACCTGGGCTACGGCCGCGTGGAGACCGAGGGCTCCTCCCTCAACGTCCGCACCGGCCCTGGCACCGACTTTGACCGGGTGGAGATCCTCTACGACGGTGCCGTGGTAAAGCTGCTGGGCATGGAGAACGGCTGGTACAAGCTGGATCACAAGGGCTCTGTGGGTTACGCCTCCAGCGACTACATCGTCCTGTGCCAGGATGAATCCGGCCGCCGCTCTGACGAGACTGTCGCCGTCTCCTCCCTGGCCCAGGAGCTCATCTCCTACGCCAAGCAGTACCTGGGCACCCCCTATGTCTGGGCGGCCAACGGCCCCAACAGCTTTGACTGCTCCGGCTTCACCAAGTATGTCTATTCCCACTTTGGTTACAGCATCAACCGTACCGCCAGCGGCCAGCTCCAGAACGGCGTCCCCGTCTCCCGCAGCGAGCTCCAGCCCGGCGACCTGGTTTTCTTCCACAACGGCAAGTCCTCCTCCGCCGCCACCCACGTGGGCATCTACATCGGCAACGATGAATTCATCCACGCCTCCACCAATACATACAATGTGACCATCAACAGCCTTATCGGCACCACCTACGACCGGAAATTCGTCTACGCCCGCCGCCTGATCTGACCTCGCCCTTCCAGCTGCCTCCCAACCGGGAGGCAGTTTTCTTTTTCCTCCAAAACTCCACTCTCAAAAACGGCCGCCCCAATACCCCCATGTCTAACAAATGTATACCTTTAATTGAGCGCAAAC
>JAAWBD010000054.1 GCA_022792495.1 Oscillospiraceae bacterium
ATAGGGGTATAGCTCAGTTGGTAGAGCAGCGGTCTCCAAAACCGCGTGCCGAGGGTTCGAGTCCTTCTGCCCCTGCCAAGGGTATAAGCGGAGCAATTCCGCATACCATATAGTTCGATGGCGCGGTAGTTCAGTTGGTTAGAACGCCGGCCTGTCACGCCGGAGGTCGTGGGTTCAAGTCCCATCCGCGTCGCCATCGTTGGGCGCAAAAGCGCCTGACATGCTGCTATAGCTCAGTTGGTAGAGCGCATCCTTGGTAAGGATGAGGTCTCCAGTTCAAATCTGGATAGCAGCTCCAGAAAAGCCCTGTAATCCAACGATTACAGGGCTTTTTCTTATCTTAAAACGGTTCAAAAGGGGGCGGCCTCACATTTTGGATTTGCGAGACCGCCCTTATAAACCTGATTAGAAAGGGGAAATCAATCCCCGCTGTTAAAGCGGATCAGGCCGTCCCAATTTATGGAGCCGTCCTCGTGACAAAATTTCAGGGTGAAAGACCGCACTATGCGATTTTCCGCATGGTTATAGGCCTCCTCAAATTGAGCGGCAAAGTCGTCGGGGCGGGTGCCCATATAGTCGATGATCTTGGTGTAGAAGTCAGGATCCCCGGTCAGCCACTCCCAAAAGTCTTTTCCGGCCAACTCCATGTAAAACCGCTCTTTTCCAGGCTTGCTCTTCTTTTTCCCATATCCGTAGCCGACCACGGGGAAGAAGGCCTTGTGGGCTTGCTGCGCCCGCCGCTGCGCGGACTGGAAGTTCTGCTCCTGGCGTTTGCGGCTGTCCGCATTGAACACGGAGGTGCCGCTTTTTACCGCGATGCTGTAGATGGCGTTGTCCCGGTCAACGGTGATATCCACACCTTCAGTGACCGCTTTTTGCCCGCCGGATACAGCGAGAGCCAGGGGCTCAAAAAAGGCGTTCCCAAAGATGGTCTCCTCACTGGAGGAGACATAGGCGGCCAGGATCCCGTCCACGATCTGGGTGACATTGTTGAGCCCTTTGGCACGGTACAGATAAGGATTCTTTCGTTTCAGGACGTCATCCAGGCTCAAGGCATTCAGCTTCTGTGTGAGGGAGGCATAAAATTCGGTCAAAGCGGCTCCGACAGCCCGGAGCACGGCGGCCTCATCATATTCTGCGTTCAGGGGTGAAATGTCAAGCATCATCCATGCCCTCCCATCTGAATGGCATTCTGGATCTTTTCGTGAACGCCGGTGCCCCGGGTGCGCTTTACGACGATCTCAGCCTGGCCCTCCGCAACAGCGATCAGCATCTCGCCGATGGCTTTGGCAAGGCCTACGGGGACGGCGTTGCCGATCTGCCGGTATTTTTCCGCAGTGGTTCCCGTAAAAATCCAATCATCCGGGAACTGTTGGAGCCTGGCGTATTCGGCAACGCTCAGGGGTCGATCCTGGCGAGGATGACACATCATAGTCGCCTTTTGAACCGGGCTTGTCACAACGGTGGGGCTGGGCTGGGAATAGGCCAACCGGCGATAAAACCCTACCTTGCCGCCACCGGAGGCATAGGCCCCGCCCATGGCCTCCTTCAGGATGACGGGGGGAAGGGACTTCCAGTTCCCTCCCTCGGGAACCATCCGCAGATATTTCAGCCTGCTCCCGCTAAATTCGGCGCATTCCCCGCAGGAATCCTCCAGATCCTGGATGGCCCATTTCAGTGTCCTCCAGCGGTAGGCCTCATTCTGATGGATGTGGAAGTGGGTGGGGACGGGAAGAAAAATAGGCTCGTTGTCCCGGCTCCCCACCAGGAGAAAACGCTCCCGGAACTGGGGAACGCCGTAATTGACTGCGTCAAGCACCCCATAGACGGTCTTATAGCCAAGGCTGTTGAACTCTTCCAGAATAACATCCAGCACCTTTTTTTTGGTATCCTGTCCTTTGCTATCCTTCAGGGGGGAGCTCATCAGCCCCTTGACGTTCTCCATCACAAAAAAACGGGGGCGGATCTCCTCGATCATTCTGACAAAGTCGAGAAAAAGGCTGCCCCGGGGATCGTTGATGCCCAGCCGCTTCCCCGCGGTGGAGAAGGGCTGGCAGGGGGGGCCGCCGCAAATCAGAAAGGGTTCCCCCGGCTTCATACCGACAGCGGAAAGCAGATCCCCGGAGGAGAGCTTCCGGATATCGCCCAGGATACCGGGGTGGCCGTTGACCCGCATGGTTTCAATGCAGGAGGGCTCGAAATCCTGGCCGATCTGAATGTCGATCCCGGCCTGAATAAGGCCCAGGTCAAGGCCCATAGCACCCGAAAATAAAGAAATGGATTTCGTTGATACCAAGGCGCATTCTCTCCTTTCGGGCGCTAAACGCAATATAGGTCATTATACCATGGTGCCGGCCGAAATACAAGAAAATGGGGGATAGAATGTTCTTCTGGGAAGCTCCTCCGGGAAAGGGGAGGGGGAGGTATCCTGCGGGGTTTAAAGCAGGGTGGGTTGTGTTTTTGGGCCGGATATGGTATGCTTTTTCCAGAAAATATTCAAGGGGGTGCTGCCCATGTGGGCTGTGTTTGCACTTTTGTCTGCCCTGTTCGCGGCGTTGACCTCCATTTTTGCCAAGGTGGGGATCCGGGGAGTAGATTCGAACCTGGCCACCGCCCTGCGCACCGGGGTGGTGCTGGTGATGGCATGGGCCATGGTGTTTCTGACCAACGCCCAGACAGGGCTGGGACAGATCGACAGGAAAAGCTGGCTGTTCCTCATCCTGTCCGGGGCTGCCACAGGAGCCTCCTGGCTCTGCTACCATAAGGCCTTGCAGATGGGAGAGGTATCCAAGGTGGTTCCCATCGACAAGCTCAGCGTAGTCATTACCCTGGCCTTGGCGTTTTTGTTTCTGCATGAAAAATTTACCGCCAGATCCCTGATCGGCTGTATCCTGCTGGCCGCGGGAACGTTGGTGATGGTGCTTTGAGGAGGGAGTGCATGGAGGAGAGAACGCAGCTGAAGGTCATCGCCCGGATGGAAAGCCAGTTTCCCTCCAAGTTTGGGATCCCCCGGCAGAGCGGGCTGGTGGAGGAGCTGCGGGCCCGGGTAGTGTTCGAGCCCGAATACCGCAGCCCCGACGCCCTCCGGGGGCTGGGGGGCTTTTCCCACCTGTGGCTGATCTGGGGCTTTTCCGCCAACCGGAGGGAGGGGTGGTCTCCCACTGTGCGGCCGCCCCGGCTGGGGGGAAATGAACGGCTGGGGGTATTCGCCACCCGTTCCCCCTTTCGTCCCAATCCCCTTGGTCTCTCCTGCGTAAAGCTGGAGGGGGTGGAGCTGTCCACCCCAAAGGGGCCCGTGCTCCGCGTATCCGGGGCCGATCTGATGGACGGCACCCCCATCTATGATATCAAGCCCTACGTGCCCTATGCCGACTGCCGGCCCGAGGCGACCGAGGGCTTCGCTCCCACCCCGGAGGGACGGCTGCGGGTGGAGATCCCACCGGAAGTGGAGGGGCGGATCCCCCCAGAGCAACGGGAGGCCCTGCGGGGGGTGCTCTCCTGGGATCCCCGGCCTCATTACCAGAACGATCCCCAGCGGGTCTATGGGATGTCCTTTGCCGGGATGGAGGTCAGGTTCACCGTGGCGGGAGAGATCCTGACCGTGATGGCGGCGGAGGAGAGAGGAGACTGATGACGGATGGGACAGCTGATTGCCGGCCTTGCGGCTACAGCGGCCGGGGCGGGAGCTGGACTTTGGGCGGATATCTGGCTTGCCGACCATCTGACGCCTGGGGCTATATTGGCTGCGGGCGGAGGGCGGAGGGCTGGGGCTCCTGTGTAGCCTTCTGCTGGTGGCCTGTGTGGCGGGGGATCTGGATATGCCGGCGGGGTTTCTCTATGGGTTTTCCCTCCTGCTCTATGTAGCGGTATACAGCACCAACCGGAACGTGGCCCGGTGGATCCTGCTTCCCGAGGGAACCAAGCTGTTCTGGACGGTGGGCCTGGCGGCGGGAGCGGGGGTCGGAATTGCGCTGTTTCGGGTTGAGGGCTGGCTGCGGGAACGGGATGAACGGCGGGGGCAGCGGTTTAACCGGCGCAGCGGGGCCATTGTGGTGGGGCTTCTGTGTGTGTTTTTGATCCATGGGCTGCTGCTGAGCGTAAACATACTGGCGGACGGGGCCCCTGGCTGCCAAGCGGTGGCAGAGGTGGAAGAGAAGGGCCGATGGAGCAATGGGACGTATTATATCGCCTTGCAGGAAAAGGACGGCCTTACGGGGGAGCGGACGGTTTTTCCTGTGCCCCAAGAGGTATACGCCGGGGCAGGGGAGGGGGATCTCTTTTGGATACGCCTGCACCGGGGCGCGCTGGGCACTCCCTGGCTGGAGTGCGCTCCGGCTTGAAATGACAGAGGGGCAGAGTATGAGGAAGGATGAGGGAGCGATGGAGATGGAGCTACAGCTGAGGCGGAAGGCCTGGAGAGAGGGGGTGCGGGATGGGGTGCCCATCGCCCTTGGCTACTTTGCCGTGGCCTTCTCCCTGGGGATCGCGGGACGGAACGCGGGGCTTACCCCTGGGCAGGGGTTTATTATCAGCATTCTCAACCACGCCTCCGCCGGGGAGTACGCGGGGATCACCGCCATTGCGGCGGCGGCTCCTTACTGGGAGCTGGCTATTACCATCCTGATCACCAACGCCCGGTATCTGCTTATGAGCTGCGCGCTGAGTCAGAAGTTTGCGCCGGAAACCTCCCTGTGGCACCGGATCGGGGTGGGGTTTGGTATCACCGACGAGATCTTTGGCGTGACGATGGCCCGGCCTGGGGCGATGGAGCCCCGGTATACCTACGGGGCCATGGCCGTATCCATCCCCAGCTGGGCCCTGGGTACCGCGCTGGGCATCACGGCAGGAAATATCCTGCCCCTGCGGGTGGTCTCCGCCCTGAGCGTGGCCCTTTACGGAATGTTCCTGGCCATCATCATTCCTCCGGCCCGGAAGGATCGGGTGGTGGGGGCGCTGGTGTTTCTCAGCTTTTTTTGCAGCTTTACCTTGGGAAAGGCCGCAGGGGCCCTTCGATTGGAATGGCTCACCGGGGGAACCAGGGTGATCCTGCTGACCCTGCTGCTGGCGGGAGGGGCCGCCGCCCTGTTTCCGGTGAAGGAGGAAGAAAACCATGGGCGGTAACGTATATATTTATATCGTGGTCATGTCCCTGGTGTCCTTCGCTGTCCGGGTTCTGCCCCTGACCCTGATCCGGGGACAGATCAAAAGTGTATTTGTCCGCTCCTTTCTCCACTATGTGCCCTATGTGACCCTGGCGGTGATGACCTTTCCCGCCATTGTGGAGGCGACCCAGCTACCTGCCGCAGGGGTCCTGGCCCTGGGGGTGGGGGCGCTCCTGGCCTGGAGGGGGGCGGGGCTGCTCCCGGTGGCGGCGTGCTGTTGCCTGACGGTGCTGGCGGCGGAGGGGATCCTGCTGTAAAAAGCTGGCGCTATGCAAAACAAGGAAATTGTGGTATGATACAATAGAGTTATAAAATTGACAATAAAAACGGTGAAGGAGTGAGTGGGAATGAATCGGATCGAGATCATCCATCCCTCTGGGGCGGAGCAGAAGGTCAGCAGTCTTTATGCCGACCTGGCCCGCCGGGGGGCGGTGGCTCCGGCAGGAAACTGCCCGGTGGAGCAGAGCGCGGCGTTTCTGACGCTGTGTGTGTCCCAGAGCTGTGGAAAGTGCGTACCCTGCCGGGTGGGGCTGAACCAGATGTCCCTCATCCTGAACCGGATCCTGGAGGGAGGGGGAGAGCTGGAGGATCTGGATACGCTGGAGCGGCTGGCCCGGGCCATCCGGGACAGCGCCGACTGCCCCATCGGCTATGAGGCGGCGGGGAGCCTTCTGGAGAGCCTTCAGTCCTTCCGGGAGGATTTCATGGCCCACATCCAGTCCAACCACTGTACCGCCACCTTTGTGCCCGTGCCCTGCAAGCTGGGGTGCCCGGCCCATGTGGATATCCCGGAGTACATTGCTCTGGTAAAGGAGAAGCGGTACGCCGACGCGGTGCGGGTTATCCGGTATGATAACCCCTTCCCCGCCGCCTGTGCCCTGGTGTGTGAGCATCCCTGTGAGAATGTGTGCCGGCGGAATATGGTGGACGATGCGGTGAACATCCGGGGGATCAAGCGGATGGCCATTGATAACGCCGGGGTGGTGCCCGCGCCCGCCCCCCTGCCCGCTACCGGAAAGAAGGTGGCGGTGGTGGGCGGTGGCCCTTCGGGGCTGACGGCGGCCTACTTCCTCCAGCTCATGGGGCACCAGGTCACGGTGTTTGAGCAGCGGAAAAAGCTGGGGGGCATGATGCGCTACGGCATTCCCCGCTACCGTCTGCCGGAAGCATACTTAAGCGCGGACATCGACGCCATTCTGGGCACCGGGGTGAAGGCGGAGACCGGGGTGTCCATCACCGGGGAGAGATATGAGCAGCTCCGGAAGGAGTTCGACGCGGTCTACATCGCCATCGGCGCTCATGCCGCCAACAGCCTGGGAGTTCCCGGGGAGGATGCGGGGAACGTGCTCTCCGCCGTAGAGCTCCTGCGGGCCATGGGGGACGAGGAAAAGCTGGATCTTCGGGGTAAGCGGGTGGTGGTGGTCGGCGGCGGCAACGTGGCCATGGACTGTACCCGTACCGCCATGCGTCTGGGGGCCAAGGAGGTCAAGTGCGTCTACCGCCGGCGGCAGAAGGACATGACCGCCCTGCCCGAGGAGGTGGAGGGAGCCATCGCCGAGAGCTGCGAGATGGTGACCATGATGGCACCCGTTCGGGTGGAGAAGGACGGGGATGGAAATGTGGCCGCCCTCATCGTCCAGCCCCAACTTCCCGGCGCCTATGACCGGGGCCGGCCCCGGCCGGTGAAGGCGGAGCAGGAGGAGGTTCGGCTGGAATGTGACGTGATCGTGGCCGCCATCGGCCAGGTAGTGGACAGCGCCACCTTTGCCGAGCGGGGCCTGCCGGTGAACCGGAACAACCTGAAAAGCGACGCGGGCTGCGCCGTCTTTGGCAGCGAGGCTGTTTTCGCCGGCGGAGACGCGGTGAGCGGCCCCTCCACCGTCATCCGGGCGGTGGAGGCGGGCAAGACCGCCGCCGCCAATATCGACGCTTACTTAGGCTTCCACCACGTGCTGGAGCGGCCCGTAGCCATCCCCGACGCCCCCCGGACAGCGGTGGGGCCCTGCGGACGGATCAATATGGCGGAGCGGCCTGCCGGAGAGCGGAAGGGGGACTTTGCCCTGATGGAGATCTGTATGACCGAGCAGGAGGCGCGCCAGGAGTGCTCCCGGTGCCTGCGCTGCGATCACCACGGAATGGGTTCGTTCCGGGGAGGGAGGGATAAGAAATGGTAAAGCTGACCATCGATGGCCGCCCGGTGGCGGTGGAGCAGGGCACCACCATTTTGGATGCCGCGAAGAAGGCAGGGATCGATATTCCCACCCTGTGTTATTTGAAGGAGCTGAACGAGATCGGTGCCTGCCGGGTGTGCGTGGTGGAGATCGAGGGGCAGGAGCGGCTCAGCGCCGCCTGCGCCACTGTGGCCGAGGAGGGGATGGTGGTGCATACCTCCACTCCCCGGGTGCTGGACGCCAGGCGGATCAACGTACAGCTCATTCTGAGCCAGCATAATGTGTCCTGCACCACCTGCATGAGAAACGGAAACTGCAAACTGCAGAAGGTGGCTCTGGATCTGAACCTTCAGGAGGAGCCCTTTGAGAAAAAGCCCTTCTCCAGCAAGTGGGATAAAACCTTTCCCCTGATCCGGGATGGCTCCCGGTGCATCCAGTGCCTGCGGTGCGTCAATGTGTGTGAGAAGGTTCAATCCCTGGGGGTCTGGTCTCTGACGGGCACAGGCAAGCACGCCCGGGTGGAGGTCACCGGAGGGAAGAGTATCCGGGATGTAAACTGCGCCCTTTGCGGCCAGTGCATCACCCACTGCCCCGTGGGGGCTCTCACCGTTCGGGACGATACCCAAAAGGTGCGGGAGGCCATCGCCGATCCGTCGAAGCTTGTGGTGGTTCAGGTGGCCCCCGCTGTCCGGGCGGCCTGGGGGGACGCGGTGGATCTGCCGGCGGAGGCGGCCACCGAAAAGCGGATGGTGGCCGCCATCCGCTCCCTGGGTGTGGACTATGTGTTTGACACCGATTTTTCCGCCGATCTCACCATCATGGAGGAGGGCAGCGAGCTCATTGAGCATATCAAGGAGGGGAAGGAGGGCCCCATGTTCACCTCCTGCTGCCCCGGCTGGGTGCGGTTTTTGAAGCTGGAGTATCCCCATCTGGTGCGGAAGCTCTCCACCGCCAAGAGCCCCCAGCAGATGTTCGGGGCGGTAGCCAAGAGCTACTATGCCCAGCTTTTGGGGGTGGAGCCGGAGAGGATCTTCTGTGTTTCCGTCATGCCCTGCTCGGCGAAAAAATACGAGTGCGACGTCTCGACGGTGAATGACGCCGCGGCCAAGGACGTGGACGTGGTTCTCACCACCCGGGAGCTGGGGCGGCTGCTGCGCCATGTGGATGTGGCGGCCCTTCCCGAGGAGGAGTTTGACCAGCCTCTGGGCACCGCCACCGGCGCGGGGGTTATCTTCGGCGCCACCGGCGGGGTGATGGAGGCGGCCCTCCGCAGCGCCTATTACCTACTCACCGGGCGCAACCCGGAGGCCGACGCCTTCTCCGAGGTGCGGGGCCTGGAGGGGTGGAAGGAGGCCTCCTTCCAGATCCGGGACAAAAAGCTGAAGGTGGCGGTGGTCAGCGGCTTGGGGAATGCCAGAAGGCTCATTGAGGCCCTGGAGAGGGGGGAGGTCTCCTATGACTTCGTGGAGGTCATGGCCTGCCCCGGAGGATGCGCCGGCGGTGGCGGTCAGCCCATCCGGGACGGCCAGGAGCTGGCCGGCGAGCGGGGGGAGCGGCTCTATACCCTGGATCGGTCTTACGCCCTGCGCTTCTCTCATGAGAATCCCGCGGTGGGGGAGCTTTATAAGAGCTACCTGGGCGCCCCCCTGTCCCACAGGGCCCATGAGCTGCTCCATACAGAGCAGGAGAATTGGGAGCTGTAAGGGATGTATTATAAGATCGGAACGCTGGCCAAGCGGTTTGGGATCACCCCCCAGGCCCTGCGGTTTTACGAAAAGCAGGGGCTCCTGCTCCCTGCCCGGGCAGGGGAGGGGGGAGACCGGCGGTATCAGAGCCGGAACCTGAAGTGGCTCTATAGCATCCGGCGGTACCACGACCTGGGGTACAGCCTGGAGGAGACCCTGGAGCTGTTTTCCTGCCAGAGCCCGGAGGAGCTGGATACCATGGCGGTTCAAAAGGAGGCCGAGACCCGGAGAGAGCTGGAGCTCATGGAGCGGCGGCTGGCCGCCATTCGCCGCCAGCGGGAGGATCTGGCCCGGATCGGGAGGCTCCTCCACGGCTGCGAGGTGGTGGAGATGCCCCGGCTGTGGCTGCTGGTGGATCAGAAGGATCAGGCGGTGGATCTGGATCCCGCCCTGCAGGATGAGGTGCAGGAGTGGATGCGCTTCCTCCCCTGGGTCTATGCCGCGTCGGTGATCGACGGGGAACGGCTGACCTCCCGGGAGGACGGGGGAGGAAGAAGAAGCGGCTTCTGCGTCGAGCGGGCCGCGGCGGAGGAGATCGGACTGGGGGTCGGCCCCCACGCGGTCGCCTTGGGCGGCGGCCGGGCGATCCATACGGTGACTGCCTTGGACAGGCTGGGGGCCACCCCGGAGTACCTGCTGGGCCACGCCCTGGCCTATGGGGAGGAGAGAGGGCTGAGGATCTCCTCCGCCGTGGGCCGCTGTCTGGCCAAGACGGGGGAGGACCGGTGCCGGGAGGATCTGCTCCCCCGGTCGGTCTATTACGAATATTGGCTTCCCATTCAGGAATAGGAAGGATCCCCGGCGGAGAGAGCCTCCGCCGGGGATCTTTTTGCCCTTTGTGAAAAAATTCCCTTGCATCTAAAGCTGCTTTAGGGCTTATGATCCTTTTTAAGGGGGAAGAGATTCCCTTCCCAACCAATGAGAAAAGGAGAGAAAGTGTATGAAAAAAAGGATCACTGCCCTTGTACTGGCCTTTGTCATGGTCATGGGCACGGTGGCCATGGCCGCCGGGGCGGAGAAAACCATCTCCGTCACCCCCATGGAAATGACGGTGAACGGCCAGACCGTCACCCCCACCGATGCCAAGGGCAACGCCGTGGAGGCCTTCGCCCACAACGGCACCACCTACGCCCCTGTCCGGTATCTCTGCGAGCTGCTGGGCATTGAGGTAAACTGGGACAAGGCCCAGCCCGGTGCCATCCAGCTGTCCGGGGACATGACCGTCCCCGCCGGAGCTGGGAAGGACGGCACCTACACCGCTGCCGCCCAGGGCTTTGGCGGGGATGTGATCGTCACCCTGACCATCGCCGGGGGCGCCCTCACCGCCGTCACTGTGGCGGGGGACAAGGAAACCAACGGCATCGGCAGCCGGGCTGTGGAGCTGCTGCCCCAGGCCATGCTGGCCGCCGGCAGCATTGAGGTAGACGGAGTGTCCGGAGCCACCGTCACCAGCGGCGCTATCCTGACCGCCGCCAAGGACGCCCTGGCCCAGAGCGGCGTCACCCTCACCGGCAAGCCTGTGGCCGTGGAGCAGCATATGAAGCCGGGTACATACTACGGCGAGGCCTACGGCAAGTGGGGCAAGGGTACCATCGAGGGCGAGCGCTTCGGCTCCCCCGCCACCATCCTGCCCACCAAGGTGGCTGTCACCGTGGACGAGACCAAGATCCTCTCCGTGGTGGTGGAGGACTGCTCCGACACCCCGGGCTTCATTGAGCCCTGTATTGAGCGGATCCCCGCCGCCGTGGTGGCCCGGCAGTCCCTGGCGGTGGACGCCGTCACCGGCGCCACCATGACCAGCAACGCCATCCTCAGCGGCATCTCCCAGGCCCTCACCGAGGCGGGAGCTGATCTGGTGGGCTTCAACACCGCCGCCCCCAAGTCCACCGCCAGCGAGAGCTATGACGTGGATATGGTCATCGTGGGCGCCGGCGCCGCGGGCACCATGGCCGCTCTGGAGGCCATGGAGGCCGGGCTGAAGGTCATGGTTCTGGAGAAGTGCGGCAAGGTGGGCGGCACCTCGGTGTGCTCCACCGGCTTCGCCGCCGTGGGCACCGACCTCCAGAAGGAGGCCGGAAACCCCCAGACCGTGGACGGCACCTTCAAGACCCTGATGGACTTCTGCAAGTGGCGGGCCAACGCCCCCCTGGTCTACAAGATCCTGGACTCCAGCGCCAGCGTGGTCAATAAGATCCAGGGCTACTGGGATCAGACCGACGACCCCGGGGTCACCAAGGTCAACGGCAAGGAGTGGGCCCACGACACCGGCAAGGGCACCCACAAGTTTGACGTGCTCTACGATAACTTCCTGGTTCCCGGCGGGGTGAATGTGCTGCTGGAGACCACTGCCACCGACCTTATCATGAACGGCAGCACCGTGGCGGGGGTGAAGGCCGTGAAGCAGGACGGCACCGCTGTCACCGTCAACGCCAAGGCCACCCTGGTCTGCACCGGCGGCTTCGGCGGCAACGACGAGATGATGCGGGAGTACTTCGGCCACGACAACTTCTACCTCAACGGCCTTGCCACCAACGTGGGCGACGGCCTCAACATGTGCCTGGCCGCCGGGGCCTCCCTGTCCGATGAGGTTGCCCCCCACCTGGCGGAGTTCTGCTCCAACAAGAACCTGGACTTCTATGCCGGGTACATGAAGTTCATGAACCAGGCCGGTTTCCTGGCCCTGGATCCCTCCGGCCAGCGGTTTGTCAACGAGGAGTTCTTTGTGACCCAGGCCCTGTCCTACGGCGCCTCCGCCCTGCGGCGGGTGGGCTACGCCTATCTGGTGTTCACCCAGGATCAGCTGGACGCCATGGTGGAGAAGGGCCTGTGGGGCGTGCTCAGCGAGGACACCATCAACGACCTGAAGCTGCGCTCCCGGATCATCGTGCCCTCCTACTACACCCTGAACGACGAGATGGAGGCCGCCCTGGCCGCCGGGGAGGCGTGGAAGGCGGGCTCCCTGGAGGAGCTGGGCAAGGCCATCGGCTTTGAGGATCAGGCCCTCTACCAGAGCACCATCAAGGACTATCAGCAGGTGCTGGCCACCGGGGAGGATCCCCTCTTTGGCAAGCGCAGTGACATGATGCCCGACCTGGACAAGGGCCCCTACTACGCCGTGAAGGTGATCTCTGCCATCGACGGCACCTACAACGGTATCCGGGTCAACGACAAGATGCAGGCCATGAACAAGGACTATCAGCCCATCTCCGGGTTGTACGTGGCCGGTCAGGACAGCGGCGGGTACTTCAGCTACCCCTACTACGAGGGGGCCGGCTGGACCCAGGGCTATGCCTGGACCTCCGGCGCCGTGGCCGCCCGGAGCGTCATCGAGGCGCTGAAGAAATAAGCGTTTTACTCTCCTTACAGAGCTGGAGCCCCCTGCCCTTTGGCAGGGGGCTCCTCTCGCACCGGGGATGGACAAACGACCCCAAATCAGGTAGGATAGAGAGGAGGTGAAAACATATGAATGAGATCATTCAAAGCCTGTTTGACAGAAAGTCTGTCCGGGTATTCACCGGGGAGCCGGTGACGGCGGAGGAGAAGGAGCTGCTGCTGGAATGCGCCTTCCAGGCCCCCACCGCCGGGTGCCAGCAGCTCTATACCATCCTGGATGTGACCGACGAGGATGAAAAGGCGGAGCTGGCAGAGCTGTGCGACCACCAGGGCTTCATCGCCAAGGCCCCGGTGGTGCTCATCTTCTGCGCGGACTGCCGGAAATGGCTGGAGGCCTATAAGGCCGCAGATCTGGCCCCCCGCTCCCCTGGCCCGGGGGACGCTCTGCTGGCCATGGCCGACGCGGTGATCGCCGCCCAGAACGTGGTGGTGGCCGCCCAGGCTCTGGGGCTGGGGAGCTGCTATATCGGGGATATCCTGGAGAACGAGGAGAGGGTGAGGCAGCTGCTGGCCCTGCCCGAGTATGTGTTCCCCGCCGCCATGCTGATGATCGGCCGGCCCACCCAGCAGCAGAAGGCCCGGCCCAAGCCCGAGCGGTTCCCCGGGAAATACACCGTACGCCAAAACCGCTTTGCGGGCTGGGAGCACATGGAGCGGAAGGATTTTCAGGATATGTTTTCCTGCCACACAGGGCCGAAGAATTTCGGGGATTGGATCCGGGCCTTCTGCCAGCGGAAATATCATTCGGATTTCTCTCGGGAGATGAACCGCTCCGCCCAAAGATGGCTTGCCGCTTTTTTCACAAAATAGGGAAGAAAAAAAGGAAAACATTCCTTGCTTTTCCACAAAAGAATGCTTATAATATATCTACCGTTTAGGACAAGCCACAAAAATTTGAAAAGGAATGAAGGAGGAGTTCCATGTCTAAGAAGTATGTCTACAAATTCTCCGAAGGCAACCGCGACATGCGGGAGCTGCTGGGTGGCAAGGGTGCCAACCTGGCCGAGATGACCAACGCCGGGATGCCCGTGCCCCAGGGCTTCACCGTCACCACCGAGGCCTGCACCCAGTACTATACCGACGGCCGGAAGATCAACGCCGAGATCGAGGCGGAGATCATGAAGAACCTCAGCGAGCTGGAGGCCCTCATGGGCAAGAAGTTCGGGGATCCCGAAAATCCCCTGCTGGTTTCCGTCCGCTCCGGCGCCCGGGCCTCCATGCCCGGTATGATGGACACCATCCTGAACCTGGGCCTCAACGATGTGGCGGTGGAGGGCTTCGCCAAGAAGACGGGCAA
>JAAWBD010000055.1 GCA_022792495.1 Oscillospiraceae bacterium
AAAGCCCTTTCCGCCGGAATCCACCACCCCGGCCTTTTTCAGCACCGGGTTCTGCTCAGTGGTGTTCTCCAGGGCCACATACCCTTCGGCCAGGGCCTTCTCCAGCACATACTCCACCCCGCTGTCCTCCCGGGCGGCGGCTGCGGCAGCTGCAGCCGAGAGCCGGGACACGGTAAGGATGGTTCCCTCGGCAGGCTTCATCACAGCCTTATAGGCCGCGGCTACACCGAAGTCCAGGGCGATGGCCAGATCCCGCCCGTCGATGGTCTCCTTCTCCTTCACCGCCTTGGCAAAGCCGCGGAACAGCAGGGACAGGATGACCCCGGAATTTCCCCGGGCCCCCCGCAGCAGGGCGTTGGCCGTAGCGTTGGCGGCAGAGCCTACAGAGGGGTGGGCCTTCTTTCCCATCTCCTCGGCGGCGGCCCGGATGGTCATGGACATGTTGGTGCCCGTGTCCCCGTCGGGAACAGGAAACACGTTGAGCTCGTTGATCTCCTGCTTCTGGGCGCTGATACAGGCCGAGCCGTGGACGATCATGCGGGCGAACAGCGCCCCGTCAATGGTAGTAATCATATTGCCGTACCTTCCTTTCAGCCGATGACCATGAAGTCCACGAACACGTCCACGGTCCTGACCTCCACTCCGGTGGCCCGGCTCACGTTATACTTCACTTCGCTCATGATGGATCGGCTTACCGCCTTCAGGTTCACCCCGTTCTCCACAATGATGTGGAGCTCCAGGGAGATGGAGCCGTCCTCGTGGTAGGTCACCTTCACACCCTTGGACATGGACTCCCGGCGCAGCAGATGCACCAGCCCATCGGTGGCGGAGCGGATGGCCATACCCTTCACGCCATAGCAGTTGGTGGCGGCAGCGCCGGTGATATTGCTAAAGACATCGCTGCTGATGGTGATAAGGCCCTTTTCCGTTTGCAGCTTCATAGGGAAACCCTTCCTTTCCGAATGCAAAGCATTTTCTTCCATTCTATGTTCCCTATTGTATTCTATTTTGACCGAAATTACAAGGGAAAAAGTGGCGGAAAACGATTGTAATTTCCTCGAAAATCGTGTAAACTAAGGGTACCTATGTGAAAGGGAGGTTCGGGATCATGAAGATTGCCCGTTTTGTACTGAAGATCGTGGCCGCCTGTCTGGCCGTGGCGGCTGCCGCCTGCTGTGTTATCGCCTACTGGGACAAGATCACCGAGTGCGTCCATGGCATTGGCAAGGCACTGGGCCTGAAATGCTGCCAGTATCCCTCGGAGTACGACGACTACGCCGATTGGGACGAATAAAGAAAAGGCAGAGCCGCTCTTACGAGTGGCTCTGCCTTTTCCCTGTAAAAAGAAAAATGGGGCTGGGGAGGAACCCTTATGCAAGGTGAAAGGTGTATTCCAATTAAAAAGAAATTGGCCGGGTACATGTCCCAGCGGTTTCCAGAGTTTGTGTTTGAAGGAAGTACCAGCCAATTTTACGCATTTCGCCGGGAGAATGACGATGGAATCTATGACCATATTATGCTCCAACGGGACTTTTATAAGGGAACGATCTCACAGAGGTCGCTTCCTGCTATAATGCCTCATGGAAAGGTATGCCCTGGTTTACAGTTGGATGCGAGACGGATATAGCTTGTCTTATAACCGGAAAAGGTTATTATGAGGCGGGAACCGGTTGGCGCAGATGCTCAAATCATGAGGAGGGGCTGCCGGGGCTTTTCGCCGCCATTGGAGCGGATATTGAGACCTATGTGATTGGTTATTTCCGGCAGTGTCACGCCAAAATGAATAGCAGCCGGTACATGACGGTAATGAGCTCCTATCTGCGCTCCCGGTTTTCAGCTTTGGATGAAGATGAGGTCGCTTCCATCAAAGAATATTTGATAAGTGCCGCCAAAGCCTATTCAGAACATGATAAAGCCTGTAAGAAGAGCGGAAAACGAGAGGCCGTTGAAGGCGTTGACGTTCCCTTTCTGCATCCCACTGTAAAAGGATGGGTAGCAGATATCCAAGGGTCGCTTAAGGTTTCTGATCTGCCCGCAAATGCAGAGATAAAAATAAGGAAAGATTCACTTGCCCTGTTTCGTGACCGCTTCCATTTATATAACTTGTGGTAGCACATATGAGAAAGCGGGCCGCTCCCATGAGCGGCCCGCTTTTTACCTGTCGATCCCCAAAAACCGTAAGGCGTTCTGAAAGGTGGCCTCCGCCGCCTCCTCGGTGGAGATCCCCTTGATCTGGGCGATGGTCTCGGCCACCCGGTAGACATAGCCGGAATCGCAGCGCTTGCCCCGGAAGGGCTCGGGGGCCATATAGGGGGCGTCGGTCTCCACCATGATACGCTCCAGAGGCACTGTGGTGATGACCTCCAGGGCCCGTCTCGCCTTGGGAAAGGTGATGTTGCCGGTGAAGGAGACATGCCAGCCCAGCTCCACTGCCGTTTTAGCATCCTCGGCGGAGAGGGCGCAGCAGTGGAACACCCCCCGGGCCTTGGGGTGGGCCCTCACTATGTCCAGGGTATCCCTGTGGGCGTCCCGGTCGTGGACGATGGCGGGCAGATCCAGTTCCTCCGAGAGGGAGAGCTGGGCGTCAAAGAAATCCCGGGAGTTGGCCCGGGCCTCCGGGATCTTGACCCAGTAGTAGTCCAGGCCGATCTCCCCGATGGCCACGCACCTGGGGTGGGCGGCCATTTTTTTGATCTCCCCCAGGTGGGAGAGCTCCGCCCCCTCCAGATTCTCCGGATGAAGGCCGGCGGCGAACCAGAGAAAGGGGTAGCGCTCCGCCAGAGCCATGCTCTGCCGGCTGCTCTTCAGGTCACAGCCGGGGCAGACCACGCCCTCCACCCCCATGGAGGGGAGGGAGGAGAGAAGCTCGTCCCGGTCGGGGTCGAAGGAATCGTCGTAGTAATGGGCATGGGAGTCAAAAAGCCGCATGTCGTGCACCTCATAAAAGGAAAAGTGAAATAAAAGACTGCTGTTATCATAATGGATGGGGAAGAAAATTGCAAGGGGCAGGGGTTGACGGGGGGGGAGGAGTTTGTTACCATAGAAAAAACTGACCTCCTCATATGAGCGATAATATTTAAAAAGGAAAAGGTCAGATGGAGGGGAGCTTATGACGGAATTTACCCTGGCATTTCAGGATAAGACGCCTCTTTACGACCAGCTCTACCGATATGTGGTGGCCCGGATTCGTTCCGGTGAGCTGACGGAGGGAGAACGGGTGCCCTCCAAGCGGGCTCTGGCGGAGCATCTGGGGGTGAGCCTGACCACGGTGGAGAAGGCCTATGGGCTCCTGACGGCGGAGGGATATCTGGAGGCCTTGCCCCGGAGCGGCTTCCGGGTGGCCTCCTCCCTGGCCGCCATTCCCGCCCCGACCCCCCGGAGGATGGCTGTGGAGCGGCGGCGAGAGGCATTGGATGAATGCTTTTCCACCGCCGCGGTGGATACCTCCGTGTTCCCCTTCTCCACCTGGGCCAAGCTGAGCCGGGAGGCGGTGTATGAGAATCCGGAGCTTCTCCAGCGGGGGGAGGGCCAGGGGGACTGGCCCCTTCGGGATGCCCTGGCCGATTTCCTCCACCAGTACCGCGGGGTGGACTGTACTCCGGAGCAGGTGGTGCTGGCGGCGGGACTGGAGGGGATCATGTGGATCCTGCTCCAGCTGCTGCCCCGGGCGGTGTTTGGGCTGGAGGATCCGGGATATGGATCCCTGCGGCGGCTGCTGGACAATCTGGGGCGGGAGTGGGCTCCGGTGGCGGTGGACGATAGGGGGGTGGCGGTTCAGGCGCTGGAGGCCTCCGGGGCGGATGTGGCCTACGTGACGCCCTCCCACCAGTTCCCCCTGGGGATCACCACCCCGGCGGGGCGGCGGAGCGAGCTGCTCCGGTGGGCCTACGCCAGGCCGGGGCGGTATTTAATTGAGGACGACTACGACGCCGAATTTCGCTATGCCTCCCGGCCCATCCCCGCCATGCAGGGGATGGATGTGGGGGGGCGGGTTCTCTATGTGGGCACCTTCAGCCGAACCATCGCTCCCTCCATCCGGGTGGCGTACCTGATACTGCCCCCGGAGCTTTTGGAGGTATACCACAACAGGTTCGACCACGCCAGCGCCACCGTATCCCGCTTTGAGCAGGAGGCCCTGTGCCGGTTCCTCACCTCGGGGGCCTACGGGCGGCACCTGCGGCGGGTAGGAAACCTGTACCGCCGTCGGCGGGATGCCCTGTGCGCCGCCCTGTCCGGCTGGGGGGAGATCCGGGGGGCGGAGGCGGGGCTCCACCTGCTGTTCACCCTGCCGGGGCGGGAGGAGTCCGACCTAGTGGCCCGGGCCGCCCAGGCGGGATACCGGGTGCGGGGGCTGGGGGAGTACTGTATGGGCCCCGACCCGCTGCCGGGAACCCTGGCCCTGGGGTTCGCGGGACTGCCGGAGGAGCGGGCGGCAAAGGCTGTAGAGGAGCTAAAAAGGGCCTTTGAGCAGATAGGATAAGGGGAGCGATCCCTTGGTGGTGTTAAAATTTTTGTTGCCTTTTTCCCTTCGCAGGCATATAATGAAAACAACCTTTTTTCCGGTGAGGGATTTTTATGAGCAAAAGCGTCCTCATGACCGCATCCTTTTTCTTCGCCTCCTATGCCCGATTTATGGGCATGGGGTATTTTGCCGCGGGGAAATAGGATGAACGAGATGAGGCTGTCCGGGTGTTTTGGACAGAAAGCCCAGTCATTTCCGGGTCTCATTGATGTTCATTCATCAGTGAGACCCTTTTTTATTTCCAGAGAGGAGAGTGCGTTTTTATGGTCATAGTGATGAGGCCGGGGACAGAGCAGCGGGAGATCGACAAGCTGGTGGCCCAGTTCCAGCTCCAGGGACTTCAGGTGGGGATCACCAACGGAGTGGATTGTACCATTCTGGGCCTGGTGGGGGATACCACTGCGGTGGATATCAACAAGATCTCCACCAATAAGCAGGTGGAGCGGGTCATGCGGGTATCCGAGCCCTACAAGCGGGCCAACCGGAAATTCCACCCCGAGGATACGGTGGTGAAGGTGGGCTCCGCCAGCATCGGCGGAGGGAACTTCTCCGTTATCGCCGGGCCCTGCTCGGTGGAGAGCGAGAAGCAGATCGTGGAGGTGGCCCGGGATGTGCAGGCCTCCGGCGCCGCCCTTCTCCGGGGGGGAGCCTTCAAGCCCAGAACCAGCCCCTACTCCTTCCAGGGGATGGGGACTCCCGGCCTTGATCTGTTGCTGGAGGCCAAGGCAGCCACCGGTATGCCCATCGTCACCGAGCTGATGAGCCCGAAATATTGCCAGCTCTTTGAGGATAAGGTGGATGTGATCCAGATCGGCGCCCGAAACATGCAGAACTTTGACCTTCTTAAGGAGGTGGGCAAGCTCTCCAAGCCCATCCTCCTCAAGCGGGGCCTGTCCAGCTCCTACGAGGAGTGGATCATGTCGGCAGAGTACATTATGAGCGAGGGTAACGAGAACGTGATCCTCTGCGAGCGGGGGATCCGTACCTTTGAGACTTACACCCGGAATACCCTGGACGTCTCCGCCATTCCCGCCGTCAAGCGGATGAGCCATCTGCCCGTGGTGGTGGATCCCTCCCACTCGGCGGGAATGTACTGGATGGTGGAGCCCCTGGCCCTGGCCGCCGTGGCGGCGGGGGCGGATGGTTTGCTCATCGAGGTGCATAACGACCCGGCCAACGCCAAATGCGATGGCCAGCAGTCCCTGACTCCCGAGCACTTTAAAACCCTGATGGACAAGGTCTCCGCCCTGGTTGACCTGGCGGGGAAAAGGATGGTAAAATAAAAAGAAGTGCGGAGAACAGGTCAACCGAGGGGCTAACGACGGAGCGGAGCGAAATTTTGGAGAAGGGCAAAGCCCTTCGGAGAAATTTTGCGAAGTCGGAGGAGTTAGAACCCGAGATGCCCTGACCTGTTTGCAGCATGACAGCCCGTAAAATGTAAGGAAGTGAGCCTTATGAAGACCCTCCATATCGACCTGGGTTCCCGCTCCTACGACATCCACATCGTCCCCGGTCTGCTGGACCGGGTGGGGGAGGAGATCCGGAAGGTCTGCCCCAAGGCCAAGCGGATCGCCATTATCACCGATACCAATGTGGAGCCCCTCTACGGCGCCCGGGTGGAGAACAGCTTGGAACACGCCGGCTTCGATACGGGGCTGTTTGCGGGCCCTGCCGGGGAAGGGGCCAAGTGCGCCACCCACCTTGCCGCCCTCTGGGAGGCCATGATGCACTATGGACTTACCCGCACCGATGCCGTGGTGGCGTTGGGAGGCGGCGTGGTGGGAGACCTGGCGGGCTTTGCCGCCGCCACCATTTTGCGGGGGGTGGACTTTATCCAGATCCCCACCACCCTCCTGGCCCAGGTGGACTCCTCGGTGGGGGGTAAGGTGGCCATCGACCTTGCCGCCGGAAAGAACCTGGCCGGATGCTTCTGGCAGCCTAAGGTGGTCCTTATGGATCCGGAGACCTTGAATACCCTGGACGACAAGACCTTCTCCGACGGCATGGCGGAGGTGATCAAATACGGCTGTATCGCAGACAGGGAGTTTTTTGCCTTCCTCTGCGCCCACCCCTCCAGGGGGGAGATCATGGAAAATATTGAACACGTACTGTATACCTGCTGTGATATAAAACGTTCTGTTGTGGAGGAGGACGAGCGGGACACGGGCCGCCGGATGCTTCTGAACTTTGGACACACCCTGGGCCACGCCTATGAGCGCTCGGGGAATTACGAGACCTGGACCCACGGCCAGGCGGTGGCCGCCGGCATGTGTGCCGCGGTACAGCTGGGCCTTGACCTGGGGGTCACGGAGCGAGGGGAGGAGCTCCGGGTCCTCACGGGTCTGCTGGAGGCCTTTGGCCTTCCCACCCATATTGACTGCGGCTGGGAGGATATCGTGAAGGCCGTCGGCCTGGACAAAAAGGGGGAGGGGGAGGACATCACCATGATCCTCCTCCGGGAAATCGGCCTGGCCTTCCCCAAAAAAATGAGTAAGGACGGGGTGCTTCAAAATCTGAAAGCCCTGTACAGACGGTAAGGAGAAGGAATATGACCCTCACCATCACCCCCTCGAAGCTGACGGGAAAAGTCACCCCGCCCCCCTCCAAGTCCCAGGCCCACCGGCTCCTCATCGCCGCCGCCTTGGCGGGGGAGGGCAGCAGGCTCCGGAACCTGGCCGATTCCCAGGACATTCAGGCCACCCGCCGGTGCCTGGAGGAGTTGGGCCCCTGGCAGGGCCCCATGTCCCCCCTGCGGCGTCTGGCCCTGCCCCGGCTGGACTGCGGGGAGTCGGGCTCTACCCTCCGCTTTCTCATCCCCGTGGCCCTGGCCCTCCGGGGTGGGGGGATCTTCACCGGCCAGGGCCGACTCATGGAGCGGCCCCAGCAGCCCTATTTCGATCTTTTTCGGGAAAAGGGTATCTTTTACCAGCAGAAGGATGGGACGCTGACGGTGCAGGGACTGCTATCCCCTGGGAAATACGAGCTGCCCGGCAACGTCTCCTCCCAGTTCATCACCGGCCTTCTCTACGCCCTGCCCCTGCTGGAGGGGGACAGCTGTATTGTCCCCACCACCCCTGTGGAGAGCTGGGACTATATCCTCATGACCCTGGACGCCCTCCGCCAGGCGGGGATCGTGGTGGAGGTGCCCCGGGAGGGGAGCCCCTGCTTCCTCATCCCCGGGAACCAGACCTACCGTCCCATCCAGGCCGCTGTGGAGCCCGACTGGTCCCAGGCCGGGTTCTGGTTCGCCGCCGGAGCCCTGGGCAACCCGGTGGAGGTGGAGGGGATGAAGGCTCCTTCCCTCCAGGGGGATTGGCGGTATCTGGAGCTCCAGGAGCAGATCTTCGCCGCTCCCCAAGCCCGGGTGGACATGTCCCAAAACCCCGACCTGCTCCCCCCCCTGGCCGCCGCTGCGGCCCTGGCCGCAGGCCATGTTACCCGCTTTGTCAACGCGGGCCGACTGCGGATCAAGGAGAGCGACCGCCTCCACTCGGTCACCACAGTGCTCAACGCCCTGGGGGCAGAGGTGGAGGAGGGGGAGGACTTCCTCCTCGTCCACGGAAAAGAGGCCCTATCCGGCGGGGTGACGGTGGACGCCTTCAACGACCACCGCATCGCCATGATGACTGCCATCGCCGCCACCCGCTGCAAATCCCCCGTCACCCTCACCGGAGGGGCGAGCGTAAACAAATCCTACCCCAGCTTCTGGGAGGAATATGCCCGCCTGGGCGGGAAAATAAAGAGTGAAAAATAGTGGCGCCGCCGGACGTCGAAGCCCTTCACTTTCCTCATCTTTTTTCATAGAAAGGAGCCGCCTGCCATGAGATACACCATCTTCGGCGAATCCCACGGCCCTGCCATCGGAGTGACCCTGGAAGGGGTTCCCCCAGGGCTGGAGCTGGACATGACCGCCATGGCCTGGGAGCTCTCCCGCCGGGCCCCAAAGGCCGACGGCCTCTCCACCTCCCGGAAGGAGGCCGACGAGGTTCACATCCTCTCCGGAGTTTTCGAGGGCAAGACCACCGGGACCCCCCTGTGTATGGTGATCCGGAACTCCGACCAGCACTCGGGAGACTACGAGGCCCTGCGCTACACCCCCCGGCCCAGCCACGGGGACTACGCCGGGTTCATCGCCTCCAAGGGCTGCCTGGATCACCGGGGGGGCGGCCATTTCTCCGGCCGCCTCACCGCCCCCCTGGTGGCGGCGGGGGCGGTGGCCAAGCAGCTCCTGGCCCAGCGGGGGATCTGGGTGGCTGCCCACATCAGCGCCATATACGGCATATTGGACCGTGCCTGGGAGGACGTGGAAGAGTTGAAAGCCGCGGCCGCCAAGCCTTTCCCCGTCCTGGACGACGCCAAGGGGGAGGAGATGCGCCAGGCCATCCTGGAGGCCAGGCAGGGGGAGGATTCGGTGGGCGGCTCCATTGAGTGCGCCGTGTCCGGCCTCCCCGCCGGCCTGGGGGCCCCCGACTTTGGCCGGAACGTGGAGGGGATCTTCTCCCAGCACCTTTTTGCCGTCCCCGCCGTAAAGGCGGTGGCCTTCGGGGCCGGGGTGGGCTTCGCCTACATGCGGGGCACCGAGGCCAACGATCCCTTTGAGGTGAAGGACGGCAAGATCCTCACCAAGACCAACTACGCCGGCGGGATCAACGGCGGCATCACCAACGGTATGCCCGTGGTCTTTGAGGTGACCCTCCGCCCTACCCCCTCCATCGCCCTGCCCCAGGAGAGCGTGGATCTCCGCACCGGGGAGGAGCTGGAGATCGAGATCCAGGGCCGCCATGACCCCTGCGTAGTCCACCGGGCCGTCCCCGTGATAGAAGCCGCCGCCGCCTTGGCGGCCTGGGAGACCCTGGGAATTTAAAAGTGAAGAGTGATGGGATCCGGCGGCGCCATGCCCTTTCATTTTTTACTTATCATGGATAAGGAGAACTACCGATGAATGAATTAGAGCTTCTCCGCCAGCAGATCGACGCCATCGACGCCCAGCTGGTGCCCCTCTTTCTGGAGCGGATGGCGGTGACCCAACGGGTGGGCGAATATAAAAAAGAGAGAGACATCCCTGTCCTGGACAGCAGCCGGGAGCGGCAGGTGCTGGCCGCCAAGACCGCCCTGGCCTCCGACCCCGCCCAGAAGGCGGATGTGGCCGCCCTCTACGAGTCCATCATGGCCATCTCCCGCCGCCAGCAGCGGAAGCTGGTTCGGGAGGGGGCGGAGGATCCCGGCTTTGCCCGCTGGCTGGGCCAGGTCAGCGCTCGGCGGGAGCCGGTAACGGACCCCAGGGTGGTCTACCAGGGGGAGCCCGGGGCCTACTCCGAGGAGGCCGCCGCCGGCTTCTTTGGGGAAGGGGTCTCCTCCCGTGGCCTTCCCTGGTTCGACGACGTGTTCCAGGCCCTGTCCCGGGAGGAGGCGGACTACGCCGTCCTTCCCATCGAGAACTCCTCCACCGGCTCCATCCGCCAGGTCTACGACCTCTTAGCCCAGTATGATTTCTCCCTGGTGGGGGAGTGGCAGGTGAAGGTGGAGCACTGCCTGGCCGCCCTTCCGGGGGTGGGCATGGAGGAGCTCCAGACCGTCTACTCCCATGAGCAGGGCCTGATGCAGTGCGACCGTTTCCTGGACGGCCACCGCCAATGGGCCCGGATCCCCGCCCTGGATACGGCGGGCTCGGCCAAGCAGGTGAGCCGGAGCGGGGACAGAACTGCCGCCGCCATCTGCTCCAAGCGGGCGGCCAAGCTCTACGGCCTTGATATCCTGGCCTGTCCCATCAATCACAATACCGCCAACTTCACCCGCTTTGTGGTGGCCTCCCCCCGTCTGGAGCTACGCCGGGGCCGGGACAAGATCGCCGCGGTGTTCACCCTGCCCCACCAGGCCGGCTCCCTCCACGAGATCCTCACCGTGTTTGCCGTCCACGGTCTGAACCTGCACAAGCTGGAGTCCCGCCCCATCCCCGACCGGGGCTGGGAGTACCGCTTCTTCGTGGAGTTCACCGGCGACATGACCGCCCCCGGCATGGAGGGAGTCCTCCACGAGCTCAGCCAGCTCTCAGCGGATTTTCGGATCCTGGGGAATTTCAAGGGGTATGAGGGATGAGCAGAGCGGAGAAACGCCTTTTCACCTGGGCCCTCTGCCTGACAGTGGGAGTGCTGACCCTTTCCCAGCTTAAATTCCTTGCCCCCTGGGTCGCCTACCAAAAGTATAAGACCTCCTTCAATCTCTTTTCTGTCCAGCTTGAAGCCATGCTGCGGGAAATAGAA
>JAAWBD010000056.1 GCA_022792495.1 Oscillospiraceae bacterium
CGCGCCGGGTCGTCGCGCCCCACGATGGTATTGGCGGGTGGTGCCTTGCCTGGGCGACGCGCCGGGTCGTCGCGCCCCACGATGGTATTGGCGGGTGGTGCCTTGCCTGGGCGGCGCGCCGGGTCGTCGCGTCCCACAGGAGTATTGACGGGGGGACGCTGTGCGGGGGAGAATCTTTTAGGAAGGGCCCGGAGGCTCGGCCTCCGGGCCCTTTGGTCAGGCTTTTTTTGTGATGGGGGTTCCTATCAGCCCGCGGAGTACTTGGTCAGCATCTCCACCCAGGAGCCCACGGTGAAGGACACGTCGGCGCAGTACTCGGGATCCTCCAGGACCAGCTTGCCCTCGCCGGTCCACCAGTCGTAGCCACGGTCGTTCTTGCACTCGAACTCCACGGTGGTGCCGTCCTCGGCCATGCCGCCCTTGGAGTGGCCATACTCGGCCTCGGTCCCCTCGGCAACCACGGGGTTGGAGGAGTAGCCGCCCATGTCCTTGCCCCAGGCGGAGAAGCCGTCCACGGTGCAGGTCATGTAGGCGATGAAGGCGCAGGCGGTCCAGGGCAGGGGGCTGTTGTCGGTGACGAAGAGGTAGTGGCAGTAGCCGTAGCCGCCGATGCCGGTGTAGCCCTCGTCATAGGCCGCCACGTTGATGTTGTTCTTGGACACGGAGGCGGACTCCTCCACGCTGCGGAGCTTGGAGTAGACCAGAAGGCCGAACTGATCCTTGGCGGACTTGTCGACCAGGGTGTTGCAGATGGGGCCGTCGTCGGTCTGAGCCGCGTAGGACTCCACCCACAGCTTGATCCAGGCCAGAGCGTACTTGCCGTCGGCCCCCAGGCCCAGGAACTCGGCGTCAGCGGCCATCTCGTCGATGACGGGCTGGAAGTAGGCCTGCTCCTCGGCGGGAAGGGCCTCAAAGGCCTCCTTCATCCAGCCGGCGTACTTGTCGGCGGTGAGCATATAGAGGAAGTTCTTACCCACGATCTCGGAGTCGATGTCCATGTACAGGCCGTGCTCCCCCTCGGCCACGAAGTCCCAGCAGTTGTCATAGGTCTTGGAGCCGGTGTTGTTGTACATAAAGACCTTGTTCAGGGTCTGGAGGGCCAGGTAGCCCTCGTGGGCGTCGGCGGTGGTGCCGTTGGCCTCGGCCCACTCCTTGGGGATATATGTATCCAGGATGCCGGTCTGAACCATCTTGGACTCGATCTGGTTGCCGTCCTGGATGAGGGTCATGGCGAAGGTGCCGGTGTCCTTCAGGGAGTCGGCGGTGAGCTGGTCAAAGATCTTGTTGTTCTTGGGCTGCTGCCACTCGAACTCCATGGTGTAGCTGGGGTCGATGGACTGCAGATACTCAATGAACAGAGGCAGGGCGCTCTTGCCCCGGCTGGAGTTGCCCACGCCAAAGAAGGTCTTGCCGTTGGACTCCTCGATGGCCTTCTTGGCCAGCTCCTCCATGGTCATGCCCTCGGCCTCTTTGATGATCTTCTGAACCTCGGTCAGGTTCTCCACGGGGGCGGGAGGGGCCTTGCTGGCCTCGGGGGTGGGATCGGGATTGTTGGCCTGGGTGGGCTCGGGATCCTTCTGGCCGCCGCAGCCCGCCAGCAGGCCGGCCACCAGGGACAGGGAAAGGGTCAATGCCAGTACGCGCTTTTTCATAGTTCGTGTTCCTCCTTCTGTTTATTGTGGTTTTCGCCAATGCAAGGGACAACTATCGCGCTCGGTATACACATATTTTACAAAGGCCGGGGACAGATTTCCACTGGACAATTCTGCGGTTATTTGTGATATCCCCATTTTTTGGGCAGTTCGTACAGATTCCGAAGGTTCCGTCCCTTTTACGTAAGCGGTTTCCACAAAGATAAGAGAAAAAAGGAGAGACAGCCCTGCAGGGCTGTCTCTCCTCTATGTAAACCTGATCAGAAGGTACAGCGGACAATACATTTCAGGGTCACCCCGTCCACCGTGGCGGTGACGTTGCAGACCCCCTTGCTCACGGCGGTGACCTTGCCGCTGCCGTCCACCGTGGCCACCGAGGTGTTGGAGGAGGCCCAGGTCACCGGGGAGCTGGTGCCCGAGACCTTCAGCGTCCAGCTCTCCCCCACACTGCTGAGGGTGAAGTCCTCCCGGCTGAGGGTCAGGCTGCCGGCGGGGGCGGAGGTGTTCTCCACGGAGGGGGCGCTTCCGCCGCTATTTTGGAGATTACAGCGGACGATACAGGTGCGCTGGCCCACCCCCTCAATGGTGGCGGTGATGTTTACGGTGCCCCGGCTCACAGCGGTGACCAGGCCGCTCTCGCTCACCGTGGCCACATTGGGGTCGCTGGAGGACCAGACGATAACCGCGTGGGCGTCGGAGGGGGTCAGGATCGCCTGCATCTGATCCTTCTCTCCCACGGTGAAGAAGGTGATATCGGTTTTTCGCAGCTTAAAGTCGGTGGGCAGCACCAGATCCACCGTGGGCACCTCGGGCCCGGGGGCAGGGGGCTGGCTGGGCTCCGGCGTAGGCTCTGTGGGGGGCAGGGTGGGCATGGGGATGGCGGGAGGCTGGCTCTCCGCCACAGGCTGACTCTCCACCGGCTTGGGCTCCTTCTTCCCAAAGTCCAGGAAGGAGCGGGCGATGGAGAAAAGGATGCCCGCCGCGGCGATGATAAGGGCCAGGGACAGCACCCAGCTGATGATCCGGCCCACCGAGGGGCCGTCCCCCCGGGAGCCCCTTCCTCCGCCTCCCGCCAGACGGCGGCCGCCCCGGACGGGGAGCTCGTCGTCGTAGTACTCCTCCTCCAAAGTCTCCGGGTCGTCCCAGCGGCCGGTGCCGTCCTCGTTGCAGAAGGGACAGTGTTTATAGCTGGCGGCGTACATCTCGCCGCAGTATTCGCATTTGATCAGTTCGTTATTGCTCTGTCGTGGCATAGGCGTTCCCTCCCGCTGGTTTTCTCCTCTATTTTACACGCTTCCCCTGTTATCGTCAACTTGATTTAGGAAGTTTTATCAAATTGTAATCATTGGCCGGCGGGAATACTATGGGAGGAAACAGGGGCTTCGTTGTACGTTTGGATACACCCAAGGAAAAAATCAGGGGTAAAAGCAGCGGTAGGTCTCCCCCGGCTTCAGCTCCGCATGCCGCTGATGGGCCAGCTCCTCCACCGTGACAAAAAGGTAGCCCTGCCGGTGGAGCTCGTCCACCACCCGGAGGGCGGCCTCCACCGAGGTGGGGTAGATATCATGGAGTAGGATCACATCCCCGTCCCTGACCTGGGCGACGATATGCTCCACGATCCGGTCGGTATTTTTGTCGTCCCAGTCCTCCGGATCCACCGACCAGAGGATCAGGGGGCTCCCGGTTCGCTTCTCCACCCCGTTGTCGATCATGCCGTAGGGAGGACGGAGGGCAAAGCCCCCGTGACCCAGAATATCCTGGAGAAGGGTCTCCGTCCGGGAGACCTGGCGGGAGAAGTCGGCGGCGTTCAGACCGGTAAGGTAGACATGGTCGTAGGAGTGGGTGCCGATCTGGTGGCCCTCCTCGTCCATCCGGCGCACCAGATCCTCGTTGCCGGGGATCATCTCCCCCACCAGGAAGAAGGTTCCCTTCACCCCCCGCTGGGCCAGACCGTCCAGCAGGTCGGTGGTGGTGGAGCGGCGCGGGCCGTCGTCAAAGGTGAGGGCCACCAGGGGGCGGTCGGTCTCGATCCGGGCGGGGCCGTCCGCCGGAAGGGCGGCGGTGGGAGCCGCCTGGATCAGGCCGGCCAGGAGGAGGGAAAGGGCCAGCATCCCCAGGATCCAGCTTTTTTTGTCCGCCATTTTCCTCTCCCCTTTCCCTCATTCTTACGGGTAGTATGTCCGGAAAAGGAAAACTTAAAAGGGAAAAGTGGAAAGGGAAAAAGCGGATCCCCGCGCGCCCCCTGCCCCCGCGATGGCAGAAACAGGACGCGCCGCTCTAAGGGCTTGGCCGGAAAGCTGCACCTTGCGGAAAGAGCTCCCGGAGGTAGGGATAATGGGCGGGGCTGCCTTCCGCGCGGTGGATGCGTTTGTTTGTCAGGTCGTAGATCACCGACCAGACAGTGCCCTTTCCGCCGGTGGGGTCATACTGGCAGAGATATCCCCGCTTTCCCGACAGGAGCGCCTGGGCCTGGTCGACGCCCATAGCGCCCCGGTGAGCGGACAGCGCCCTCTCCAGGGTCTCCCGACGTTCTCCGGAGCGCCAGTCGTCTCCCGCCGGAGCCGGGAGATCAGAGACAAAACGGTTCACGGCATGGACAAAGGGCCGATCCGCTGTGGGGCGGAGGATCCGGAGACCCTGGGCGGAGCACTCCGCCACCGCGATCTCCCCGCCGCCGTCGGCCAGGGTGAGGGTCTGGGACGAGGCGATGGGCAAAGTCTCCAGGGCCTTCAGAGCCTGGGGAACAGAGGCGCATTTCTCCAGAAGATACCGCACCAGCATTCCGGCGTTGAACCCCGGCTTTATCCTGGCCGGAGCCACCGCCGTCAACCCCACCGCCAGTGCCCGGTCATTGACCCCATCCTCCACCTCCAGAAAAGCGGTGGTACTGCCGGTAAATCCGTGGGCAGGCGGAGAGAGCCGGTAGCGCACGTTCAAATTGCGATCCTCCAGGGCCAGCCAGAAGTCACTGTTCCGGCCCAGAAGGGTCTGCCCTCCCCTTGAGAAAGCGAAGCAGGAGCAGCCACAAGCGGGAGGCAGGGCGTACATGCTCAGCAGCACCGTCCGGAGCACCTCCTCCCCACAGCCCTGGCCCCGGGCCAGGCCCCGTATCTCCTCCAGAAGCTCCGGAAAGTGGATTTGATAGGCCGGAAGACAGGCCCTGGCGAAGCTCCGCCGCTCCTCCGTAATGGGAAAGGGAACCCGCTCCGGCAGGAAACAGCCCTCTGCCGCCAGGGCGGAGCCGTATTGAAGCCCCGCCTCATAGTGGGTTCCTCTGAGTGTCATATGTTTCATTGTATCTCCCCTTTTCTCGGTTTCAGGCGGCCGCCTGAGAAAAGGATATAGAAATAAAAATCAAACCACAACCGGAAAAAATAATTTAAAAAATAAATTAGGGAAACAAAAAGGGGCCCGACGCATCATCGGGCCCCCGAAAACCAGAGGGAAAACAGATCAGGTCTCCCGGGGATCCGGATCCCCGTCCAGGGTAGAAAGGTAGCGGTACAACGGCACCAGGCTTTCCCAGCCTGAGAGGATGTGCCCGGCCAGCTCCGGCGACCACAACAGCTCGTCATGCTCCCGCTCACAGGACAGGGAGAAGCCCCCCTTCTTGTTGTACCAGGGCTCCAGAAGCCGGCTGGGGGCGGGCCGGAGCCTCTTGAACTCCTCCCCCTCCAGGTGGAAGATATCCTGCTTTTCCATCTGGCGAACCAGCTTCTCCATGGGCTTGGGATCCCGATCCATCCGGGCCCGGAGCTTGGCCATGGTCACCGCCTGGGCCATCCAGTAGCCCAGGCCGTAGCTGTACCCCTCCGGGGTCAGCTCAAACCAAAAGGTGGGCTGGCAGGCCCAGCGCTCCGCCGGAGCGGACACGGTGAGCCACAGGTGATCCTTGTAAGGCCCCCGGCCAAAAAGGCGGCGGGCGTCCCGGTAGATCCGGCTGACCCGGCTGGTCAGGGTCAGATCCTTGTGCCGAGCGGAGAAGGCGGCGTAGAGCTCCCGGCACAGCTCCTTCATGGGCGCCTCAAATACCGCCTTATACTCCTCTTTCCGGGGCTCGAACCACTCCCGGCTGTTATTGAACCGGATCCCCCACATAAAATCCACCACCGCGGGGTCAAAGCCTTGAAAGCTCATTGTCTCTTTCTCCTTCGCCAAAGGCTCACCCTCCCAGGATAGTGCCGGGGGGCAGAATAGTCTGGGTCTCCGCCGGGGACGGCTCCGGGGTGGCGCTGGGGAGCTCCGCCGGGGGCGGGGTCAGCTGGGGCAGAGAGGGCTCCTGACTGACCGGGGGGAGGGTGGGCTCACCTGCCTCAGGAGGCGGGGCAATGCCGGTCTCCTCCGGGGGGAGCTGGGGGCTTGTCTCCTGGGGGATAGGGGTCTCCTCCCCGCCGGCGGGGGTCTCGACGGCCGGGGGGGGATCGGTCCGGATCCCCGTCACCGGGTCAATGTTCCACAGGGCCAGATCCGCCGGGTTGAAGAGGATGGTCTCGTTCCGGTGGTAGTATCTGGTGCTGTACAGCTTGGTCTCGGAGACCGTGTTCCCCTCCTTGTCCACCAGCTTCTGGTAGGTATCGATGGTGACCCCGTTGTAGCCGGTGCGCTCGGGATCCTTCTGGGTGGTGCCCTGGGGCACATTGGCGCTGGCCTCGTAGATAGTCTGGTAGGCCTGGGTCACCACCCGGTTGGTGGAGTAAGGCTCCCCGTGGATCCCGGTGGTGTCGGTGCCGGAGATGGTGACCTTCAGGTAATTCTTCCCGTCCATCTCCGCCGTGATACGCAGGGGCTCCTCCGTGTTGTTCTTAAAGCGGAAATCCGTGCTCCCCTCGTCCCCGTAGTTGCCGAAAACGGTAGCGTCCAGCCCCCCCTTCACATAGGAGGGCTCATACCGGTGGGGCCGGCGGTCCAGCACCTCCAGGTTGGCCTTGAGGACCGCCCAGTAGAGGGTGGAGGAGGCCTGGCACACCCCTCCCGCCACCGTGTCCTTGGACAGGCCGTTGACGTAGGCGGTGGCCTTTCCGTACCCATTGGAAACAGCGTAGGGGCTGCAGGTCTGGTTAAAGGAGAACTCCTCCCCTGGGAAGAGGATGGTTCCGTTCACATGGGCGGCAGCCACGCTCACGTTCTCCCGGCGGATGGCTGTGCCGGTGACCCGGGTGGTGGCCTCCCCCAGCACGTCCCGGAACAGGCTCTCGCTGAGCTGCTCGGTGGTCATTTTAGGCTGGGTGAGCTGCAGGGGCACCCGGCAGACCTTTCCGTCGGCGGTCTGGCTCAGGGCGATGCGGGCGGCCTCCAGATCCAGATCCCTCCCCGTCACCGAGGGAACGATCTCCTCGGTCTCCCGATCCAGGTAGGCGTCGGAGACCTCGGCGTAGAGCTCCTCCCGGATGGCCTCCATGTCAGGCTCGGCGGGAGGGGCCTCCACCACGGGCACCTCCACCTGGGAAAGACCGTGAAAAACGGCCTGCCGCAGCTGGCTGGAGGCCTCCTGCACATCCAGGGTCCTGCCGGTGCGGCCCTTGGTAAAGATAAGCTCCTCCTCCGTGATCCGGTAGGTGGTCTCGTTCCCCGCCACCCCCGCCTTCCGGGACAGCTCCTCCAGGGCCTCCTCCAGCCGCTCCTGGCCCTCAGGGGTAAAGGCCATATCTCCGGAGATATCCGCAGTCTCCCCGGAGAACAGGTGGGACAGGTACTTGATCCCCGTCACCGCCCGGCCCCGGTCATACTCCCCAGGCCACAGCTCCAGCTCCAGCTGGGAAACCAGCCCCTCCAGCTCCAGGGACACCGCCGCCCCGCTGGAGGGCTCCCGAAGCTCCACCCTCCTGCCCTGGGTGAGGGCGGCCGCCTGGCTCTGAACGGCCCTTCGGGCCTCCTCCCTGTCCATCCCGGAGATGTCCAGGCCAAAGGCGGTGGTGTTGGGGTAGATCCTCCCTCCCGCGTAGGCGCACAGCCCCGCGTACCCCACCAGCAGCACAGCGGCCAGAGCCGCGGCGGCGATGGCCGCGATCCTGCCCCCGCCGGGCCCCTTTTTCGGCTCGGTGACAAGCCGCTTTCCTCCGTTTTTTCCTTCCATATGCGATCACTCCAGCTAATAACACAAGATATAGAGTCATTATACGAGCTTTCCTCACAAAAAGCAATAACAGAACGGTTACATCCGTTCTTTTCCAGTGCGGTTTTTTTCTTTACATCCGGGCAAAATCGTTGTATGATAGTGTAGTTATGGTTTGTCAATAACATAGCATAGCCTATGAATTTATCCAGGTTTCATTCCTGCACGCAGGAGGTGCGTCATGTCCAACAAACCGGAATCCAACATCCCCTGGTGGGCTATCGTCCTGGGGTTCATATTTTTTTGGCCTGCGGGAATGATCCTTCTGTTCCTGAATTTGGGCGGCGTCAGCATCCCCACGGGGCAGTCCCAGCAGAATTCCAGCCCCTCCTCCCAGGGTCAGCGGCGGCAGACCCCGCCCTTCCAGACCACCGCCCAGGCCGGCTCCCGGCAGACCCAGGCCGGAAGCGGCTATCGATCCCCCACCGCCCCTCCGGCGGGAGGGGCGGCCAGAGCTGGGCAGGATACCGCCCAGCGGCCTTACTCCTACGGCGGCGCGCCCACCGGACCGCAAAAGGCCCAGCCCCAGAGCGGGGCCGGGAAGCGCTGGCGGTTCCGTAAGCCCAAGAGCGGTAAAAGCCTCACCTTCCTGGGCGGCCTGATCAGCTTCAGCACTCTGATCCCCCTGGTGGATGAGCTCAGCAACTACGGCCTTGCCTTCTGGGACACCTGGTTTCCCCTCTTCGGCTTCTTCTGCGCGGGGCTGGCCATGGCCTGGACCGGCCTGTCCCGCACCCGGCTGGGCCGGCGGCAGCGGCTTTATATGGGGGTCATCGGCAACCGGAACTCCGTGTTTATCTCCGACCTGGCGGGCGCCACCGGGATCAGCGAGAGGAAGGTCCTCTCCGACCTCCAGCGGATGCTCTCCGACGGGACTTTGCCCATGGGGTACATAGACCGGGCCTCCGGGCGGCTGGTCCTCACCGACCAGGGCTACGAGTCCCCCCGCCGGGAGCAGGCTCCCCCACCTCCAGCGCCGGAAGCCCCCAAGGCCCCGCCCAAGGAGGATGAGGACGACGCCATCCTCCGCCAGATCAAGGCGGTGAACGACGCCATCCCCGACGACGAGATGAGCCGGAAGATCGACCGGATCGGGGAGATCACCGGCAAGATCCTGGACTACCAGCGGCAGAACCCGGCCAAGGCCGCCGAGCTGCGCCAGTTCCTCAACTATTACCTGCCCACCACCCTGAAGCTTCTGCGCACCTATGCCCAGCTGGAGTCCCAGGGGGTGGAGGGGGAGAACATCTCCGCCGCCAAGCGCCGCATTGAGGACATGATGGATAAGGTGGTGGAGGGCTTTGAAAAGCAGCTGGATCAGCTCTTCCGTACCGAGGCCATGGACATCGCCACCGACGTGGAGGTGCTGGAGCGGATGCTGGACAAGGACGGCCTGGGCTCCGGAATGAGCCTGGGCGGCTGAACACAAAAGAAAAAAGGGCCGCGCTGCAAGTCATACAGCGCGGCCCTTTTCTATGTCAGTCCCCATAAAAAGGAGCCGGGACAAAGGCCCCGGCTCCTCCCTTTCAGCTTTTCAGGGTGGGATATTTTCCCCTCAGTCCCCCTCCTGGATCAGACCGTAATCTCCGTCGTCCCGCTGGTAGACCACGGCGAAGGCGCCCCCCTCGTCCTCGTTCCGGAAGGCGAAGAAGGTGTGTCCCAGCAGCTTCATCTGGAGCACCGCCTCCTCAGCGGACATGGGCTTCATGGCAAACCGCTTGGTGCGGACGATCCGGTACTCCTCCTCCGGCTCCTCGGGGGCAAAGCTGGTCTCCTCCGGGGTGCGGACAAAGGCGTCCTTCCGCAGCCGCTTCTCCAGCCGGGCCTTGTTCTTCCGGAGCTGCCGCTCAATATCCGCCACCGAGGCGTCGATGGTGGCAAACATATCTGAGGTGCTCTCCCGCACCCGGTAGATGGTTCCTCCCGAGCGCACCGTCACCTCGGCGTTGTTCCTCCCCTTCTCCACACTGAACACCACAGAGGCCTCCGCCTCTCCGGGGAAGTAGCGATCCAGCTTCCCCACCTTCTTCTCCGCATAGTCGTGGACTGATTTGGGCAGTGTGACCTTCTTATCGGTAAAGGTGAACTTCATACGGTCGTCAACTCCTTCTGCCTTGCGGTTTCTTTGGCTGGGGCCGCCTGAGTGGCTTCCCCTCACCTGTATTATACCACACCTTTACCAAAAAGTCACTCCTTTTTTCACTCCTCTTTGTGTTTTTTTACTTCTCCCCACCCCCTCTGCCCTCCTTCGACAGAAACTTGTGGTTGACAATATCTGGAAATTATGGTATAAAATTCTTGTGGTCGGATCGGCACACCCGATCTCAACCCGTGTTCATTCCATTCTCCCCGTACTATGCTTTGGGCGTCCCGTTTCCGGGACGCCCGTTTTTTACCTATCTCAATCCCGCCGCTGGACGGAATCCTCGCTGTCATTGATGGCGTTGCTGTACCCCAGGGGGAAGGATATCTCCAATAGCCGCCGCTCCTCCCCGCCGGGCAGCGTTCCCGCCCAGACCACAAGGTGCAGCTCCTCCCCCGCCCCCAGACCCTCCCGGATCCGGAGGAGATCCTTGGTGCTGGTCACCGGTTCCCCGTTGGCGCTGATGATGATGTCCCCGGTGTACAGCAGTCCGTAAGCCCCCGAGGCCTCCTTCACGCTGGACACCTCCGCCCCGTCGGGCTCCCCGCTCCCATCAAAATGATCCTTCACCTTAATGCCCAGGGCGGGCTGCCCCACATAGCTGCCCGTGGCGATGATCTGATCCACCACCTCCTTGGTCAGGGCCGAGGGAACCGCAAAGCCCAGCCCCTCGATGGTCTCCCACTCGGACATCATCTTCATGTTGGTCACCCCCACCACCTGCCCCGCGGCGTTGATGAGGGCCCCGCCAGAGTTCCCCGAGTTCAGGGCCGCGGTGGTCTGGAGCAGGGTCATGGACTGCCCGTCCATGTCCACCGCGCGGTCGATGGCCGAGATCATGCCGTCGGTCATGGTGCCGTAGAGCTCCTCCCCCAGAGGGTTGCCGATGGCGTAGGCCGGATCCCCCACCTGCAGCTGGGAGGAATCCCCAAAGGTAGCGGCGGGCAGCTCCGTCCTGTCGATCTTCAGCACCGCCAGATCCGTCCCCTGGTCGTAGCCCACCAGCAGGGCCTCTGCCTTGGTATTGTCGGAAAAGACCACGTCGGCCCGCCGTCCCCCGGCGATCACGTGGGCGTTGGTGATGATATAGCCGTCGGAGGTCAGGATGATCCCCGTGCCCATGTAGATATCCTGCCCCGCAAAGGTGCGGATCCCCACCACCGAGGGGCCCACCTGGCGGTAGATCTCCTGGGGGGTCAGGGCCGTCTCCCCGGCGGGGGTCAGGAGCAGGGAGGCCTCTCCCCCCACGGGGGCCCGCGGGATGGTGGTGTCCTTCAGCTCCTCCACCCAGTCCAGCTCCTCGTAGCCCTCTATGTAATCATACCGCCGCCAGCCGTCCCACTCCTCCCAGTCCCAGCTCCCCTGGGCAGGAAGGGCGGGCAGCCCCCCCTGAAAATAGAGGGCCACGCACACCGAGATCAGGATCATGGCCAGCAGAAAGAAAAATCCGGTGGAGCCGTCGGCTCTCTCCCCGGGCCTCGCCCCCCGCCGCCGTTCTCTCCGGGCTGGCCGGCTCTGCCTGCCCTGGGGGCGGCGGCCCACCTCCTCCCGGAGAGCTCTCGCCTCCCCCGGGATCTCCCCATAGGGCCCGGGCCGCTCCCCCGGCTCCCATCTCTGGGGCTCCATGCTCTCCCGGCTCCAGTTGTTGAAGTCGAAATAGTTGTTCCGCATAAGCCCCCTCCTTTCCTCTCTATTCTTCTCTCCAAAGAGGGGCGGGGCAAGGTCAGCCCGCCCCGGCCTCAAACAGTTCGTCCTGTCACGCGATGGTCAGCGTGAAAGTAAACTCCGTCACCCCGTCCTCGCTCTTGGCGGTGATGGTCTCCCGGTGGTTGTTGATGATAGTCTTGACGATGTACAACCCCAGGCCCACCCCCTCCCGGTCCACGCTTCGGGACCGGTCGGTCTTGTGGAACCGGTCAAAGATCTGCCCCAGCTCCTCCGGAGGAATGGTCTCCCCCAGGTTCCGCACCGTTACCCAGACCTTCTCCCCCTTCACCTGGATCCCAAGGCCCAGGGCGGTCTCCGGGGCTGCGAACTTCACCGCGTTGTCCAGCAGGTTATAGCACACCTGGGTGATGGCGTCGGGATCCCCCCACACCATCACGGGCCCGTCGGGCAGACTGGTCTCCACATCCAGTCCCCGGCTCGTGATCTTCCCCTCCAGGCTCACCAGCACCCGCAGCAGCAGCTCGCTGATATCGAACCGCTCCTGGGCGGTGACATTCTCGCTGGACTGGAGCCGGGAAAGATCCAGCATCCGCCGCACCAGCCGGGAAAGCCTTCTGGTCTCCGAGGAGATGGTTTTCAGGGCGTCGGCCTCCCTCTCCCGGGGGATGGTGCCGTCCAGGATCCCGTCTGCAAAGCCGGCGATGGTGGTCATGGGGGTTTTCAGCTCATGGGACACGTTGGCGATGAACTCGCTTCTCTGGGCCTCGCTCTTGGCCAGGGAGTCGGCCATGGCGTTGAAGGCCTCGGCCAGCTCCCCCACCTCGTCCTTCCGATCCTCGCAGCCCTCCACCCGGGCGTCAAACTCCCCCTGGCCGAACCGGCTCACCGCCTCGGCCATATCCTTCAGGGGTTTGGTCTGCCAGTGGGAGGTCACCGAGCTCAGGGCCGAGGCCAGCAGCAGCACCACCATGGCGGAGAACAGGAAGATCACCGCCAGATCCTGCCACATGGTGGTCAGGGTGGTGGTGTCGCTCACCACCAGCACCACCCCCCGCTGGTAGGTCTGGCCGGTGATGAAGGAGCTTTGAAGGATGGGAACCCCGGTGACAAAGCATTTATCGGACAAAAGCCCCCCCAGGCTGCTGCGCTGGGCGTAGCTGCCCTCCCTGGCGATCTGATCCATACAGTCCTGAGGCACCATGCCGCTGAGCAAACTCCCCGTCCCGGCCCCCGAGGAGGCGTAGACGATCTCCCCGGTGTTCTCCGCCAGGATCACGGTGGATCCCGAGATATTGGCCAGAGAGGCCACATACAGCTGGTAGCCCGTATCCTGGATGCTGGAGCTGAACCCGTTGGACAGGTAGGAGCTGGTAAAGCTGGCCACATAGCTGGCGTTGCGCCCCATGGCCTCCTGCTTATCCCGGATGATATATTGGTAGCTCAGGGCGGCGAAGGCCCCCCCCAGCAGGGAGAAGGCCACCAGGATCACCGCCGCCATCATGGCGAAATGCCGCCGGTAGAGGGTCCTCACGACCCCGTCACCTCAAATTTATAGCCCACGCCCCACACGGTTTTCAGGCTCCATTTCTCGCTGACATCCTCCAGCTTCTCCCGCAGACGCTTGATGTGGACGTCCACGGTCCGGGAGTCCCCGAAGTAGTCAAAGCCCCACACCTCGTCCAGCAGTTGGTTCCGGGTGAACACCCGGTTGGGGGCGGAGGCCAGGTGGTACAGCAGCTCCAGCTCCTTGGGGGGAGTGTCGATCCGCTTGCCGTCCACCATCAGCTCGTAGGCGTCCAGGTTGATGACCAGCTTGTCAAAGCTCAGCCTCTTCTCCCCGCTAACCTCCTCCCCCAGCGTCCGGCGGAGCACCGCCCGGATCCGGGCCAGTACCTCCTTGGTCTCAAAGGGCTTGACGATGTAGTCGTCCGCCCCCTGCTCCAGGCCGGTGACCCGGTCGGTGGTCTCCCCCTTGGCGGTGAGCATGATGACCGGAGTCTTACTCTCCGAACGGATCTTGGCCAGCACGCTCCAGCCGTCCATCACCGGGAGCATGATGTCCAGCAGCACCAGGTCGGGGGCAAAGGCGCGGAACAGCTCCACCGCTTTGCCTCCGTCGGGGGCGATCTGGGTCTCGTAGCCCTCCTTCTCCAGATAGAGGTGAAGGAGCTGGGCGATGTTGGCCTCGTCCTCCACGATCAGGATCTTTTGCGGCATACGTAGCCCTCCCTCTTTTTCCCTTTCTTGTCATTTCATGGAACTTATTTCTAAAATATAGCAGATATGGAAGAAATTCCGCCGAACAAAACGGGGGTTTTTCCTTCAAATCATATCCGTTTTCCGCCATTTTTCCATGAACAGACTGTGAACATTTTTTTATGGCCTATGCATAGCTGTGATCCACCTGGATCACGGTGATGTACCGGGGATCCCTCTCCTTGGCCAGCCGGCCCAGCTCCCGGCGCACCTCCTCGTCGGAGAGGGTACAGCCGTGGGGCACCACCACGTCAAAGATCAGGTTGGTGTGGCTGGGGCCCTCGGTCATGCGGAAGTCATGGATAGTCATGGCGGGATCCAGCCGCCGGGCCAGGGAAAGCATCTCCCCCCGGGCCTCGGTGACCCGCTGGTCATTGGTGGCGATGGGATCCATGTGGATGGTGGCGATCAGGTGGTATTTGCCCCCCAGCTCCCGCTCCACATTGTCGATCACATCGTGGGTGGCGGCCATATCCGCGTCGATGGAGACCTCCGCGTGGAGGGAGGCCATCACGTGGCCGGGGCCGTAGTCATGAACCATCAGGTCGTGGACTCCCACGATCTCCGGATGGGCCAGGACGGTCTGGCGGATCCCCTCCACCAGAGCGGGATCGGGGGCCTTGCCCAGAAGGGGATCCACGGTGTCCTTGGCGGCCTCCCACCCGGCCCGGAGGACGAAAGCGGCCACCACGATCCCCACCCAGCCGTCGATGGAGAGCTGGAAAAAGTGGCCCGCCAGCAGGCCCGCCAGCACGGCGGAGGTGGCCACGCAGTCGCTGAGGGAGTCGGCGGCGGTGGCGGCCATGGCCGCCGAGGAGATCCGGCGGCCCAGATCCTTATTAAAGAGGTACATCCACAGCTTTACCAGGATAGAGGCGCAGAGGATACCCACCGAGAGCCAGGAGAAGCGCACCATCTCCGGGTGGAGGATCTTGTCCAGGGCCCCCTTGGCCAGCTCCACCCCCACCAGGAGGATGGCCACCGAGACGGCCAGACCCGCCAGATACTCCATCCGGCCATGGCCGTACGGGTGATCCTTGTCCGCCCCCCGCCCGGCCAGGCGGAAGCCCACCAGGGTCACCACCGAGGTGGCGGCGTCGGAAAGGTTATTGAAGGCGTCGGCGGTGACCGAGACCGCCCCCGTTACGATCCCCGCCAGGAATTTTCCCCCGGACAGGCACAGGTTCAGAAGGATCCCCGTGATCCCGGACAAAACGCCGTAGCGCTCCCGGATCTCCGGGTCGGTGGTGTTTTCCCAGCCGGGGACAAAGTGGCGCAGCAGAAATTGGGTCAAAATGCTCTCCCCTTATATGTAATATGGTATCACTATATTATCTCACGAAAATAACGGAACGTCAACGGGGGAAATGCGGGGCGTTCTTTGTCATTGAAACGAATATCCGCACCGTGGGCTGTTTCCCTGCTGTCTCCCTTTTAGGTCAAATTATGTTGTGTAATATGTATAAGTATTTTTGATTAAGCCGGAATATTATTGGCCGAATTGTACATTTATGTTATTCTAATGACAAGAACTTAACATACAATATCTCGGAGGATCTTGCGATGAAAAGGATATTGGTCTCTTTTGTGATAGTGGCGCTAATAACGCAAATGATGGCACCATTATCAGTTTTTGCAAACGAACCAGACCCATCCGATATTGATTTTCAATACGGATGTTGCTATACAGAGCAAGCTGTTCTTGAAGAGTTACACGGGGCGCTATTGGAAAAGAAAGCAATTGAACTGCAGCAAGAATTGGGAATCTCTCCCATGCGGTTGATAAAGCCTGGGTCTGAGCACACGTTCAAAATGTTACCATCAACGGGGAATGTGAATATGTTGGTACTCCCTATCGCCTACAAGGAGGAGCCACAACGGGCGGAGGCCTTTGACAGAGACCGGTGGCAGGAGTTGTTTTTTGCTCCCTATGATCCAAATGCGGAAATGCTGACATTGTCTCTCCGCGGCTTCTATTATCAGGCATCCTATGGGAAACTGGATATCAATGGGACGGTTCTGCCAGCCTATCAGGCTCCTCGTACCAGCCACTGGTATGAGGAAGATTCAGATTTGCGGCAGCAGATGTACCGAGACGCGCTGAACTATTATTGTGACCAAGGGTTGGATATCTCCCAGTTTGATAATGACGGAGATGGAACCATAGACGGGTTGATTATCTGTGAACTAAAAGCCTTTGCCCAAGGATCAAAAGTAAATGGCGCCATCTTCCGGCTACACGGAGAAGTGAATGGATATCAGCTTTACGACTATGCCCGTATTTTGGGGATATACCATGGAGATTTAACCCTCAATGGCCAACCCTATGGTGAGATTTCAAATTTGAGCACATGTATGCACGAAACCGGACATTTGCTGGGATTACCAGATTCTTATAATCTTACTCCGTCTTTTCAAAATAATGTAATTTCCGGTATGTTTGAGCTGATGGCGGGTGAGGGCCGGTATGTCAACCCATACTATAAATACCTGCTGGACTGGATAGACCCCATTATTCTGACCAATGACGATGATGAAGTGAGGTTAGTGGAACTGGCTCCGGTAGATCAGTTTGTGGAAGTGGAAAGCTTAGATGGCAGCAATAAGGCGGTAGTATTGATCCCGGATCTGACGGCCTTCCCCTTTGCGGAGTATTACTTGGCGGAGTACCGCGCTGGAGGGATGATGTGGGATCCAAGAGGACAGCTTGTGTATGATGAAGCTCCCGGAGTTGTGGTCTGGCATTGTAATGCCTATATAGATACTACTCGTATTGATAAGCCGTATACTGAACATGCCAGACATGTCAAACCGGTTTATAAAAGCGGTGCGGCAGATACTGAAGAGTATGAGGCCGGGGATATTTATATGGCCGGGGACGAGTTTTCCTCGGACACAACCCCCAGCAGCGACTTTTATGACGGAACTCATACAGGGGCATACCTGAAGGTGGAGGAGATCACCCCGGATAAGGCCACGATCCAAGTAGGCTTCAGGGATCCCAATCTGCTTCCCGGCCCTGTGGTGGAAGTATCCAAGCCGACAAAAATGGTTCTCCGCAAGGGTGAAACTTCAACGGTTATAATTACAACAAAAATAGGAGATCAATTGTTATCACCAGATCTAATTGACCCTTTTAGCATTTTTAGGTATTCCAAATCAGGAACTGCATCCGGGGCAGGAATGAGTGGCAGTGCATTAAGAAATCCAATGACAATAACAATTCCAGGCGGAAATGCGTCTGAGGCGGGAGATGGGTTTATCTGGATGGATATTCCAGCCGGAGCGATCCGCTACAATGCAAAAGATTCTCCCGCTGTCACCTCTGAGAAAATATGTATAGACAACACCCCGCCGGAGATCACCCTGCAAGGGGATAACCCGCAGAGGATCCAGCAGGGAACCCCTTATACGGAATTGGGTGCCGTGGCCACGGATAATCTGGATCCGGAGATCGAGGGAAAGCTGCAAATCGACGCTACAAATGTGAATACAAATGTGCCTGACACCTATGAAGTAGTTTATACACTGACAGACCATGCCGGTCACACCACCACAGTGGAGCGGACGGTTATTGTGGAGGAGGCTCCGCCCTCCCATGAGCATCATTTTCCCGCCACCTGGGAAAATGATGAGAAAAGCCATTGGTATGAGTGTGAGTGCGGAGAAAAGGATGATCTGGAGAATCATACGCCAGAGCCTATCCCGGGTCAGGAGGCCACCTGTACCCAAGCTGGAAAAACCGAGGGGAGCCGCTGTTCGGTCTGTAAAAGGATCCTTGTGGCCCAGGAGGATATCCCCCGCAAGGAGCATACCTTCCCGGAAAACTGGAACAGTGACGCCTCCGGCCATTGGCGGGAGTGTACCGTCTGCCGTGAGGAGACAGGACGGGTTGCCCATACGGAAAATTCCGGGGTCGTGACCAAGCCCGCCACGGAAGAGGAGGAAGGGCTTAAAACCTTCTCCTGCTCCGTCTGCGGTTATGAGATGCGGACAGAGGTCATAGAGAAGCTGGAGCCCTCCCACACTCACGAATATTCGGCAGAATGGAAAAACGATGGCTCCAGCCATTGGCGGGAGTGTGACTGTGGGGACAAGGCCGACTTGGCCCTTCATACTCCGGAACCCATTCCCGGATGGGAGGCCACCTGTACCCAGTTCGGAAAGACTGAGGGGAGCCGCTGTTCTGCCTGCGAGCGGATCCTTGTGGCCCAGAGGGACATCCCTAAAACAAATCATGAGATCTCTGATACGTGGCATTATGGAACGATCTATGAGGACGATCTGGGCCATTGGCATGAGTGTGCCAACTGCCAAACCATGTTTGACCTTGGGCTTCACACGGAGGACGGCGGGGTCGTGACCAAGCCCGCCACAGAAGAGGAGGAAGGGGTCAAGACCTACTCCTGCTCCGTTTGCGGCTACGTGATGCGGACAGAGATCCTGGACAAGTTGGAGCCCTCTCACACCCACAGCTATCCCGAACAGTGGAGCCATGACGGCTCCAACCACTGGCGGGAGTGTACCACCTGCCACGAGAAGGTGGCTCAGGCCCCCCACGCCTGGGACGGCGGTAGGGTGACGACGGCCCCAACCTCCTCTAAGGCTGGGGTGAAAACCTACACCTGTACCGTCTGCAAGGCTGCCCGGACTGAGAGTATCCCCGCCACCGGGGGAGGCAGCTCCGGCGGCGGGGGCGGCGGAGGAGGATCGACTCCCGTCCCCACCGAGTACAATATCACGCTGCCCGGCAAAACTGTGGGGGGCAGTGTGAATACAACATCCATGAAGGCGGTAAAGGGGACAAAAGTAACCCTTTCCGTGGAGACCGAGGACGGCTATGAGCTGGAAGGGCTCACGGTCAAGGACAAGAAGGGCAAGGAGGTGGCTCTGGAGGAAAAGGAGGGTAAGTTCATTTTCTCCATGCCTGCCTCCAATGTGGAGGTAACCGCCGCCTTCCGGGAGCTGACGAAAGAGGAACCCAAAGAGGACATTACACCCCCACCCAAGGAGGAGCCGGATCCCATTGTCCTGCCCTTCACGGATGTGCCGGAGAAGGCGTGGTACTATGATGCTGTGGCGGAGGTCTACGGCAGGGGGATCATGACGGGGCTCAGCGAGACCCGGTTCGGCCCGGAGGCCCCGGCCAGCCGGGGGATGGTGGTGACCATGCTGTACCGGATGGAGGGGGAGCCCGCTGTCCGGGGCGGCACAAGGTTTACCGACGTTCCGGAAAGGAAGTATTATGCTCCGGCAGTGGCCTGGGCCACGGAGGCGGGGCTGGTAAACGGATATGGGGACAACACCTTCCGGCCCAATGAGGGGATCACCCGGGAGCAGCTGATGAGCATCCTGTACCGCTATGGGAAGTGGAAGGGGCAGGATGTGTCCCGGCGGGAGGATCTGTCCGGGTTCTTTGATGTGGGGCGCATCAGTCCGTATGCCCGGGAGAGCATGGCCTGGGCGAAGGCGGCGGGGCTGCTCAACGGCACGGACTGGGGCGGGATCGACCCGGGAGGGGCGGCTGAACGGGGCCAGACCGCGGCGATTTTGGTGCGGTTTTGGGGAAAATAGGACAAAAAGGACAGGGCGGCAGCTTTTCCGCTCTGTCCTTTTCCTCATTCACCGGGGGCGGGGCAGTATAAATCCCCGCCGGGGCGGGGATCTTTTCAGTCCAGCTCCTCCGCCCGGAAGGCCTTGGGGGGAAGGAGGGGAGAGAACTCTATCATCACTGGGGGAAAGCCGCCCCAGGGGCCGCAGGCGGTGACGGGGCTTTGAAGCAGCTGATCCCGGGAGGGCTTTTTTACCGGCAGGGAGATCACCGCCCGAACGCCCCCCTCCTTGCCGTTGTCCAGCATCAGGGTGCCCCCGTGGAGGGAGAGGATCCGCCGGGCCGCCTCCAGGCCCAGGCCTACGCCGCCGGGCTGCTTGAGGAAGGGGTCGGAGGGCTCCGGCCAGGACTGAAGGCCGGGGCCGGTATCCTCCACCGTCACACGCCAGAACCCGTCCACAAGGCCGCCCTTCAGCCTTACGGCGCCGCCCTCCCCCGCCGCCTCGAAGGCGTTGGTCAGGACGTTGAACAGGGCCACCTCCAGCAGGTAATTGTCGGCCAGGGACAGGACGCTGGATTCCCCAAGGGACCAGTCGAAGGAGACATTCAGGAGCCGGGACATATCCTCACACAGGCGGCCCACGTCCCGGCACAGGCCCGCCAGGTCGATGGGCTCCTCCCGACAGTAGACCTCCTCCTGCTCGCAGACATCCGCGTGGCGGAGCAAGCGGATCAGCTGGAAAAGGCTTTTATTCATCGCGGCCAGATATTCCTTGTCCGCCGGACTGCCGGATTTCCGGATCAGGGGGGTGAGCAGATGCGCTGCTGCCAGCATATCGCTCATGCGCTCCCGCAGCTCGGTGAGCAGTGCGTCAGTCTGTCGCTTATTCATGTCGGCGCCCTCCGTTTTCCCTATCTCTGTCTCAATCGAAGGTATCTTATGCGTTTCCCGTTCTTTGCAGTATACCAAAATTTGGGGAGCACAACAATCCCTTTTGTCGAATTTTCCACGCAATTGTCGGATTTGTAAAAATTGGCCCGCAATTTTTATGAAAAATTTTCCCCCTTTCGGCAATTTTTCCCTTCCATATTTGCAAACTATGAGGTATAATCATATACGTCAAAGTTCGTTATTTGTCTCACAATGTTAAATGAATCACAAAAGGAGTAATGAACATGAGCATCAAAGTTGGCATCAATGGTTTTGGCCGTATCGGCCGCATGGTCTTCCGCGCCACTGTGAACCACCCCGACATTGAGATCGTGGGTATCAACGATCTCTGCCCCGCC
>JAAWBD010000057.1 GCA_022792495.1 Oscillospiraceae bacterium
ACCCTGAACACCCTGGCCGAGCAGCTCTTCGGCAAGGGCACCGTCACCCGGTTCCGCCCCCACCACTTCCCCTTTACCGAGCCCAGCTGCGAGATGGACGTCCAATGCCACAAGTGCGGCGGCGCGGGCTGTCCCACCTGTAAGGGGGAGGGCTGGATCGAGATTTTAGGCGCCGGCATGATCCACCCCCGGGTGTTGGAGATGGCTGGCATCGACCCAGAGAAGTGGTCGGGCTGGGCCTTCGGCATGGGACTGGAGCGGACGGCCATGGGCCGGTTCAAGATCTCCGACCTGCGGCTCATTTTTGAAAATGACGTTAGATTCTTAGAGCAGTTCTAAAGGGAGGATGGCGTATGGCTGACTATGTTCAGGTTTTCTCCATTGGAGAAAATATAGAGATCCTCTTAAACGCCGAGCACGAGAAGATTCTGGCCCTCGGCGAAAAAATGAACGCCGCGTATGAGGAAGCCTATATGAATGGCTACAACTGGGAGGCCCTTCTTCAGTACTACCTGGAAAAAAACGCCCCGGATATTTTAACGGACATGAAAACGGATCCCGAGGCGGGCATGTATGTGGCCTATTGGCCTCTGTCCCCGGAAAATGAGGAGCGGGCAAACCGCTTTGAGGAGATCATCCGCTCTTTGGCGGAGCACGAGGAGGAGCTTTGCCGCCTTGTCCGGGAGGAAGGCAGCAGCATCCAGTGGGATTGACCCCTATCAACGACAAGAGGTGTTATATATATGAATCTTTCCCGTGAATGGCTCAATGAGTTTGTCACTGTGACGGCCTCCGACAAGGAGTTTGCCGAGGCTATGACCCTGTCGGGCTCCAAGGTGGAGACCTATACCGACCTGGGCGCCGAGATCAAGAATGTGGTGGTGGGGCGCATCCTGTCTATGGAACGCCACCCCAACTCCGACCATATGTGGATCTGCCAGATCGACGTAGGCCAGGAGGAGCCGGTACAGATCGTCACCGGGGCCTGGAACATCCACGAGGGGGATCTTGTCCCCGTGGCCAAGGACAACTCCTGGCTCCCCGGGGGCGTCCATATCTCCCGTGGGAACCTGCGGGGGGTAAAGTCCAAGGGGATGCTCTGCTCCCTGCCCGAGCTGGGGCTGGACGAGCGGGATTTTCCCTATGCTGCCATCACCCCCGCCGCTATTCTGGGGGACTATCATCCCCTGGATCCGGAAAAGCCCTCCGTCTCCCCCGATATCCAGCCTGGGGACAAGATTTATGGGCCAGTAGTCTGCGCCGGGATCACCGAAGTGATCCCTTATAAGGGTGGCTGGACGGTGACCCTGGATCTGGGCGGCGGACACCTGGCCCCCCATGACACCACCCTGCCCAACATCCACGCCGGGGACAAGGTGGCCTACAACACTGATAAGGCCTTCATCTGCACTCTGGAGGATCTCCACGCCCAGCAGGCCGAGTTCCCCAACTGCCGGCCCAGCGGCATCTTCGTCCTCCAGGAGGACTGCAAACCCGGAGATGACATCAAAGAAGTGATCGGGGTCAATGACACTCTGGTGGAGTTTGAGATCACCCCCAACCGTCCCGACTGCCTGTCGGTCATCGGTCTGGCCCGGGAGGCCGCCGCCACCTTTGACAAGCCCTGCTATTTCCATACCCCTGAGGTAAAGGGTGGGGCCCAGGGAGTGCTCCCTGAGCTGCTGGATGTGGAGACCCCGGCAGCCGATCTGGTGCCCCGGTACACTGCCCGGATGGTTCGGAACGTGAAGATTGGCCCCTCCCCCAAGTGGATGCGCCGGAGGCTCCGGGCCATGGGGGTACGGCCCATCAACAACATCGTGGACATCACCAACTACGTGATGCTAGAGTACGGCCAGCCCATGCACGCCTTCGACTACCGCTATGTGCAGGGCGGCAAGATCATCGTCCGCCGGGCCGCCGAGGGGGAGGAGCTGACCACCCTGGACGGCCAGGTGCGGAAGCTGAACGCCAACCACCTGGTCATCGCCGATGAGACAAGGGCAGTGGGTCTTGCGGGCATCATGGGGGGGGAGAACAGCGAGATCGTGGCCGACACCACCGACGTGGTGTTTGAATCGGCCTGCTTTGACGGCACCTGCATCCGCAAGGGGGCCCTGACCCTGGGTATGCGAACCGAGGCCAGCGCCAAGTTTGAGAAGGGACTGGATCCCATGAACACCCTCCCCGCTGTGGAGCGGGCCTGTGAGCTGGTGGAAATGCTGGGGGCCGGAGAGGTGGTGGATGGGGTCATCGACATTCTCAACCACGTCCCCCAGCCCACCCTTTTGAAGCTGGAGCCGGAAAAGATCAACGCCCTGTTGGGCACCGATGTAGCGGAGAATGTGATGTATACCTACCTCCAGCGGCTGGGCTTTGAGACCACCGAGGAGCGGGGTGTGATCAAGGTTCCCTCCTGGCGGGGAGATGTGAAGCGGATGGCGGATCTTGCTGAGGAGGTAGCCCGGTTCTATGGCTACAACAACATCCCCACCACCCTGATGCGGGGCCAGACCACCCAGGGAGGCTACTCCCCCGAGCAGCAGGTGGAGCGGGCCCTGGGCTCCTGCTGCCGGGCCATGGGCTACGATGAGATCATCACCTACTCCTTCATCTCCCCCACCTACTATGACAAGATCGGCTGGGGGGCGGAGGAGCCCCGGCGGGAATCCTTCAAGATCCTGAACCCCCTGGGGGAGGACACCTCCATCATGCGCACCACCACCCTGCCCTCCATGCTGGAGATCCTGACCCGGAACTACAACTACCGGAACAAAAATGCCCGGCTTTACGAGGTGGGACGGATCTACCTCCCCGGCGGGGAGGATGGGCTTGCCGACGAGAGGAAGGTGCTGTCCATGGGCGCTTACGGCGGCGAGATGGATTTCTTCTCCCTGAAGGGGGCCGTGGAGGCCATCCTGAAGGAGCTGCGGGTAGAGGGGGTTTCCTTCCAGGCCGTTGGCCACAACCCCTCCTACCACCCCGGCCGCTGCGCCCAGGTGCTGGCGGGGGATCGGATCCTGGGCGTTTTCGGCCAGATCCACCCCCTGGTAGCCCAGAACTATGGGGTGGACGCCGAGCTTTACTGCGCCGAGCTCAGCTTCGAGGCCCTGCTGTCCGTCAAGGGCTCCGACCCGGTCTACACTCCCCTGCCCAAATTCCCCTCGGTCACCCGGGACATCGCGGTGGTCTGTAAGGAGGCGGTTACCGTGGGAGATCTGGAGGCCGTGATCCGCAAGGGGGCCAAGGGCCTTTTGAAGGAGGTCTCCCTCTTCGACATCTACCGTGGCAAGGGTGTGGACGAGGGCAAAAAGTCGGTGGCCTTCAACCTGGTGCTCCGGGCGGAGGATCGCTCCCTTACCAGCGAGGAAGCCGACGAGGATGTGAAGAGCATCCTGGCCGCCCTGGAAACAGAGCTTGGGGCTGTGCTGCGGTAAGCTCTGTAATATTAAAGAAAGATAAATTTTTCATGTTTTCTCTTTACACCGACCGCATTTTTTAGTACAATCTGTCTATACCCAACGGGAGGTGTCCACCATGGAAGATATGGACTTCACCAGGAAATTCAATATCCGCTATGAGAAGGACCAGGAGATCAAGGCCATCCTGACCTCGGTCTACGACTCTCTCAAGCAGAAGGGCTATGACCCCATCAATCAGATCGTGGGCTATATCCTCTCGGAGGATCCCACCTACATCACCAACTTCAACAACGCCCGCTCCCTCATCCGCAAGCTGGATCGGGACGAGCTGCTTCAGGAGCTGGTGAAGCAGTACCTCTCCGAGTGATCATTTCCTGTGCCTGAGAAAGCCGCGCTCCTTGGGAGCGCGGCTTTTTTCTTTCCCTGTATGACCAGCCCTCCCGTTGGCTATAATGGCTGGGAGGTGATCGCCATGGCAACGGTAGCCCCCGGGATCCGGGACAAGTTCGACTCCATGCCCCCTGAGCTTCAGCAGGCCGTCCTTCAGCTGGACGCCAGGATCGAGAATCTATCCGATCTCATGTCCTGTCTGGAGCGGATCATTGAGCAGGGGGAGAAAAAATGAATGGTGGGATCTTCCAGATTGGAAGATCCCACCATTTTTATCATCCAAACAGGCTATCTCCTTTTTACCACCACATGAACCGGGTCTCCGTCCGCCTTCCCCAGCTCCTTCCGGATGACCTTCAGCAGGCCGATAATATAGCAGACGTTCCCCTGCTCGTCCTTCAGGCCCATATTGACGATGCTGCCCTCATAGGGCAGCCCATCAAAGAGAACGCTGACCTTTACCCGTCCGGCCCCAAACTCTTTCCTGATGTCCCAGGGGAAAACCACATAGGCTCCCCCGCTGTCCCTCATTTCGCGGATCACGCCGTCAAACTCGTATCTATCCCTCATGCTTTTCCGCCCCCCGCGCCAAAAAATCCCCTTCGGCCTTTATCCCAGATGCCCCTCCAGCCAGACCAGGGAGTCGGCGTAGACCTCCTCCCTGTTGGTCTCGTTGAGCATTTCGTGGCGGCCGCCGGGGTAGAGCTTTACCGTCACGTCCTTCACTCCGGCCTCCCTGAACCAGCGGGCCACCTTCTCTACCCCCCTGCCGTTGGCTCCCACCGGGTCAGCGTCCCCGGCAAAGAAGTAGACAGGGGTTCCCCTATCCATTTTGGCCAGGTTTTTCTTTTTTGCCACATACTGGAGCCCTGTCATCATGGCGTGGTTCATCCCCGCCGTGGTCTGGAAGTTGCACAGGGGGTCGGCCAGGTAGGCGTCCACCACCGCCGGATCCCGGCAGATCCAGTCCGCCGGGGTGCGGCTGGGGGCAAACTGTTTGTTATAGGCCCCGATGGACAGATTATAGAAGAGCTTGTTCACCTTATGGGGATTCCCAAGACCTGTCAGCAGCTTCCCCGCCGCCACGGTGAGGGCCGGCTCCTGGCCGGTACCCGAGAGGATGGCCCCGGCCAGGGTGCCGGGGTAGTCGATGAGGTAGGTTCGGGTCACAAAGGAGCCCATGGAGTGGCCCAGGAGAAAATAGGGCACGTTGGGGATCAGCCTCCCCACCGTCTCCCGCAGGGCGTAGACATCCTTTACCAGCGCCCACCAGTCATTGAAATAGCCATACTCCTCCGGGCCCTTGGCGGTGAGGCCGTGGCCCAGGTGGTCGTGGCCCGCCACGGCGAAGCCGTGACCGGTCAGGAACCGGGCAAAGTGGTCGTAGCGCAGGGCGTATTCACAGATGCCGTGGACAAGCTGCACCACCCCTTTGGGCTCCCCATCGGGAAGCCAGAGGATGGCGTGGATCTGGTGGACTCCATCGCTGGAGGGAAAGGTAAATTCTTTTCTGTTTCCCATGGTAAAATCCTCCTGGATATGTTATACTTTTATCCATAGTTTAACGACTCCCCCCTCCCCCGTCAAGGGAAATTTGGAGAGTTCAATGAAGGAAGTGGATAAACATGACTGTTCTGGAGCGTTTTCTGAAGTATATCTCCTATGATACCCAATCTGACGACTATTCCGGCCTGCACCCCTCCACCCCCAAGCAGAAGCTGTTGGGAGCGGAGCTGGCGGCGGAGCTGTCCCGGATGGGACTTCTGGACGTCCGTATGGACGAGTTCGGCTATGTCTACGGCTGGCTCCCTGCCACCCCAGGCTGCGAGGAGGCACCCTGCATGGGGCTTATCGCCCACATGGACACCGCCCCCTCCTTCTCGGGCGCCAACGTGAAGGCCCGGATCCTCCGCTACGAGGGGGGCGACATCGAGCAGAGCCCCGGCATCGTCATGAGGGCCGCCGAGCACGAGAGTCTGAAGCAGTATATCGGCCAGGAGCTGATCATCACCGACGGCACCACCCTGCTGGGAGCCGACGACAAGGCGGGGGTGGCCGAGATCTTCTCCGCCGTGGAGTATCTCATAGCCCACCCGGAGATCCCCCACGGACGGATCGCCGTTGGCGTCACCCCCGACGAGGAGATCGGCGAGGGCGCCGACCACTTTGACATCGCCGGCTTTGGCGCGGCGGTGGCCTACACGGTGGACGGCGGCGAGCTGGGGGAGCTGGAGTATGAGAACTTCAACGCCGCCGGAGCCAAGATCACAGTGCACGGGCTGAACATCCACCCCGGCTCCGCCAAAAATAAGATGAAAAACGCCCTTCTCATGGCCATCGAATTCAACGGCCTGCTCCCCCCGGCAGAGATCCCCGCCCACACCGAGGGGTATGAGGGCTTCTACCACCTCCAGCACATGGAGGGGGACGAGACCACCGCCACCCTGGAGTATATCGTCCGGGATCACAACGAGGCCAAGTTCCAGGCCCGGAAGGCCACCATGGAGCGGATCGCCCGCTATCTCAACGAAAAATACGGCCAGGGAACGGTGGAGCTGGAGCTCCGAGATCAGTACTACAACATGAAGGCGCAGATCGAGCCCCACATGTACCTGATCCACCGGGCCAAGGCCGCTTTCCAGAAGGCGGGGGTAGAGCCCCGGGAGGTGGCCATCCGGGGGGGCACCGACGGGGCCCGGCTCTCCTACGAGGGGCTCCCCTGCCCCAACCTGTCCACCGGAGGGGTCAATTTCCACGGGCCCCAGGAGTATATCCCGGTGCAGTCCCTGGAGAAGATGGTGGAGGTATTGATCCACCTGGTTCGCGCGGAGGAGGGCTGAGGAGTGGCCAGAGCGGTGAACCGCCCCCTCATCGAGGGCTGTGTGGATTCCTATGCCTCCGCCGCCGCAGCGGTGGCAGGGGGCGCCGACCGGCTGGAGCTGTGCGCCAATCTGGCCATCGGCGGCACCACCCCCTCCCCCTTTCTCTTTCAGCAGATCTTTCAGGAGCTCTCCACTCCTGTCAACGTGCTGATCCGGCCCCGGTTTGGAGATTTCCTCTACGACGGAAAGGAGCTGGAGGAGATGTCCAAATCTATCCAAATGTTCCGGGAACTGGGGGCCAACGGGGTGGTCATCGGCGTTCTGACCCCGGAGGGGACGCTGGATCGGGAGCGCATGTCCGCGCTGATGGCCCAGGCGGGAGATATGGAGGTGACCCTCCACCGCGCCTTCGACATGACCCGGGATCCCATGGAGGCTCTGGAGACCTCAGTCTCTCTGGGCTGCCGCACCATCCTCACCTCGGGGCAGGCCCAGAATGCCCTGGAAGGCAAAGAGACCCTTCGGCAGGTCTTTGAGCAGGCAGCGGGCCGTATTGACATTATGGCGGGCAGCGGGGTCAAGAAAGAGAATATTCGGGAGATCTACGAACACACCGGCATCCGGGTCTTTCACACCACCGGCCGGGGCGCTGCGGAGGACAGTGGGATGCGCTACCGGAAGTCGTCGGTCTCCATGGGCCTTCCCTCCCTGTCGGAATATGAGCTCTGGCGAACCAGCCAGGAGGAGTTCCACGCCTGCGCGGAGCTGATCCACTCCCTTTAACAAACACAAATACAGAAACGCCACTCCAAGGGCGGAGGAGACGGAACCATGAGTACTCAAAAAAAGCACGGACAATTTACCAGCAGCTGGGGCTTTGTTCTCTCGGCGGTAGGCTCCGCCGTGGGCATGGCCAATGTGTGGGGTTTTCCCTCCAAGATGGGCAGCTATGGAGGCGGGGCCTTTCTGGTGGCCTACCTCTTTTTCATTCTTCTGTTTGGCACGGTGGGCCTCTCCGCCGAGTACGCCGTGGGCCGCCGGGCCCGCACCGGGACTCTGGGCTCCTACCAGATGGCCTGGGCCAGCCGGAAGAAAGGGCTGAGCAAGACCGGGGGGATCCTGGGCTGGCTGCCTTTGGCCGGATCCATGTGTATTGCCATCGGCTACGCCGTTATCATCTCCTATGTTCTGAAGGCCTTCTTCACCTCGGCCACCGGCTCCCTGATGAGCCTGGATACCCAGGTCTGGTTTGACTCCTTCTCCCTCAGGGATTACTCCGTGATCCCCTTCCACATCATCGTGGTGGTGGGCACCCTTCTGACCCTGCTACTGGGAGCCAAGAGCATCGAGAAGAGCAACAAGGTGATGATGCCTCTGTTCTTCCTCATCTTCGCTGTGCTGGCGGTGCGGGTGGCCTTTCTGCCCGGGGCCGCCGAGGGCTACCGCTATATGTTCACCTGCCGCTGGGAGGAGCTGCTGGATCCTATGGTGTGGATCTGGGCCATGGGACAGGCCTTCTTCTCCCTGTCCATCACAGGCAGCGGTATGATCGTCTACGGGGCCTACCTCCAGCCTGAGGAGGACGTGGTCTCCCTGGCCAAGCGCACCGCCTTCTTTGACACTATCGCCGCCCTGGTGGCCGCTTTGGTGATCATCCCCGCCTGCTTTGCCTATGGGCTGGACGTAGGGGCGGGGCCCTCCCTGCTGTTCGTCACCCTGCCCCGGATCCTTCAGGACATTCCCTTGGGCTGGCTTTTTGCCATCATTCTGTACACCGCCATGGTCTTTGCCGGGGTCAGCTCCCTGCAGAACATGTTCGAGGCGGTAGGCGAATCCCTGCTCCACCGCTTCCCCACGCTGAACCGGAAGTTGGTGCTGGTCATTCTCTGCACTGTGTGCCTGGGGGTAGGCCTCCATATGGAGCCCATCTTCAAATGGGGCCCCTGGATGGACATTGTCTCCATTTATATCATCCCCATCGGCGCCACCCTGGGTGCCCTGTCCTGGTTCTGGATCATGGGGAGGGAGGATCTAATGGACGAGGTGGGCCGGGGTGCAAAAAAGGCTCCCAGCCCCCTGTGGTACAACCTGGGCCGGTATCTCTATGTGCCCTGCGCCATGATCCTATGCGCCGTGGCTCTATTCCTGAAGGTCGCCTTTTAACCCCAAACAGAAAAAAGAGACGCTTCCGCCGGAAGCGTCTCTTTTCCTATTCAGGAGCCTCTATCTCCCAAAAAGCTTCGCTGTTTCCCTCATCCGCCGGGAGATCTCCACCCCAAAGGGGCAGCGGCTCTCGCAGCTCTGACAACCAACGCACTCCCCCGCCTGATGTCCCAGGGCCAGATAATGGGCCCGCACCGTGGCGGGGGGCTCCTCCTGCATAACGGCCAGGTCATAATACTTATTTACCATAGCGATGTCGATGTCCACGGGGCAGGGCTTGCAGTGGCCACAGTAGGTGCACTCCCCCCGGCCAAAGGTGTGGCGGGGCGCCCCCGCCAGAACCTCAGCATAGTTTTTCTCCTCCTCCAAGGCGGTCTCATAGGCCACCGCCGCCTCCACCTGCTCCGGGGTGTCATAGCCCGCCATCACCGCCGCCACGGCCGGCCGGGTCAGACAGTAGTGGATACACTGCACCGGGGTGAGAGCCACCCCAAAGGGGGAGCGCTTCTCATCGAAAAGCCGGCCTCCCGCATAGGGCTTCATCACAGTAAGGCCCACATCCGCCCCCTCACAGAGCCGGTAAAGAGCCGCCCGCTCCGGATCGATGCCTCCCAGCTCCGCCTGGTACTCCTCCGCAAAATAATGGTTCAGATCATCGGTGGGGGGCAAAAGGTCAAAGGCAGGGTTTACGCTGAACAGCAGCATCTCCACCAGTCCGCTCTCCACCGCCCGTCTGGCCATGGCGGGATTGTGGGTGGACATGCCGATGTGGCGGATGACCCCGCTCTCCTTCAGCTTCCTCACATAGTCCAGGAAGGGACTGTGAAAGGCCCCCTCCCAGTCCTCCTCGGTATCCACAAAGTGGATCATTCCCAGATCTATGTAACCGGTCTGGAGCCGGGCCAGCAGATCCTGAAAGGCCTCCTTCACCTTCCCCAGCTCCCGGGTGCGCACATACTGCCCATTCTGCCAGGTGGAGCCGATATGCCCCTGGATGTACCATTTTTCCCGATGGCCCGCCAGGGCTTTTCCAATGTTGGAGCGGACGTTGGGCTCCGCCATCCAGCAGTCCAGGATGTTGATTCCCAGCTCCTCCGCCCGGCGGATCACCGCCGCGCACTCCTGAGTGTTGTGCCGCTCCAGCCACTCCCCTCCCAAGCCGATCTCGCTGACCATCAGCCCGGTCTTGCCCAATCTACGGTAATTCATAAGCGCCTCCCCCTTCTCTTTGAATAATGAGCCTTTGACTTTAACCCTGCCCTTGACTCCGCCCGAAGCCGCCCTTTGCTTCGGGCGGATAGCGAAGAAATTCCCATCATAGCGCAGTTTTCGGCGAAGCCGAAAAGGTCGCGGTGATGGGAATTTCTGAGCTGGTGCCGGTGGTGGGACTCGAACCCACACGGGGGATTAGCCCAACGGATTTTGAGTCCGTCACGTCTACCAATTCCATCACACCGGCATATCCTCTTGTCGAAACCTAATTATACAGGTTTTCCCTTCTCTTGGCAAGAGCAATTTTTCTTCTCCCAGAAAAAGGTTTCCCCCTTGACAAGGAGCACAAAATATTGTATCATATTATTGTTGTAAAGTTGTTTAACTTTACATTTTATTCTGTAAGGAGGGATCCCATAGTGAAAAGTCAGGCCTACCGTATGGCGCTGCTGTTCGATTTCTATGGCGATATGTTGACCGATCGGCAGAAAGAATTCTATGACCTTTACTACAATGAGGATCTCTCCCTCTCCGAGATCGCAGAGAATTACGGCATCTCCCGCCAGGGCGTCCGGGACGTGATCGTCCGGGCGGAGGCCGCCCTCACCGAGCTGGAGGACAAGACGGGCATCATCCGCCGCTTCCATGTGATGCAAGATCAGCTCAAGGGGATCCAGGCCGATGTGGACGCCATCGCCGCCCGGAACGCCCAGCTCTATCAGGACAATGAGCTGGAGGCCCTTACGAACCGGATCGGCAGTGTACTGGACAAGCTAAAGCAGGAGTGACCCCATGGCCTTTGAGGGACTGACTGAAAAACTGAATAACGCATTCAAAAAGCTCCGGGGCAAGGGCCGGCTCACCGAGGCCGACGTAAAGGAGTCCATGCGGGAGATCCGCATGGCTCTGCTGGAGGCTGACGTGAGCTACAAGGTGGTCAAGGACTTTGTGGCCAAGGTGTCGGAGCGGGCCGTGGGTGCCGATGTGCTGGAGGCCCTCTCCCCCGCCCAGATGATCGTGAAGATCGTCAATGAGGAGCTCACCGCCCTTATGGGTGGGGAGGACGCCAAGCTGACCATCTCCCCCAAGCCCCCCACTGTGATCATGATGGTGGGCCTCCAGGGTGCAGGCAAGACCACCAACTCCGCCAAGCTGGCGGGGCTGATGAAGAAGCAGGGCAAGCGGCCCCTGTTGGCCGCCTGCGACGTCTACCGCCCCGCCGCTATTCAGCAGCTGGAGGTAGTGGGCGGACAGCTGGACATCCCTGTGTTCCAGATGGGCCAGATCGACCCAGTGGATATCGCCAAAGCCGCTGTGGAACATGCCAAAAAACACGGCAATGACCTGGTGTTCCTGGATACCGCCGGACGGCTCCACGTGGACGAGGAGCTGATGATGGAGCTCCAGAACATCAAGGAGGCGGTGGCGCCCCACGAGATCCTCCTGGTGGTGGACGCCATGATCGGCCAGGACGCAGTGAATGCCGCCAAGGCCTTTGACGACGCTCTGGATCTCACCGGTGTGATGCTCACCAAGCTGGACGGCGACGCCCGGGGCGGCGCGGCCCTTTCCATCAAGGCGGTCACCGGAAAGCCCATCAAGTTTGTGGGCACCGGGGAAAAGCTGGATCAGGTGGAGATATTCCACCCCGACCGGATGGCGGGGCGGATCCTGGGTATGGGGGATGTGCTCTCCCTTATTGAGAAGGCCCAGGAAAACTTTGATCAGCAGAAGGCCATGGAGCTTCAGGAAAAGCTCCGTAAAAACAAGTTCACGCTCACCGATCTTTACGATCAATTGGTGCAGATGAAGAATATGGGTTCCCTCAGCGACCTGGCCGGAATGCTTCCCGGGGTGGATACCAAGGCTTTGGAGGGTGCCAGCATGGACAACCACGCCCTGGATCAGACCGAGGCTATCATCCTCTCCATGACCCCGGCGGAGCGGGAGGAGCCCTCCATCCTGAACAACAGCCGGAAGAAGCGGATCGCCGCCGGGGCGGGCGTCCAGGTGGTGGATGTGAACCGGCTTCTCAAGCAGTTCGAGGCCATGCGCCAGCTCACCCGGCAGATGAATGACCCAAGGCTCCGGAGGCTGGCGAAAAAGGGCCGTCTGCCCGGTATGGGCATGGGGGGCGGCAGGCCGCCCCGGAGGGGCTTCCCCTTCTGAATCGAGCGGATCCAGTATCCGCCCCTATGAAATGTTGGCAAGCATCGGTTCCGATGTTTCCAGATATACCAATGAAATTCTTATGGAGGTGAAAATAATGGTCAAAATTCGTCTGCGCCGTATGGGCGCCAAGAAGGCTCCCTTCTACCGCAT
>JAAWBD010000058.1 GCA_022792495.1 Oscillospiraceae bacterium
ATTCTCCCGGAATGGGGACATTCCGGGAGAATCCTTTTCAAAGATGCTGCATAGTATGGAGTACTCTCCGATGTGGGGGGTATCAAAAAAGTTGCGGGCATAGCTCATCTGGTAGAGCGCCACCTTGCCAAGGTGGAGGTAGCGAGTTCGAGCCTCGTTGCCCGCTCCATGACAGAGGAGACCTGGGTTTAACTCTAGGAATTCTTCTCCTTTTCCCTAAAAGGCGGCATACCGCTTTCTTGGGGGCCCCGGGAAAAAGGGGCATTCGGCAACGTAGCCAAGTGGTAAGGCAGAGGTCTGCAAAATCTCCACCCCCGGTTCGAGTCCGGGCGTTGCCTCCAAAAAAGACCACACCGTATTTTCTGGTGTGGTCTTTTTCTGCCAAGGGATCGTCGAAGTTCGTGGAAAGAGAGGGAGAAAAGATGAATCTGGAAAAAATGATCGAGATCGCCCTGGAGATCGTAGTGCCGGTGCTGGAGCTGGCTGGGATCTTTATTGTGGCAGAGGCGGCGTTGGCCAGCTTTGTCCGCTATATATATGCCCTTGCCACCCGCAGCCGGATCCATGTGAAGGGGCGGCTGGCCGCGGGGCTGCTGTTGGGGCTGGAGTTCATGATGACTGCGGAGATCCTGAAAACCCTGGTGATCCGGGAGCTGAACGACATCCTGATCCTGGGCGGCGTGGTGATCCTCCGGGCGATTCTGGCCTTTGAGCTGAAGCAGGAGGAAAAGGAAGAGAGGGAAGAGGACAAGGAAGAGGAATAAGGGAACGGACAAAGACACGCCCAAGGGCGTGTCTTTTTTTGCTGTCTGACGCATACCTCTTAATGAGGTGATGTGGACGTGCTGGAACGGGTGGCGGACGCTCTGTGGCAGCCCTGGCTTTTGGGGCTGTTCCTGCTGGTGGGGCTTTGGTGCTCTCTGTGCAGCGGATTTTTTCAATTTTTTGGACTGGGACGGTGGCTGAAGGGCTCGGTGGGAAGCCTGCTCCAGGGAAGGAGGAGAGGGAGGGAGGAGGGGCTGACCCAGGTACAGGCTCTGGCCACCGCTCTGGCCTCTACCATCGGTACCGGCTCCATCGCGGGGGTGGCCACCGCCATCTTTTTCGGCGGGCCGGGGGCGGTATTCTGGATGTGGGTATCCGCCTTGGTGGGGCTGATGACCAGCTTCGTAGAGAAAACACTGGCGGTGAAGTATCGCCGGAGAGCTTCCGGGGGCTGGGAGGGAGGGCCCATGGAGTATCTCTCCCGTCGGCTGGGATGGAGGGGGGCCGCAGGCTGGTTTTCCCTGTGGTGCGTGGCGGCCTCTCTTACGGGAGGGGCAATGGTACAGGCCAATTCCATCTCCGCCGCTCTCCAGGCTGCCCTTGGCTGGGATCAGCTTTCAGTGGGGATAGGGGTTGCCCTGTGCACGGGGGTGGTGATCCTGGGGGGGATCGGCCGGGTGGGAAGGGTCAGTGAAAAACTGGTGCCGGCCATGGCGCTTCTTTTTCTCTCCACAGGGCTGGCGGTGATATTGGCCCACCGGGAGATGGTCTTACCCGCCCTTCGGCTGATCCTGGAGTGTGCGTTGACGCCCAAGGCCTTGACGGGGGGCGGGCTGGGATACGCCATTTCCACCGCCCTGCGCTACGGGGTGGCCCGGGGGGTATTCACCAACGAGGCGGGGGTGGGCTCCTCCGCCATGGCCCATGCCGCAGCCGATGCAGAAAGCCCGGCCCAGGAGGGCTATTGGGGAATGTTCGAGGTATTTTTTGCCACCATTCTGGTCTGTGGTGTCACGGCCCTCACCATCCTTACCTCGGGAGTCTACGACCCGGAGATGGCCCTGGGGGCTATTGAAAGGGAGGCGGTGACGGGGGCCATGACAGGCGCTCCTCTTTCCGCCGCGGCCTTTGCCACAGTTTTTGGAAGGTGGGGGAGCCTGATCGTAGCGGTGTGTTTGCTTCTCTTTGCCTTCACATCCCTGTTGGGATGGAGCTACTATGGTGAGCGGGGACTGGCCTACCTGACGGGAAGCGACAGGCTTCGGGGCTTCTTTCGGGGGATATTCCTTCTGACTGTGGTGCTGGGCAGCGTAGGGAGGGTGACCCAGGTGTGGGCCCTGTCCGACATTTGTAATGGCCTGATGGCAGTGCCCAATCTGCTGGCGGTGGCCGTCTTGGCTCCGGAGGCCCTTGGGGAGATCCGGAGGGATAAGCTGTGACCTGATTTTGGAAAAAGACAAGGCAGACCGGAAAGGCCTGCCTTGTCTTTTATGCGACGTGGGAGGGGGAATCCCGGCTCTCCGGAGGGCGCTTTTTTATGGAAGGATCAACGCGGGAAGCTGGCTGGGATGATCGATGAAAGTGACAGCGCCGTGAGCGGCCAGAAAAGCCCTGTCCCGGAAGCCCCAGGTCACTGAGATACAGGGAAGGCCGGCATTTCTCGCTGTCTCCAGATCCACATCAGAGTCCCCCACATAAACAGCCCGCTCCGGGGGGAGATCCAGGGCCTCCAGGGCTTTCAGAACCATGGCGGGGTGCGGCTTTTTGGGGATGCCGGCCGCCTCGTTTTCCCCGGCAGACAGATCCATGAGGCCGGGGAAATAGTCCTGGGCTAAAGCTTTTACCGCCGCGTCAAACTTGTTGGATACCACTGCCAGCTTACAGCCCCCAGTCTGAAGAGCCTTCAGAGTTTCCAAAATGCCGGGATAGGGAGCGGTTTTATCCTTGCTGTGGAGGGCGTAGTAGGCCTTGAAAAGCTCCAGAGCTCTGGTAGTATCGGCAAGGGCTGTTCCGGTGGGTACCGCCCGCTCCATCAGTTTGGCCACCCCGTTACCCACGAAGGTGCTTACCTCCGCTCGGCTCCGGGGGGGAAAGTCCATCTGGGCGAGGGCGTGGTTTACCGCGTCCATCAGGTCGTCCAGAGTGTCCAGCAGGGTGCCGTCCAGATCAAAAATGACTGCGTCATAACGGGGCATAGAGTTGACCTCCTCATTGGTGTATCAGGAATGGAAACGACCCCAGAAGCGCCGCCAGGGGGCCTTCTTGGGCGGGCGGGGAAAGGGGAGGGGCAGGACGGCGGGCGGCGCATAGGGCTCGGGATTCAGCTTTTTGTAGCTGGGCTTGGCGCGGAGATAGTCCCGGCGTTCATTGATCAGTTCCACCACATGGGCCTGGAACAGGTTGGGGTCGTGGATCACATTGTCCAGGCTGTGGGCAAATTCAAAAGCAGATCGAAAGGGACAGGAATCATTCTGCTGTGCCCATGTAAGTTGTTCACACAGCTGCCGATAAAACTTTTCTGCCAATGGATTTTTGCTCAGACCGCAGATCATCAGCATATAGAGAATGTCAGCGCTGGTGTTCCGCTTAATACCTGTGGCCAGCAAGGGGAAGATTTGGTTCCCACAAAAAATGAAGGGCCACATTAAGATAGGAGCCCTTGCTCCAGCCGCTGGGCTGGAGCTCCACAAGGGTGAGGTATCAGCCATTGTCGTCGATTCACAGCCGGGACTGCCCACACTGGAAAAGGGTCATGGCCTCATCCATCTCCCTACAGTGTAATGACCGTTCTTTATTTTACCATATCAAAAGGCATTTGACCAGCAAAAAGGCTAAAAAGCCGCAGGCGGGGAAGGTGAGGAGCCACGCCGCCCCCAGAGAGCCAGCCACCTTGCTGTCCGGGTTGGTTCCCGCTCCTAAGATGGCGGCGGTCTTGGCGTGAGTGGTGGAGACAGGGAGTCCCAACAGGGTGCACAGGGCCAGAGCCCCGGCGCAGCCCAGGTCGGCGGCAAAGCCGGAGCGGGGAGTGAGGCACACCATTTTTCGGCCTACCGTGTCAATGATCCGCTTTCCGCCGATGAGAGTGCCTAAGGCCATGAGGGCGGCGCAGCCCCAGTTGGCCCAGGGGGGGAGGGAGAAGTTCCCGCTTTGAAGGGTGAGGATCAGAGCCAGTACTCCCAAGAATTTCTGTCCGTCCTGGGCCCCGTGGAAGAAGGCGGTGAGAGCGGAGCCCAGGATCTGTCCCTGGTGGTAGAAGCTTCCCCTTTTTGGGGGGAGGAGCCGGTGGAAGATCCGGCCCAGAGCCCAGCCCAGGAGCAGGGAGAGAAACAGCCCGGAGCCTACCCACAGAAGGGTGCCCAGCCGGAGCCGCTCCACTCCCAGTGCCAGGGCAGCCCCTGCCAGACCGGAGACCAGGGCGTGGCTTTCGCTGGTGGGCACCCCGAACCGCCAGGCAAAGACAGCCCAGAGCACTGTGGCAGCCAGGGCGGCGGAGAGGGCGGTAAGGGCGTAGGGGCCGAAGTCCGCCATAGACCAGAGGGTTCGGGCCACCGCGTCGCTGACTGCGGTGGTACAGACTACCCCCAAAAGATTGCAGACAGCGGCCAACCCGACGGCGGCGGGAAAGGGCAGCACTCCGGCGGCCACGGTGGTGGCGATGGCGTTGGGCGCGTCGGTCCAGCCGTTGACCAGGATGACAGCGGCGAGAAGGAAGAGAACAGGCAGAATGGACATGAAAACACCCCCTGCCCTATGTGTACGGCGGGGGTGTGTGAAAAATGAAGGGGGAAAAGCAAATATAATGAGGGGGCTGGGATCTGCTTGTGTCAATATCACCATGATCCCTGAAGAGGTTTTCCGCCAAGGGTGTGCCGGGGCGTAGGCCTCCGAACCCATTTTCAGGAAAACAGTCCGATGCTTTCCAGGATCCGGTTGACCTCCTCCGCCCGTTGGCTCCAGGCCGCCGCCTTGCCGTATTCCCGCCTCCGGTCTCTGGCCCAGGTGCCTGTCTCCGCCAAGGCCCGGGAGCAAAGCAGGGAGAATTCTGCCGATGTGTGGGCACCGTAGACCACATCGGGGAAATGCTCCACTTGGTCGGGCCGGAGCATGGCAACGACGGGTTTTCCCACAGAGAGCAGCTCAAACATCCGGGCGTGAATGATATCATCCTGGAGCTCACTGCGGCGCAGGAGATAGAGGGACACGTCAAAGGCGGCGAGATAGTCGGGCAGATCCACCGGAGATATGGCCCCCAGGGCCAGTACATTGGGCAGCTCCAGCAGCTGGGGCAGCTGGCGGCAGCCTCTGTCGGGGCCCGCCAGAACCAGGGTACATTCCGGGTGGGCCATCAAAGCCTCCACGGCGGGGGTCAGCTCCAGGTCGGGCCACAAGCTGCCCGCAAAGCCCAGAATGGGCCCTCGGATCCCCCGGAGGGGGGCGGGCCGGGGCAGATCATCCTTGGCAAACATAGGGTAATTACACCCGAAGGGCAGCAGGGTTACGTTGCCGCAGCAGGGGGCCAGATGCCGGCACAGCTCAGGGGAGGCGGCAAAGCATACATCGGCGCTGGCTGCCAGCTCACTCTCCCACTGCTCCGGGTAATCAGGCCAGTCCCGGCTGCAGTCGTATACCAGGCCCCGGTAGGCCAGACTATCCAGATGCTGGGCCCCGGCGGGGCTGGCGCACCAGAGCAGGGGTTCCCGGAACCGGTGCCGCTCCAGCTTAGACTGGAGAAACCGGAGGGTGCGGTTGGCACTGAACCGGTTCAAAAGGGGGAAGGCGGCGCTCTGAGTGACCTCGGGGGGCAGGGTATAGGCGATAAGGCCGGGGCGAAGCTTCCGGCCCGGCTGTTTCCAATCCTGGGATCCCCGTGGGGCGGGAGGCTCAAAATAGAGCACCTCCGCGTCCTTCATCCGGGTCATAAGCTGCTGTGTCCGGGTGGGGACAGCCGACCAGGGCTGGTCGGCAAGGCAAACGATTTGGCGCATAGGAGAAAATATTCCTTTCAAGTAAAGGTGAGGGGGATGCCGGCAGGCGGTTATTTCAGGCCCAGCAGCTCCGCTGCGGCGTCCTGGTTCCGCCGTTCTACCTGCCGTAGCCGCTCCACGCCCTCCCGGAGGAAGCCGTCGTCCCCCATTCGGCTTACGGCGGCGTCGATATGGGCCTTCAGATCCTCCAGGGTCAAGGCATTCAGATCGGTGTAGAGATCCTGGCCGATATAGTGGAGAAAGGAGCTGACCTTGGGGTCGTAGACCACTCCCACCAGGGGGACACCCTGCCCCGCGGCAAAGACCAGGGCGTGAAGGCGCATGGAGACCACCACCTTCATCCGGGCGAAAAGACCGATGGTGTGGGCGGAGGAGCCTGTCTCGTCCAGCAGATGGTGGGGGGCCTTCATCCTGTCCGCCACCAGCTGGGCGGCGGGAAGATCCAGCCGCCGCTCAATGGGCAGGAACACGGGGGTAAGGCCGTGCTTTTCATAGGCATAGTCGGCGGCCTGGGCGAAGATATCCGCCTTGGCCTCAAACCCGGGCCAGGGCCGGAGGGTGAAGCCGATATACCGCCCCGCCGGATCCAGCGTGGCGTTTTCCAGCAGACCGTCCACCGTGGCGGGCTGGGCGGCGGGGAGGATCACGGTGGGGTCGGCGGCCAGGATGATCCTGGGGTTGGTGACGCCCATGTCGTCCAGCTCGGTCTTGGAATGGGTGTCCCGAAGGGTGATGACATCCACCCGCTTCTGTAGGATCCTGGCGCACAGCCGCCGGTTGGAGGGGTACTGGATAGGGCCGATACCGCAGCCGTACATGATAACCGGGTTGCCCCGGAGCTTGGCGGCCCAGATAGTAAAGAGGTAGAACCACAGGCTCCTCCGGCTGGTGGCATCCTGCATCAGGGAGCCGCCGCCGTTGATATAGAGCCGGATATGCCCCATCCGGCGGAGAAACCGGGGAACATTGAAGGTGTATATAGCATTGACCCGGTAGGTGAGACGGGTCTCCTTGGGCCGACGGGAGAGAACCCACAGGGGGAGATCCGGATCCAGCTGCCGCATCTCCTGGATGATGGCTTCCAGAATGGCGTCATCTCCGGCATTGCCCCGGCCGTAGGCCCCGCAGATCAGGACTCCATCCCGCTTTCCATAGGGGCGCCCTTTCCGGTGGAGGATAGAGCGGTAGATATCCTTTTGTCGTTCCAGGGTGGAGCTCAGGGAGTAGTCGGATCTGGCCCGTTGGAAAAGCCGTTCTCCCAGGTGTGTTCGCAATTCCGAATCCTGGGCCAGGGCCGTAAAGTGGCGGGCGAGGGCCTCGTGGTCTCTCGCCTGAAACAGCAGGCCATGGACACCGTGGTCAATAAGGTAGGGAATCCCTCCCACCCGGCTGGCTACGGTGGGCAGGTGGAATCTGGCTCCCTCGGTGAGGGAGTAGGAGAAGGTCTCCGTCAGAGAGGTCAGAGAGTTGATATCAATGGCGTTATAAAAGCTGTCCGTGTCGGTGATCCATCCGGCAAAGCAGATATCTCCGGCAAGGTTCAGTTCCTCAGCAAGAGCCTTCAGCTTACCCATTTCCTCCCCATCGCCGGCGATGAGAAGGCGAAGCTGGGGGCAGCTTTGGCGGGCCAAGGCAAAGCCCCGGATCAGGGTGGGGATGTCCTTCACCGGGTTGAGGCGGGCGGTAATGCCCACGATCACACTGTCGGCAGGCCAGTCAAGGCCCAGGCTTTGAAGATACTCCTCCCGGCTCTTGGTGGGGATCCGGGGGGTGAAATCCAGGCCGTTGTATATGGTGAACAGCCTGTCCGGATCGAAGCCCCTGGAGATGAGCAGATCAGTCATAGCGTCAGAGACGCCGATACGGTAATCCAACTTCCGCAAGGCCACGGCATTGACAACACCGTAGGTAAGGCGGGCCAGGGGCCGACCCAGATAGTCCAGCCGGTAGTCGGAGTGGACGGTGGTCACGACGGGAAGCCCGGTGGGCTTCCGGAGAAGGGCCCCCATCATGTTGCCCCGGGCGCCGTGACAGTGAATGAGATCATAGTTTCCCTCCCGGATGAACCGGGTCAGCTCCCGCCGGATCCGCAGAATATTATTGCCGGGGAAGATCACTGTCTCAATGCCCAGCTCCCGGGCCTCCTGGGCAAAGGGGCCGTCGGTAAAACAGACCATGGTCACATCGATGGACTTGCTCAGATTGTGCAGCAGCATGTGGACGTGGGTCTTGGCTCCTCCCGTATCGCCGCCGCTGATGAGGTGGATGATTTTCATGGGCTTCCTCCGAAAAAAGACTTGTGGGCGGATAAAGAATGTGGTAGAATACTCCTTGCCTTATTGTACCACACCATACAAAATATACAACCAGAAATCGACGGGGATTTTCTCTCCGTCTACAAGGAGAACTGAGATGAAAGACGGAAAAGTATTTGGTAAGATCAACATTATCGACCTGCTGGTTCTGATTCTGGCGGTGGTCGTTGTGGCAGCCGTTGCCCTGAAGATGACCGGGCGCCTGGGCGCCGCCGTGGTGGAGACTCCCAGCGACATCGTCTATACCGTTGAGGTAAAGGGCGTGGAGAAGGAGGTCTATGAGGAGATCCTGGCCTTTATCGACAGAGCCAAAAACGAGAAGGGCAAGCCGGGGGATCAGCTGATGTCCAACGGAGCTCTGCTTAACGCCTACATCACTGATGCTGTAGCGGTTCCCCACGAGGCTAAGGCGGTGATCAGCTCCATGGATGGGGATGTGATCATCCCTGTGATGGAGGATACCCTGGACGTGACCTTTACCGTGGAGGGCAGGGTGGCCAACAACATCAAGACTGAGCTGGGCAGCCAGGAGGTTCGGGTGGGCAAGACCCATATCGTAAAGACCACCCACTTTGAACTCAGCGGCGGCATTATCCTCACCTGCGAGTGGGCCAGCGGCACCGGGGCGGATAACGTCTGAGAGGGCCAAAGGCCGGTCAAGAAAACAGAGGCGGCCCGATGTTCTATCGGGCCGCTTTTACTATTCCGATGTGGAAGGGGGAGCCTTATGTGGACGGCCCTGTCGCAATTTGAGGGACAGCTTCTTCTCTGGATCCAGGAGGGACTGCGTCAGCCCTGGCTGGATCCCATTGTAGCCTTCTATACCAGGCTGGGGGATCACGGCCTGGTCTGGATCGCCGCCTGTCTGCTTATGCTCCTGTGGCCCAAGACCAGGCGGGCGGGCTGGGCGGGGATCTTTGCCCTGCTCCTGAGTCTTCTGTGTACCAACATCCTTCTGAAGCACATCTTTACCCGACCCCGTCCCTGGCTGGTGCTGGAGGGCCTTCTCCCTGTGGTGGTGGAGAGGGATCCCAACTCCTTCCCCTCGGGCCACTCCAGCGCGGCCCTTGCCAGCGCGGCGGCCTGGTGGCGGTATCTGCCCAAGCCCTGGCGGAGGGTGGGAATGGCCTGCGGGCTGCTGATGGCCCTCTCCCGGCTCTATGTGGGAGTTCATTTTCCCTCCGATGTTCTCTGTGGGATCCTGGTGGGACTTTTCTGCGGCTGGGGTGGCTGGCAGCTGGAGAGACTGTGGGAGGGAAAGTGGAATGCCGGGGAGTGAATACTGGGAGAGGGACGGCTATATCCTTCGCCCTGCCCGGCCGGGGGATGCCGAGGGCTACTATGTCCAATGCTTTTCCCCCCTGGATCCGGAGGTGGCCCGTTATACCGACTGCAAGTCGGAGTTTACCCGGGAGGAGGTGGTGGGCGCCTTCCTGAGGTTTACAGCGGATCCGGATCGTCGTTTTTATCTTCTTTTGGATCCGGAGGGGCGGATCGTGGGAGAAAATGTGATCAACGAGATCGACTGGGATCTGAAAAAGGCTAACTACCGGGTGGCCATTTTTTCTCCCACCGCCAGGGGGAGGGGGCTGGGAACCTGGATGGCGGAGCAGGCCTGCGTGGTGGCCTTTGAAAGGCTGGGCCTGCACCGGCTGGAGCTGGATGTGTACTCCTTTAACCCCCGGGCCCGGCGGGTCTACGAGAAGGCGGGCTTTCGCCGGGAGGGGATCCTGCGGGACAGCATCCGGGATGGAGAGGGGTATGCCGACGATATCCTGATGGCCATCCTGGAGGAGGAATGGAGGGCGGCCCGTCTTTGATGGGGCCGTCCGTCCGCTTTCAGATTTCATAAATCTTAAAAGATTTGCAAGGAGTTCTTCCAATTCAGCTGCTATGATAAGGGCCAATAAGGAGGGAAGAGAATGAAACGAAGTTTTTCCTTGACCGGCTTTGGCCTCAAACGGCTGGCGGTGGCCAGCATGGTCATTGACCACATCGGCTCCTTCCTGCTGGGAGCCATGCTGATCCCCTATAAGGTGGGGGGAACGCTGGTGGTGGATCAAAGCTCCCCCGTCGCTCTGTGGCAGATCATGAAGGCCCAGGAGCTGTGCGATATGCTGGGCCGGGCTGCCTTCCCCCTCTTCTGCTTCCTGATGGTGGAGGGCTTTCTCCATACCCGCGACCGGGTGGGCTACGGCCTGCGGATGGGGCTGTTTGCCCTGATCTCCGAGATCCCCTATGACCTGGTGCAGTTCCACACCCCCTTCTCCCTCCGGCTGCAGAACGTGATGTTTACCCTGACGGTGGGGATCTATACCCTGCTGGCCATCCGCTGGGCGGAGGAACGGTGGCGGGAGGTGCCTACTCTGCGTTGGGCGGCTGTGACAGCCCTGACGGTGGCAGGAATGGCTCTGGCCCTGTTGGTGCGGGGGGAGTATGTGTTCCTGGGGGTGCTGGCGGCGGTACTGCTGTACCTCTTGCGGGACAAGGGGTATCTTCGGGCGGCGGGGCTGGCCCCCTTGTTGGTGGTATCCCCCTGGGTGCTGCTGGCGGTGCCTCCCATCCTGCTATACAACGGGGAGCGGGGGCGGGGCTCCAAATGGTTCTTTTATGTGTTTTACCCTGTCCACTTTCTGGTTTTTGCTGCATTGGCGGCCTGGATCAGCGGCGGAATATAGGAAAAAGAGCCTCCCCTACCAGGGAGGCTCCCCTTTTTGTCAAGGCTGGAGGATGTCATACCGCAGTTGTCCATCCACCCGGTGGGAGAGAAAGAGCCGCGCGCCTTCCGACCTGGCCTGGATGGGCCGGAGTAGGGATTTTGGGGACGCATGGCCCTCTGGAAAAAGGACCTTCCGCCCCAGGGTGACATGGGGGACATAGACTTGTCTCTCCGGGGAAAAGCCGTGCGCCACAAGGGCTTGGGCCAGCTGTGCTTGCCCTTGGAGCAGGGTGGGGCAGGGATCGGGGGCGAGATACCAGATGCCGCCCTCAAAGCGGCGCAGCTGCTGAAAGGAGAGGGAAACAGGTCCCAGGAGGGCGGCCTCCAACGCGGCAAAAACCGCGGGCAGCCGGGCCTCCTCCACCTCCCCTAGAAAGGAAAGGGTGAGATGAAAATTGCCCACGGCGGTGAAATTACCCTTCACCGCCCCCCGCTGAAGCCCCTTCTGGATCAGCAAAAAATCCCGCCTTGCCTGATGGGGGAAGGGAAGGCCGACAAAAAGCCTCATATTATGTAAGCCTTCCTTCAAGGAGAGCCAGTTTTTTCTCCCTGGGGAGGGCCTTCACCTCCAGCTCCCGCCGAAGGGCGGCGGACTTGTCGGCGCACTCTTCCCGGTAGACCACGGTCAGAGGCCCCCGGCCCCGGGTATACTTGGCGCCCTTGCCGCTTTGGTGAAGGGCCAGGCGCTTGTCCACATCGGCGGCAATGCCGGTATAGAGGGTGCCGTCCCCACAGCGGAGGATATAGAGATAGTAAGGCATAGAAACCCTCTTTTCCTTTTGTATGTACCCCCGGAAGGGGGTGGACTGTCTTACTTACAGCCGCAGCTGGAGCCGTGGTTCCCCAGCTGGAAGGAGGCGCACTCGGTGGATTCGCACTTGCTCACGTTCTGGCAGGTGCAGCCCACGGAGATGGACTGCAGGGTGCACATTCCGGCGGCGCCGGAGTGATAGGCGCAGGAGTCCACAGAGCATTTGATGCTGGGATTGCCGTTGGTTTCCTTTTTCATGAGATTTCCCTCCCTGTTTTATGGTACAGGGATAGTATGTACCGAAGGGGAGGGAGCTATGCCCTCATTTTTTGCCTTGGGGCTCCATGACCCGGGGGATAAAACGCCGGGCAAACCGGCCCTTTCCCCGCTGCTTTATGTAGAAATACCCAATGATGGAGAATACGATGGCGCCAATAAAATTGACGACCAGATCCTTCATGGTATCCAGCAGGCCGATATCCAGATATCCCCCCAGTCCCAGGGCCTCCTGGGAGCCGTCGGCATGGACGATGATCACGTCTGCGATTTCCCGGAGTTTGGTGGGTACGTTGCCCCCCGTGGGATCCAGCTTCACCGAGGAGATGGCGGTGACAATGGTGTCCTTCTGCATATCCAGAAGGAAGAACTGATCCATGGCGCACTCAAAAAACTCCCACAGCACCCCCACCGTCATGGAGAAGCAGAAGGCCACCAGGGCCATGTAGGCGGGAGACAGGGAGAAGGTGGACAGCTTGGTGTTCCGGTTGAGGATATCCACCAGCGAGAAGCCCACCGCGGCGCAGAGAAAGCCGTTTAGGGTATGGAGCATGGTATCCCAGTAGGGAAAGGCGATATAGTAGGCCCGGATCTCTCCCAAGATCTCAGCGGCGTATATAAACAGGAGGATGATGATCTCCAGGGTGTCCGGCACATCGATGTGGAGCCGCCGCTCAAAAAAGCTGGGCAGGAGGAAGAGCAGCAGGGTGAGCACGCACAGGAACACGCTTTCAAAGTCCCGGTTAAACACTTGGGCGATGAGAACGCCTGCCACCGAGAACCGGAGGGCGAAGTAGACAAAGGCCAGGACTTTATTCTGATTTTGCTGGGGGGCGGTTTTCTTCATAGACGGCTCCTCCTTTTTAGGTAGTATAGCTGTAAAGCAGGATTTTGGCAAGTCAAAAAGAAACCTCCCGCCGCATAGTATGGGCTGGAGGTGAGACAATGAACCTGAAAAACAATAAGATCACTGTAGGGGAGCTGCTGGACTACGCCCCCGCCAAGGCGGTGATCCAGAAGCGTTTTCCCATGGTGATGCGCCATCCCATGGTGGGTGCGGCCCGCACCATGACCCTGGAGCAGATCCTCTCCGCCGCCAGTGCCTACATCCCGGAGAAAAAGCTCCAGGAGACCCTCAGCGAGCTGCGGAAGGTGTAAACCGGGCGTACCATCTCAGCCCCTCCGTCCCCCGCCGGCGGAGCAGAAGCAGGGAGACGGCGGCGTCCCCCAGATAGAAGAGCGCGGCCGGGATAGTGAAGGCGGGAGGGATAGCGGCTGCGGCGGTGGCCAGGAGTGGTTGGACCACATACACCAGAGGGAGGGACAAAAGCCCCCAGTATAGGCTGAAGGGCAGGCAGATCCGCCCCTGAACGTTCCAGTGCAGCTCGCTGTAATCCCAGAAGGCTGTATAGGCGATCTTTTCATAAAAGACCGCCAGAGCCCACTCCGCCGCCGTGGCCGCCAAAGCCCCACCCAGATAGAGCAGCAGGGGGGAGGCCTTGACCCAGCCCGGCAGAAGCAGGATAGTCAGGGCCCCCACGCCATACACCGGACATACCGGCAGGATCAGGTGGCATTTCCGATCCCGCTTGGGATGGCGGGCCACCCAGGCAAAGGCGATCTCCAGGAGAAAGCCGCAGAAGCTGTAAAGAATAAATTCCCAAAAAAGAACAGACAAAGATGCACCCCCTCCCGTTTGCTCTATCTTTGGCGGCGGGGGCGGAAAGCATACAGGGCAGATGTTGGCAGGCTGGGGGAGGGAAGCCGAGACCCTGTCTTTTCCCAATTCTTGCGGGAATGGTGGAAAAAGGGATTGACAAATAAAACCGAGATATGCTATCATATCAAAGCTGACGTTTGAAACGGTGTCATCCTATGCGGGTGTAGTTCAATGGTAGAATCCCAGCCTTCCAAGCTGGTCGCGTGGGTTCGATTCCCATCACCC
>JAAWBD010000059.1 GCA_022792495.1 Oscillospiraceae bacterium
GAGGATAGGGAACAGGACAAGGGCTGCCAGCACCACGAAGAACACCCCTGTGGAGGCCTTGCCCCACCAGTTGGCGGGGTTCACATCCTTCACCCGGCGGTACATGAGAAGGCCCCCCAGGGCCATAAGGGCCTCCTTACAGAAAAACACCCCCACGGCCCACATGGGGATGGCTCCGTCCAGAGCCACGCAGATAATGACGGTGAAGGTCATCAGTTTATCGGCCATGGGATCCAGGATCCGGCCCAGCTTGGTGATCATATTGAAGCGCCGGGCGATATAGCCGTCGGCGATATCGGTAACGAAGGCCAGGGCGTAGACAAGGGCGGCCCAGACGTGGGCATTGGGGCTGGGCAGATAAAAAACCGCCGCGAATACCGGCACCAGGCACAGCCGGAGGAGGGATAGGGCGTTGGGGATGTTCACAGGATCACCACACTTTCCGATAAAGGAGAAAATTATGCCAGGCCAAGAAGGGTCAGGGGGCCGTGGGAGAGAAGGAAGGAGAGCAGGTAGGTCTCCTCCGCTGTCTCCTGGGGGATGAGCCCTGTCAGAGTGCAGAGGATCCAGGACAGCAGATAGAGGAGGATAAGGCCTTTGATCCCCCCAATGATGGCGCCCAGGGAATGGTTCAGAGAGTTGAGGACGGGGAGCTTGGAGACCAGATCCAGGGCGTGGGACAGGATAAACCAGGCCACCAGCACCAGGAAAAAGGCCACGGCAAAGAGGATCCCCCGGGCCAGCTGTCCGGCCAGGGCGGCGGCTACCCGGGAGGCAGCGCTGGCTGCTGTGGCGGCGGCTCCCTCCTCCAGGGCCTGCTCCACGCCGCCCATCAGGTTTTGGTAGAGCTGGTTTTCCCGCAGTACCTCCAGAACGCCGGGAAGGGCGACCTCCTCAGAGCTCTGGGCCACGCCGCCGTTGACGCCGATGAACTCGGTGCTCTCCAGGGCCTGGTCAAGCTGCTCCAGGATGATCTGCTCCAGCTTGGGCTGGATAGCCTGGGCCACCTTAGGGGCCAGGAGATCGGCAATAAAGGTGGCCCCGATAAAGGCGACGATAACGGCGACCAGGGAGCACAGGGTGAGAATGAAGCCCTTTTTGGCCCCCCGCACCACCGCCAGGAGGAAGGCGGCGATGAAGATAAGGTCGATCAGGATAGCGGGAGCGGAAGTCATAGTGCATCAGCCTTTCTTAGAAGAGTGGAGATCAATCGGGCAGATAGAGCCGGGCGGTCTCCTCGGAGATGAGGATCACCGAGCCGTCCCCCCGCTGGAGCGCCCGGCGGACGCCGGGTAGGCCGGAGGTGACGTGGTAGGGCTCCAGGTCGTCGGAATAGATGGTAAGGCCGTCGGCGGTGAGCACCGACAGGTACCGGCCGGCGGAGGAGAGGGAGAGGATCTGCTCCTCCATGGGAAGGGAGGCGGTTTCCTCCCCCTTGCTGTTCACCGTCACCAGGTCGGCGGTGGAGCCGGCCCGGTATTTGCCCAAAAGGAGGGCGCAGGTATCCCCCTCTAGGGAGAAGCCCTTGAGCACCCGGCGGTCATAGGAGTAGCTGCCGGTCAGGGCACCGTCGGAGGAGACAAAGGCCAGAGCGTTCTCCCCCAAGACCCGCAGGGGCTCTGAGGCCCAGTTGAGCTGGAGGATGGTGTTGTTGCCCAGGGAGCAGACCGCATCGGGCTGGGCCTGACCCAGGGAATAAAAGCTGACCTGGCTGTCAAAGGAGCCTCCGGTCTGGCCCGAGGTGGCCAGGGCCAGGGTCTGGCCGTCGGGGGAGAGGATGGCGTCGGTGACAAACCGGGAGGAGATATTCAGGCTGAAGCTGGGCTGAAAATCGGCGTCGTAGACGGTCACTGCCCCCTTGACTCCGCTGCCCTGGGTGACGACGGTGAGCCGCCCCTGGGCGCTGAGGCTGGCCGAGAGGATGGAGCGGCCGGTCTCGGCGGTATAGGCAAAGACCTGTTCCCGATCCCGGTAGACAAACAGGTCGTTTCCTCCGGCGTCATAGACCAGGGCGGTGGAGCCTACGGTGGAGGCGAAGGGCTGGGCGAGGGCGGAGGGCTGGTCGATGAAGGCCCCTCCACCGGCGGAGTAGAGGCGTACGCCGCTGGAGGAGCAGACCAGCAGATCGTCCCCCAGCTGGAGAAAGGAGCTTTTCACTCCGCCGGCGTAGAGGAAGGGCTCGGTCTGGCCGCTCTCGTTCCGGGCCAGGGAGCGGTAGGAGAAATACCGGCGGATGAAATCGAAGTTCAGCTTCCGCCAGTTGAAGATGAGAAGGACAGAGCCCAGGAGGAGAACGGCGGTAAGGAGAAAGGTCAGAAGGCGGAGGAAGGGACTTTTCTTCTTTTCTTCCATTCTACTCCATCTCCTCCGGGGTGAGACCTGGCTCGTCATACCAGAGCTTTGTCATGTAAAGGCCGCCTGGCGGGGCGGTGGGGCCGGCGTCGGTACGGCATTTGCCCTCCAGAATGTCGCTGACCGACTCGGGGGGGAATTTGCCTTCGGCGGCATAGATCACGGTGCCTACCATGGCCCGAACCATGTTATAGAGAAAGCCGTTGGCGCACACACGGCAGTCGATAATGTCCCCCTGCCGTTCAATGTCAAAGTAATAGACCGTCCGGACGGTGGTCTTTACGTCGGTGCCCACACTTTTGACGGCGGCAAAGTCGTGGGTGCCCACAAAGCAGTCCGCGGCCCGCTGCATCACCTGCTCATCCAGCCTTTTGGGATAGAACCAGGCCCGGTCTACGAAAAAGGCGTTGCGGATGCGGGTGTTGTAGATCCGGTAGGTGTATTCCTTCCTCCGGCAGGAGCTGATAGCGTTGAAGCTGTCGGACACCTCCACCGCCCGGGTGACTACGATATCGTCGGGCAGGCGGGTGTTCACCGCCAGGGGCAGCCGGTCCAGGGGGATGGTGGAGGAGGTGCGAAAGTTGGACACGTATGTACGGGCGTGGACGCCCGCGTCGGTGCGGCCCGCCCCGGTACACTTCACCGGATGGCCCACCACCTTCTCCAGGGCCTTCTCCAGGGTCTCCTCCACGGAAACGGCGTTTTTTTGGATCTGCCAGCCGTGGTAGGCGGTGCCCACATACATCAATTGTAGCGCAATATTCCTCATAATGTTTGAACCTTATCTTAAGAAAAATAAAAAATGAAGAGGGGAAAGGGACTTAGAAAACGCCCAGCAGGTTAAGGGCCCAAACCACCAGACATAGGCCAAAGCCCAGGATCAGGGCCATGTAGTCTCTCCCCACATACTTCAGCTGCCGCAGGCGGGTGCGGCCCTCGCCGCCGTGGTAACAGCGGCACTCCATGGCTACCGCCAGCTCGTCGGCCCGGCGGAAGGCGGAGATGAACAGGGGTACCAGCAGGGGGATGAGGGCCTTGGCCTTCTCCAGCAGGTTGCCCGAGTCAAAATCCGCGCCCCGGGCCTTCTGAGCCGCCATGATCTTGTCGGTCTCCTCGATGAGGGTGGGGATGAACCGGAGGGCGATGGACATCATCATGGCCAGCTCGTGAATGGGCAGATGGAGCTTCTTGAGGGGCCCCAGCAGAGCCTCCAGCGCGTCGGTGAGGAGGATGGGGGAGGTGGTGTAGGTCAGCAGGAAGGTGCAGGAGATGAGCATCATGATCCGCAGCACCATGAAGAAGGCGGTGCGGATTCCCTCCCAATAGATCTTGAAGATCCAGAAAGCCACCAGGGGCTCCCCGGCCCCGGGGGTGTAGAAGAGATTCAGGATGGCGGTAAAGACGACGATAAACAGGATGGGCTTCATGCCCCGGATCAGTACCCGAAAGCCCACATGGGAGATGAGGATACAGACGACCAGGGTGGTGAACATGAGGCCGTAGCCAAGGATGTTTTTGGACATAAAGAGGGCTACGATATAGAAAACGGTGAGCAGGATCTTGGTGCGGGGATCCAGCCGGTGAAGGATGGAGGTGCCGGGGAAATACTGGCCCAGAGTAATGTCCTTGAGCGCCATCAGACCGCCCCCTTTTCGTCAGAAGCAGCCTGCTCCATTCCATTTTCAGCCAGGGGCGCTGAAAATTCCATATCTGCAGGCTCCTTCTTGCTCTCCCCACAAAGCCGATTTTCGACTTTGTGGGGGCCACGGTTAAGAGCGTCCAAAACGGCCTCCTTGGCCTGGCCGATGGTATAGACAGAGGGATCCACGTCAGCCCCCAGGGCCTTCAGGCGGTGGAAGACCCGGGTCATCCGGGGAACGCCCAGGCCCATGGACACCAGCTCTTCTCCGTGGGCGAACACCTCCCGGGGGGTACCCTCCAGGGGGATATGACCGTCGTTGACCACCACCAGCCGATCCACTCGGCGGGCCATCTCCTCCATGGAGTGGGAGATAACGATGATGGCGGCGTTCTTGGCGTCGTGATAGTCGTGGATGTTGTTCATGATCTGCTCCACTCCCACCGGATCCAGGCCGGCGGTGGGCTCATCCAGAATGAGGACGGCGGGCTCCATGGCGATGACCCCGGCGATGGCCACCCGACGCTTCTGGCCGCCGGAGAGCTCGAAGGGGGACTGCTCCAGTATGGAGTCAGGCAGGCCCACAAAGGCGGCGGCCTCCCGCACCCGGCGATCCACCTCCTTCTCGTCCAGCCCCATATTCCGGGGACCGAAGGAGATGTCCTTGTAGCAGGTCTCCTCAAAGAGTTGGTACTCCGGATACTGGAACACCAGCCCCACCTGGAACCGGGCCTGGCGGGTGGCGGCTTTGCTCTCCCAGATATCCTTTCCCTCCACCAGCACCCGGCCGGAGGTGGGCTTGAGAAGGCCGTTAAGGTGCTGGATCAGGGTGGATTTTCCCGAGCCGGTATGGCCGATAACCCCCAGCAGCTCCCCGGGGTAGGCACAAAAATCCACATCCACCAGGGCCGCGTGCTGAAAAGGGGTTCCGGGGGAGTAGATGTGACTCAGTTTTTCCGTCTGTACGATAGGTTCCAAAGATATCATTCCTTATTTTTCAAACGTTCCAGCTCGGCGCGCAGAGCCGCCACCTGGTAGTGCAGGTCGGTGATGGAGGTGGCGATCCAGGTGATGACGCCCACAAGCAGGCTTGGCTTTAATGCGGCCCAAAGCAGACCGCCCAGGCCGATCTCTTCTCCCATGGCAACAAACCAAAAAAGCAGCAGGAGCAGAAGAAAAACAGACAGAAAAGCGAAGAAGGCGCGCTGAAGGGGGGAGTATCGATCCATGGTATCCGCTCCTTTCATCTATTTCTGCTTTTGCAGCAATGCGTAAAGGGCTTGGGCGCACTCCTCGTCGGAGAGGGTGTCCAGGGGTAACTCCAGCCCTTCCTTTCGCAGCTCGTACATCAGCTCCACCGTTTCGGGAGCGGCCAAGCCCACGGAGCGGAGCAGCTCCACCTGCTGGAATACCTCCCGGGGGACGCCGTCGGCCACCACCCTGCCATCCGACATGACAATGACCCGGCCGGCCTGGGCGGCCTCGTCCATATGGTGGGTGATGAGCACCACGGTAACGCCGCTTTCAGCGTTCAGCCTTCGGATGGTGTCCATGACCTCCTTCCGGCCGATGGGATCCAGCATGGCGGTAGGCTCGTCCAGCACCACACAGCGGGGCATCATAGCCAGAACTCCGGCGATGGCGATGCGCTGCTTCTGGCCGCCGGAGAGAAGGTGGGGGGCGTGATCCCGCAGGTGGTACATACCCACGGTTTTCAGGGCCAGATCCACCCGCTGACGGATCTCTTCCGGGGGAATGCCCAGGTTCTCGGGGCCGAAGGCGCAGTCCTCCTCCACCACATTGGCCACGATCTGGTTGTCCGGATTCTGGAACACCATGCCCACAGCCCGGCGGATGTCCAGCAGGAGCTCCTCGTTGGCGGTGTCCATGCCGCTGACGTAGACCTTGCCCCCGGAGGGAAGGAGGATGGCATTCATATGCTTAGCCAGGGTGGACTTGCCCGAGCCGTTATGGCCCAGGACAGCTACGAAGGAGCCGGCCTGGATCTCCAGATCCACCCCGTTCAGCACCACCTTGGGGGCGCCCTCGGCGGGGTAGGAGAAGGTGAGATTTTCCGTTTTCAGAATGGGATCAGTCATAGAAAGTACATCCTTTGAACCAGTAATTTCGCATTTTCAGAAGAAGAAATTCTTTAAATGGCCATCCAGCGGCCCGTAGCGCCACAGGGAAGGCACAGGCTGGTGCTGGTGACGGGAAGGCCCAGCTCCTGGCTTTCGGTATGGCCGCCGTATTTCTTGGTGACCAGGGTCTCCAGAATGTAGGTCAGCACCGAGGGGGCAAGGCCCGTGGTGTAGGAGTTGATGAGGAAGAAAAGGGGCTTATCGGATAGGAGTTGGGCCACCAGCTCCACAAAGGGCCACAGGTTTTCCTCCAGCCGCCAGACCTCTCCGGAGGGGCCCCGGCCGTAGGAGGGGGGATCCATGATGATGCCATCGTAGGTGTGGCCCCGGCGGATCTCCCGCTGGGCGAACTTGGCGCAGTCGTCCACGATGTAGCGGATGGGGGCTTCGGCAAGACCGGAGGACTGGGCGTTCTCCTTGGCCCAGGAGACCATACCCTTGGCTGCGTCCACATGGCACACGCTGGCCCCCGCCGCGGCGCAGGCTACGGTGGCCCCGCCGGTGTAGGCGAACAGGTTCAGCACCGAGATGGGCCGCCCCGCTTTCCGGATCAGGTCGCCGCAGAAATCCCAGTTAGCGGCCTGCTCGGGGAAGAGGCCGGTGTGCTTGAAGTTCATGGGCTTTACGTTGAACGTGAGATCCTTATACCGAGCGATCCAGCGATCCGGAACCTCCTTTTTAGCCCACTGCCCGCCCCCGGAGGCCGAGCGGGCGTACCGGGCGTTGGCCTTCCCCCAGCGGGGGTCGGTGCGAGGAGTCTGCCAGATGGCCTGGGGGTCGGGGCGCACCAGGATATACTTTCCCCAGCGCTCCAGTTTTTCTCCACCGCCGCAGTCAATAAGCTCGTAGTCCTTCCAGCCGTCGGCGATCCACATCGGGCTACACCTCCCCAACATAAAAATTCATTTTATTATATCACCGGAAGAAAGTGCCGTCAATGAGGGAAAACGCCAAACCCCAGGTTGCCTTTCCCGCTAAATAATGGTATACTAACGGTTAGAAATCGTGAGGAAAGAGGCAAAGGATATGCCAAAATACAATACTCCCGAAGAAAAGTTCCAGTGGCTCACCACCGCGCCCCTGCCCGGGCTCATCGGGCGGCTGGCGGTGCCCACCATCATCTCCATGCTCATCACCTCTATCTACAACATGGCCGACACCTATTTTGTAGGAAATCTGGGCAAGAGCGCTCAGGGGGCGGTGGGAGTGGTGTTCTCCCTCATGGCTATTATCCAGGCCATCGGCTTTACCTTTGGAAACGGGGCGGGGAACAATGTCTCCCGCCTCCTGGGCCAGCAGAGGCAGGAGGAGGCCGAGACCATGGCCGCCACCGGCTTCTTCACCGGGGTGTTCTTTGGCCTGGTGCTGACGGTGGGAGGGCTTCTGTTCCTGGATCCCCTGGTGAGTGTGCTGGGGGCCACCGAGACCATCCTGCCCTACGCCCGGGATTATGCCCGGTACATCCTGATCGGAGCCCCCTGGATGGTGGGCTCCCTGGTGATGAATAATCTGCTCCGGTTCGAGGGAAATTCCTCCCAGGCTATGCTGGGCATCACTACCGGCGGTATTTTGAACATGATCCTGGATCCCATCTTTATTTTCGGGCTGAATTTGGGGGTGGGGGGAGCGGCCCTGGCCACCATCGTGAGCCAGGGAGTCAGCTTTATCATCCTCTTCTATAATTCAGGCCGGGCCGGCTCCCTGGCTATCCGCTGGAGCCGCTTCTCTCTGCGGGAAAGACGGCTGCCCGCCATTCTCCGGGGAGGCATGCCCGCCTTCTACCGGCAGGGGCTGGCCTCGGTGGCCTCTATCCTGCTGAACTGGGCGGCCAAGCCCTTCGGGGACGCAGCCATCGCCGCGATGACCATTGTCAGCAAGGTGAGTATGTTCTCAGGCTCCGCCCTCATTGGCTTCGGCCAGGGCTTTCAGCCTGTGTGCGGGTTCAACTACGGGGCCAAGCTCTATGACCGGGTGCGGAAGGGATTCTGGCTGTGTGTGAAGGTCGGAACGGCGGTGTTGGCGGTCATTGCCGCGGTGATGATCCTTCTGGCGCCCCAGGTGGTTTACCTGTTCCAGAAGGCGGATCCCGAGGTGGTGGAGCTGGGGGTCGCCGCCCTGCGCTGTCAGATGCTGAGCCTGCCCTTTGTGGCCTATGTGATTTTGAACAACATGATGCTCCAGACGGTGGGGGAGAATTTTCGCGCCTCCGTTCTGGCGCTGGCCCGGCAGGGCTTGTTCTTTATCCCCCTGATCCTGATCCTGCCTTCGGTACTGGATTTTACCGGGGTGATGATCACTCAGGCGGTGGCGGATATCTGCTCCTTCCTGCTGGCCATTCCTCTGTCCACCAGCTTTCTGCGGAAAATGGCCCGGCTGGAGGCGGAGAAAGGGGTTGAAAAATAGACCCTGGCGTGGTATCCTAATGGACAGAGGAGCGTATCCTCAAAAAATCAACGCAAAAAGGAGGAACAGTCTGTGGACATCTGCGGCCGAAGTACGGAGCGGGACAGCGATGTTCCCTTGCGGGGCGGGGTCTGCCTGCCGTTTCTCCTGAGTGAGGGGCGGCGGTAGGACGCTGCGCCCGGAAGGAAAACATCGCCCTGCCGGCAAAGCGGTAGCTTTACCGGCAGGGTTTTTGTCCCCATTGTGCTTCCTCGCTGTACTTACATAAAAGACAGGAGGAAAGAATCATGGAAGATATGGAGCTGGAGCGGGAAAACCTGCTCATTCAGTGGAAGGAGCTGCTGGCCGGGAAGAATCTCCGGGCCTTGAAGGCGGAGCTCACCGAGGCCAACGAGGTGGATGTGGCCGAGTTTGTCCAGGAGCTGGATCCGGAGCGGACGGTGCTGGTGTTCCGAATGCTGCCCAAGGAGGTGGCCTCCGATGTGTTCGCGAACCTGGAGCCGGAGGATCAGCAGACCATCATCTCCGCCATCACCGACCGGGAGATCACCGAGCTGTTGGAGGAGCTGTATGTGGACGACGCGGTGGACATGCTGGAGGAGCTGCCCGCCAACGTGGTGACGAGGGTGCTGAAAAACACCAACCCTAACACCCGGAAGGTCATTAATCAGTTTTTGAACTATCCGGATAACTCGGTTGGCAGTATCATGACTGCCGAGGTCACCGACCTGAAAAAATCCATGACGGTGGCCCAGGCCATCGCCCGGGTCAGGGCGGCCAGTGAGGACAGCGAGTCCATCTACGTCTGCTATGTCACCGACAACCGCCGGATCCTGGAGGGGGTCATCACCCTTCGGGAGCTGCTGGTGGCCAAGGATGATCAGCTGGTGGAGGAGATCATGTCCGATGACGTGATCGTGGCATACACCACCGAGGATCAGGAGGAAGCCGTCCAGCGGATCATGAAGTACGATTTTATCGCCCTTCCCGTGGTGGACGGGGAGGGGCGGCTGGTGGGCATCGTCACCGTGGACGATGTGATGGACGTTATGGAGGAGGAGGCTACTGAGGACATTGAGAAGATGGCGGCCATTCTTCCCTCGGACAAGCCCTATTTCCAGACGGGGGTCTTTGACACCTGGAAGCACCGGATCCCCTGGCTGCTGCTGCTGATGGTATCGGCCACCTTTACAGGCACTATCCTGGGGATCTTTGAGGAGGCCTTGGCGGCCAACGCGGCCCTGACCCTGTTTATTCCCATGCTGATGGATACGGCGGGGAATTCAGGTAGCCAGTCCTCCGTGACAGTGATCCGGGCCATGTCCATCGGCGATGTGGAGTTCCGGGATATTTTGCGGGTGATCTGGAAGGAGTTTCGGGTCTCTCTTCTCTGCGCGGTCACCTTGGGGGCGGCTGTTTTCGCCAAGGTGCTGTGGCTGGACAGGAAGGGGATGCTGGTGGCTCTGGTGGTGGCGGCGTCTATCTTTGCCACAATCGTGCTGGCCAAGCTGGTGGGCTGTACTTTGCCTATGCTGGCAAAGAAGCTGGGCTTTGACCCGGCGGTGATGGCCTCTCCCTTTATCACAACGGTGGTGGACGCTTTGTCCCTGCTGGTCTATTTCCAGGTAGCCACCCGGCTTCTGCATTTGTAAAAGTAATAAAAAACGGCTGGTGAGATATCTCACCAGCCGTTTTTGTTGGATAGGGAAGGGGCTGAATTACTTCAGCTCCACCTTGGCGCCGGCCTCCTCGAGCTGCTTCTTCAGCTCCTCGGCCTCGTCCTTGCTCACGCCCTCCTTGACAGCCTTGGGAGCGGCCTCGACAACAGCCTTGGCCTCGCCCAGGCCCAGGCCGGTGATCTCGCGGACGACCTTGATGACCTTGATCTTGGCGGCGGCGTCGAAGCCGGCCAGAACCACGTCGAACTCGGTCTTTTCCTCGGCGGCGGCACCGGCGGC
>JAAWBD010000004.1 GCA_022792495.1 Oscillospiraceae bacterium
CCGCCTCTTTTGATAAAGGGAGGTATTTTTTATGGACTTTCGAAGGGAAGGGGAGGCCTTGGCCCCCTATCTGTCGGCCCTGCGCCGGGAGTTTCACATGCACCCCGAGGTGAGCCGGAAGGAGTTCTGGACGGCGGAGCGGATCGAGAAAGAGCTGGATGCCATCGGCATCACCGACCACAGGCGTATTGACGGCAGCGGCGTTTACGCCGTCTTTCACGGAGAAAAACCCGGGGAGCGGGTCATGACCCTCCGGGCCGACACCGATGCCCTGGCCATCCAGGAGGTGAACCAGGCGCTGCCCTACTGCTCCCGGGAGGAGGGGGTTATGCACGCCTGCGGCCACGACTGCCACACCGCGGGGCTTTTGGGAGGGGCCAGGCTGCTCTATGCCCACAGAGCTGAGTTCGGGGGAGAGGTGCGGCTGTTTTTCCAGCATGCCGAGGAGATCGGCTACGGGGGACGGGTGTTTGTGAAGGAGGGGCTTCTGGAGGGCTCCGGCCGGGTGTTCGGCGTTCATGTGGCCCCCGACCTGGCGGTGGGCTCCGTGGGGATCAAGGCGGGGCCCAACAATGCCAGCGTGGACTATTTTAAGATCACCGTTAAGGGCAAGGCCGCCCATGTCTCCACCCCTCACCAGGGGACTGACGCCCTTTACATCGCCAGCCAGATCGTGGTGGGGCTCCAGGCTTTGGTGACCCGGCGGGTCTCCCCGGTGGATCCCCTGGTCATCGGGGTGGGGAAGCTGACGGCGGGCACCGCCTACAACATCGTGGCTGAGGACGGGGTGCTGGAGGGGACTGTCCGGGCCATGACTCCCGAGACCCGGAGGAACGCCCGGGAATGGATCGACGCCCTCTGTGCCCAGACCGCCCAGCTCTACGGCGGCACGGCTGGGGTAGAGTGGGTGGACTACGCCACCCCCCTGGTGAACCCGGAGCTGGGGTGCCGGGAGGCGGGGGAGGTGGTCAGTGACCTCTTCGGCCCCCAGGCCCTGGTCACAGACCGGCCCATCTCTTTGGGGGGGGACGACTTTGCGGAGTTTTTGCTGACGGTACCGGGGTGCTACGCCTATGTAGGCACACGAAGCGGCGATCCCCATACCCAGTATCCCCTCCACAACGGGCATGTGGATATGGATGAGGGGGCCCTGCCCGTGGCGGCCGCCCTGCATGCGGAGTATACCTGGAGGTATCTCACGGGGGAAATTGGTTGACATAATATATGGCTTGCATAATTTGTACGGGACGAAAAAAGCAGCCCACCGCCGCGGCGGTGGGCTGCTTTTCTGTGCGAAAGCGTTTATTTGGCCAGGATATTCTCCACGGCGTTTCGTCCGAAATAGACGGCGGAGCCGATGGCCATGCCGCAGCAGGGGTACTCGGCGTCAAAGAGGCCGGTGAAGGCTACCTCGCCCGCGGCGTAGAGGCCGGGGATGGGCTGATCCTTAGTGCTGAGCACCTGGGACTTACCGTTGATCTCCAGGCCGCCGAAGGTGACGGAGGAGCCGGGGAGCATCTTGAAGGCGAAGTAGGTCTCACCCTCCACGGGGATCATGTACTCGGCGGGCTTGCCAAAGTCGTCGTCCTTGCCCTTGGCACACAGGGAGTTGTAGCGCTCCACCGTGGCCTTGAGCTTGGCGGGATCCATATTGATCTGCCCCGCCAGCTCCTCCAGGGTGTCGGCCTTGTAGGAGAAGTTCAGCTGCTCCAGGGTCACGCCCCACTGGAGCATGGGGTAGGGCTCCACGCACTTGCCATCCTTCACCGCGGTGATGTAGTAGCCGCAGGTGCTGTCCGCGTCGGCCAGGGCCTGGGCCACGTGGGACTGATAGGTGTACTCGTCCACCACCCGGTCTCCGTCCTCGCTGATGATGAGGCCGGACTCCTCGGCGATGCCCACGTAGCAGTCGTAGTTCACGTAGACCAGCTGGAGGCCGGGGGCGTCAAAGTTCTTGGCCCCCACGGCGGTAGCCATGGTGATGCCGTCGCCCACGTTGCCCATGGGTACGCCGGAGGCAAGGTTGTTGGGCAGGAAGTCGTGGTACTTGGCCAGCATCTCCTCATTGTGGGCGTAGCCGCCGGTGCAGAGGATCACATTCTTGGCGTTGACGGTGACCTTGCCGCCGTCCTTCTTCTCTCCGATGACCCCCACCACGGCGCCGGACTTGTCGGTGATAAGCTCGGTGGCGGGGCAGTTGTAGAGGATCTTGCCGCCGGCCTTCTCATAGGCCAGGGTCAGGGGCACGCAGAACTGACCGCCGTGGCCGCTGGTCTGGCCGCCGCCGCCCTTCACGTTGTGAACCCGCCAGGGGGTGATAGAGGAGTGGATGGGCTCCACGTCCTGGATCTGAACGCCCCGGTCTGCCAGCCACATCAGGTTGTCCAGGGAGTTGTCGCAGAACTGCCTGACCAGGGACTTGTTCATGATCTTATCCCGGTCAAAGCTCATGAGAAAATCGTACATCATGTCGGCGTTGTCGGTAAAGCCCTGCTCGGTCTGCCACTTGGAGCCGGCGGCCAGGATCTTGCCGCCGCTGCGGGTGGTGGAGCCGCCGGTGACGCCGGTCTTCTCCAGCAGAAGCACATTGGCTCCCGCCTCCAGGGCGGCGTTGGCGGCGGAGAGGCCGGCGGCGCCGGCGCCCACCACAACGATATCTACGTCAAAGGTCTCGTCGGCGGGGGCGGGCTTCTCCACTGGGGTGATGAAGGCGGCGGTGTCGCCCCCAGCCTGGGTGATGCAGTCGGTGACCGCCGCCTTGATGGCGGCGCTGGTGACGGTAGCGGAGGTGACGCTGTCCACCGCCAGGGACTGCTCCTTCACGATGGCGGCGGGGATGGTCTCAATGGGGGAGGTGCTCAGGCCGTAGCCCAGGCCATAGGTCTCCTTGTGCTCCTTGATCTCCACGGCTTTGATAGAGGTGGCGTCCACGGTGACCGCCACGGTGACAGGGCCGTTCTGACCCTTGGCGGAGGCCTCGTAGGTACCCGCCTTCATGACCTTAGGGGCGGCGCCCTTGGCCTTGGCCAGGGCGGCCTCGGCGGCGGCCTTGACGGCGTTGGAGGTCAGGGTGGCCCCGGCCACGCCATCGATGGCAGCGCCCTTCTCCTTGATCTGGGTGGCCAGGGTCTCCAGAGCGGCTCCGCCGATGGCGGGGGTCTCGCTGTCGCCGGCGATCTTCACGTCGGTGACGCCGCTGGCGTCCACAGTGAGGGTGACGGTCACCATGCCGCCAAAGCCCTGGGCGCTGCCCTCATAGGTGCCGGGGGTATAACCGCCGGCGGGCAGGGTGATCTTGTCGCTGACCAGCTTGGCTACATCGGGGTTGGCCTTGTCCCACTCCACAGCGATCCCCAGCAGCTCGCTGAGGTAGCGCAGAGGGACGTAGGTGGCCCCGTCGTAGGCAAACACCTCGGCGGCATCTCCATTGGACTTGGTGGGGGTAACGTTCTGACCATTGATGTTCAGGGTCATGGGGGAGACGGTGATGCTCTTCTCCGTCCCGGCCGCCAGGGCGGCCGTTCCCAGAACCATGACAAAGGCCAGGGCAAGAGCGGTGATCCTTTTCTTCATGGACATTCTCTCCTTACACAAAATATTTTTGGCAAATCGCCAAAAGAATACAAATATATTATATATCATCTTGGCGAATTTGTAAATTGTTTGTAGAGAAAATTTCTGAAAATGATCTCCCCGGACAGAAAGGGGAGCCGCCTGTAGATAAAAAAAGGCGCCACCCCCCGAAAGGGGTGGCACCTTGCAAAAGGCAAATCAGCGCTTGGAGAACTGAGGAGCCCGACGGGCGGCCTTGAGGCCGTACTTCTTCCGCTCCTTCATACGAGGATCCCGGGTCAGGAACCCGGCAGCCTTCAGGGCGGGGCGGTACTCGGGGTTCATCTCCAGCAGAGCCCGGGCGATGCCGTGACGGATGGCGCCGGCCTGGCCGGTGACGCCGCCGCCGGCGACGGTGGTGTCGACGTCCACCTTGCCGATAAGGTCAGTGGTGGCCAAGGGCTGGCGAACCACCATCTTCAGGGTCTCCAGACCGAAGTACTCGTCAATGTCCCGGCCATTGATGGTGATGGTGCCGGTGCCGTTGGGGAACAGGTGTACCCGGGCCACGGAGGACTTCCGGCGGCCGGTACCGTACAGGTAAGGCTTCTTGCTCTTATACATATTCCGTTACCTCCTTAGTCCATGGTCCAGGGCTCGGGCTTCTGGGCGGCG
>JAAWBD010000060.1 GCA_022792495.1 Oscillospiraceae bacterium
CCGGACCACAGTGCAGAAGTACAATGTCCGGGCAGACTTGAACCACATCCGGGAGGTTAAGGAGGCACTGTCCTTACACGTTATCGCCATCGGGGACGTGTTCTCCCCCAAGGACGCAGTGGATATCGTCAAGCGCACCGGGGCGGATATGGTGATGATCGGCCGGGGGGCCCTGGGCAACCCCTGGCTCTTTCAGCAGTGCGCCGCCGCTCTTCGGGGAGAGCCCATCCCAGAGCGGCCCCCCCTGGCCCAGCGGATCGACGTGGCGGTGGAGCAGATCGAGCTCACCGCCCGGCAGAAGGGGGAGCGGGTGGCCTGTCTCATGGCCCGGCGGCAGTATATCCTCTATCTGAAGGGCATCCCCCATGCCGGCTATTATAAGGAGAAACTCTGCCGGGTGGAGACCATGGCGGAAATCTATGAGATCACCAGGGGGATCAAGCGGGATCTGCGGGACGAAAATGAAGCGTGAGAAACCTTGACCCTGCAGCGGCCAAAGGCCGCTTCTTATTAAAGTAGTCCGGCTATGCCGGACCCCCATACCTTTTCATTTTTAACTTTTCATTCAGCTATGGAAGGTGGTGAAGTCAGTGGACGAAGCAAGCCTGATCCGGGCCGCCCAGCAGGGCGACCAGTCGGCCTTTGCCCGGTTGGTGGAGGCCAATCAGGGCAGAATATACAGCCTGTGCTACCGGATGACGGGCAACAACGAGGACGCCGCCGACCTCACCCAGGAGGCCTTCCTCAACGCCTGGCGGGGGCTTGGGAGTTTCGGGGGGCAGGCCGCCTTCTCCACCTGGCTCTACCGCCTGGCCTCCAACGCCTGTATCGACTTCCTCCGCCGGGAGAAGCGGCGGATGGCCCTGTCCATGACCCAGGAGGAGGATGAGGAGGGCCGCCAGACCGACCTGCCCGACGAGCGGTGGGCCCCGGAGCGGGAGCTGGAGCGGAAGGAGCTCCAGGCCGCCGTCCAAGAAGGGCTTTCGACCCTCTCCCCTGAGCACCGGCAGGTGCTCCTCCTCCGGGAGACCGAGGGTCTGTCCTACCAGGAGATCGCCCAGTGTCTGAGCCTGGAGGAGGGGACGGTAAAGTCCCGGATCGCCAGGGCAAGACTGGCTCTCAAAGAATTTCTTGTGAAAAATGGGAACTTTTCTTTTCCCCCGCCGTCTAAGTGAGTAAAAAAGGAAACAAGTAAAGTGTAAAAGTTATGGTCTTGTGGCCCTTTAGGGGCATATCAAAATAGTCCGGCCCCGCCGGACGCCATACCTTTTCATTTTCAGAAAGGAGGTCGCCCCATGGCCCATTGCGAGGAATATTTCGAGCTCATCAGCGCCGCCGTAGATGGGGCGCTCTCCCCTGACCAGCAGTCTGCGCTGGAGGCCCACCTGAACCAGTGCCCGGAGTGCGCGGCTCTCTTAGAGGAATTGACCGCCATCCACGCCGCCCTGGGGGAGCTCCCCCCCGTGGAGATCCCCGCCCACCTCACCCAGCGGATCATGGCGGCGGTGGCGGCGGAGCAGGTCATCCCCTTCGCCCCTGCGGGAAAGAAAAACAACCCCCGCCGCTGGCGGCAGTGGGCGGCCTCCGCCGCTGTGCTGGCGGTGGTGCTCATGGGCACCTGGGGCTGGAAGCCCTGGGAGAACCGGGCCAAGGACATGCCGGCAGCTCCGGCCCAGGAGGTTCAGCAGCTTCCCCCCTCTGCCGGCGGAAGCACCTCCGCCTCCCAGGACGCTTTGGAGCCCCTGCCCACACCCGCCGTTCTGGAGAAGGTTACGGCGGATGAGCCCTCCACCCCCATCCCTCAGTCCCTCCCCTTGGAAACGAAGGCCCCCCAGCCCAAGGCGGCGGAAAACTCCACCGTATCCCACAGCGCCGAAGAGACCCCGGCCTCCGGAGCCCAGGAGGATGCTCCAGAGGAGGCGCCGGATGCTTCCAACTCCATCGCCCCCCATATGGCTCAGACAGGCATAGCGCCGGAGGAGCCCTCCCAGGCCCCGGAGAGTGAGGCGGGAGCCTCCCTCCAAAGCCCCGTTCTGTTCTCTGTGGCCCCCACTTCCCAGCCCCTTGACTCGTCTACCTCCCAGCCCGAGTCGGAGGAGACTCCAGCCCCTGTCGCCCGCGCCTTCCTGACCTCCACCCCCCCTCAGCCCGAAGGCTCCCCCATCCCAGAGGAGATCGGTGCCGATGAGGAGGCCCAGCCCCTCACCGTGGAGGAGGCCCTGGAGCGGGTAGTGGAGTATATCTTCGAGTATTCCGCCCCCGAGGATCTGACCTGGGAGACCCAGGAGGGGGAGGAGGAAGCGCTGATCTGCACCGTCCGCTGGACTGACGGCGGGGAGGAGCAGACCCTTGTCCTCCACTATTTTGAACCGGCGGAGCCCCTGCCTGAGGAGTACGTTTTCAGCTGTCCCCAGGAGGATCTCCACCCCTACACCTATCTGGTGGACAAAAATAGCGGCCAGGTCAACGTCATGTGTATGGATTGACTGCGGCGCCCCCCGAAAGGCCGACACTCCGTAAGGAAGTGTCGGCCTTGGGCTAACCTGTAAAGAAATTCTATCTATTTGGACGGCGTAGTTGTGGCTATGCCGTCCTTTTCCGCTGGTTTGCAAGATGTTCCTGGTACAGTCTCTCCATTTCTTC
>JAAWBD010000061.1 GCA_022792495.1 Oscillospiraceae bacterium
TACCCTGACCAGCCAGGGGGAGAGCAAGCCTGTGCTGAGCGGCAAGATGGACTTTGCCGCAGGCGAGATGCCCGAGGGCGCCCAGGTGACCATCGAAAATCTGGCTTTTGAGAATACCAGGATCATGCTGGTGACCTGGGGGAAGACCGCCGGGCTGGACAAGATGGGCGGGCTGACCATCCGGGACAATACCTTTACCGGAACACCGTCCGGGACGGATACCATCTACGCTGTCCACATCAACAACGCCGACAACGCGTTGAACAACCTGACCGTTACGGGCAACGTGTTTACCGACTGCGGTACGGGAAGCGGCGGAGCGGTTTACGCCACGGTCTGCGGCAAGCTGGTGGTGACGGGGAATGAGTTCCGCAACAGCTCGATGAACGCCCTGACCCTTACGGGGAAGGACAGCGGGGGACAGGTGGCTACCTCCGCCGTTATCTCGGAGAACGTGTTTGAGAACTGGGCCGCCAAGCCTGTGGATCGCCACGACGGGCGGGCCATGCGGCTGTCTGACTTTGAATGTGATATGGATCTGACGGAGAACAGCTTTGTGAGCGGGAACCTCCCCGAGGAGTATATCAAGCTGACGGGGCTGGCCGAGGGGAAGAGGGCCGACGTGAACCAGTGCTACTGGGGAGGCGGGGCCCCTAAAGAGGGGGAGCTGCTGGGGCTTGGGCCTGTGGTCTCCTACTACACCACCGAGGCCATGGAGAAGAGCCTGACCCTGACCCCCGCTGCTGTGAGCGTACAGGTGGGGAGCACCGCGGCCCTGACGGCTGCCTCCGGCACCATGGGGGGAACGGTGGTTTGGAGCACGGATAAGGCCGCTGTGGCCACTGTGAGCGAGAAGGGCGTTGTGACCGGCGTGGGGGCGGGCTCCGCCACTATCACGGCCAGTCTGGGGGCGGTGACGGCCTCCTGCACCGTTACGGTGACCCCGGCCGGATCCGGCGGGTCTACGGGGGGTGGATCCTCCCGGCCTTCCCGACCGGTTGAGGAGGAGCTGGAGGAGCCTGAGGTGCCTCTGGTTCCGGCCTTGCCCTTCGCCGATGTGGCGGAGGGGGATTGGTTCCTGGAGGCGGTGCGGGTTGTCTACCAGCGGGACATGATGAAGGGCACCAATGAGGAGGGGACTCTCTTTGATCCCCAGACGGCCACCACCCGGGGAATGATCGTGACCATTCTCCACCGGCTGGAGGGGGAGCCGGAGGCTGATGGCGCCGCCTTCTCCGATGTGACGGAGGGGGTCTGGTACTCCGGGGCGGTGAACTGGGCCGCTGAGAACGGAGTGGTGAAGGGGTACGACGACGGGACCTTCCGGCCCGAGGGGATCATTACCCGGGAGGAGACGGCCGCCATCCTGAGCCGGTACGCCACCTTCAAGGGCTACGACAAGACGGCCAAGGGGAACATGGAGTATTACAACGACAAGACCCTGATCTCTGACTGGGCCCAGGAGGATATGGTCTGGGCCGTTGGGGCCAAGCTCCTCAGCGGCAAGGAGAACGGTCTGTTGGATCCCCAGGGGGCGACCTCCCGGGCGGAGGCGGCCCAGATGCTGAAGAATTTCTGCGAGGGTTTTGAGAAGAAGTAAGAGCCTGGAAATCAGGGAACCGGAGGTATCCGCCTCCGGTTCCCTTTTTGCGGGGGGTTTGTGTTTGGGGGGGAAGTGTGGTAGAATGGAGTGCATAGAAATGCGAATTCCATCAAAGGAGAACAGGTATGAGACAGAATGTGGACGTGGCTATCATCGGAAGCGGGGAGGCGGGGATCTATGCCGCCTATGAGCTGACCCGGCTGTGCCCGGAGCGGAAGGTGCTGGTGCTGGAGAAGGGGCAGGATATCTACACCCGGAGCTGCCCCATTGTGGCGGGGAAGGTGAAGGAGTGCGTCCAGTGCCCGGTGTGCGGGACTATGTGCGGGTTCGGGGGGGCGGGAGCCTTCTCCGACGGGAAGTTTAACTTTACCACCGCCTTTGGGGGGTGGCTCACCGACTTCATGGATGAGGAGGAGGTGATGGGGCTTATCGGCTACGTGGATGAGATCAACGTTCACCACGGGGCCACCACCCAGGTCTACTCCACGGAGAGCCCGGAGGCCAAGGCCTTGGCCAAGCGGGCGCTGGAGTTTGACCTCCATCTGCTTCAGGCCCGGTGCAAGCACCTGGGGACGGAGAACAATCTGCGGATATTGCAGAACATTTATGAGGAGCTGAAGGAGCGGGCCCAGTTCCGGTTTGGGGCAGAGGTGGAGCATATCGAGCGGCTGGAGGAGGGCTACCGGCTGACCCTGAAGGGGGGCGGTGAGGTGGAGTGCCGGTGGCTCATCGCCGGTCCGGGGCGATCCGGGGCGGAGTGGTTCGCCAAGGAGTGCCAGGGGCTGGGGATCAAGCTTATCAACAACCAGGTGGACATCGGGGTGCGGGTGGAGCTGCCCGCCCAGGTGTTTGAGCACATCACCGACGTGGTATATGAGTCCAAGCTGGTCTACCGGACCAAGGGGTATGGGGATCAGGTGCGAACCTTCTGCATGAATCCCTACGGGCATGTGGTGGCGGAGAACGTGGAGGGGATCAACACGGTGAACGGGCACTCCTACGCCGACCCGGCCCTGCGGAGTAAAAACACCAACTTTGCTCTGCTGGTGTCCAACCGGTTCACTGAGCCCTTCAACGAGCCCTACCGGTACGGCAAGCACATTGCCTCCCTGAGCAACATGCTGGCGGGGGGCGTACTGGTGCAGCGGTTCGGGGATCTGGTGGCGGGGATCCGCACCAATGATCACCGGCTGGGCAAGTCCTTCACCCGGCCCACCCTCACCGCGGCGGTGCCGGGGGATTTGTCCCTGGCCCTCCCCAAGCGGCAGCTGGACGACATCATTGAGATGATCTACCAGCTGGATAAGCTGGCCCCGGGAACCGCCAACTACGATACTCTCCTCTACGGGGCGGAGGTGAAGTTTTACTCCTCGCGGCTGTCCCTCAGCGGGGAGCTGGAGACCGAGCTACCCGGGTTCTTCGCCATCGGCGACGGGGCGGGGGTGACCCGGGGACTGGCCCAGGCGGGGGCCTCCGGGGTGAAGGTGGCCCGGGTCATTGCCGGGCGGCTGGGAAAACAGATGGTTGACCTATAATGGAGCTGAAAATTTTTTGGTAAGTATTATGCAGGATTATATGCATTGCACAAAAAGTTACAAAAAATGACAAAATGAGGAACCCCAAGGTTTTCCACATTGTCCACAGGCTTTTCCACACGTGATTATGTCAACAGTGAGGAAAGGCAGTATGCAAAAATGGTTTACATAAAGTGTGTCAAGGAGAATTTCACAGTCAGAATCAACGAATTTTTTGGAGGGAGAGGGACATGGAGGGAGACCTGATCGCGGCCATCGCTACGGCGGCAGGCAGGAGCGGCGTTGGGATCGTCCGGCTGTCGGGAAAAGGGGCGGCAGCGTGTGCGGGGGCGGTGTTCCGGGCCGTGGACGGGAGGGCCCTGGGGGAGCACGAGCCCAGGCGGCTGGTCTACGGTGCGCTGCTGGATCGGGAGGGCCGGGAGATGGATCGGATCCTGGCCTTCTGGTCTCCGGCGGGGAGCAGCTACACCGGGGAGGAGACCGCTGAGCTTCAGTGTCACGGCTCCCCCATGGTGCTGACCATGGCGCTGGAGGCCCTGTTTGCCCAGGGGGCCCGGCAGGCCGGGCCGGGGGAGTTCACCCGGCGGGCCTTTCTCAACGGGCGACTGGATCTGGTGCAGGCGGAGGCGGTGATGGATCTCATTGACGCGGAGACCCCTGCCGGGGCCCGGACGGCGGCGGGGCAGCTGGCGGGGGGTCTGTCCCGCCGGGTGGAGGAGATCTACAGCGGCCTGGTGGACGTGATGGCCCATTTTCACGCGGTGCTGGATTACCCGGAGGAGGAGCTGGATCCCTTTACGGCGGAGGGCCTGAGGAAGGCGCTCCATCATACGGAAAACCAACTGGATGTACTGCTGGGTACTTATAGCAGGGGGCGGGTGCTGAGCCGGGGGGTGCCCTGCGCCATCGTGGGGCTGCCCAACGCGGGAAAATCCTCCCTGCTCAACGCCCTGGTGGGGTACGAGAGGGCTATCGTTACCCAGATCCCCGGCACCACCCGGGATACGGTGGAGGAGAAGTGCGTGCTGGGTGGGGTACTGCTGCGGCTCATTGACACAGCGGGGCTGCGGGAGACGGAGGATCCGGTGGAGCGGCTGGGGGTGGAGCGCAGCCGCCGGGCCATGGAGGAGGCGGAGCTCATCCTGGTGGTGGTGGATCGCTCCACCGGCCTTACCGGGGAGGCCCTATCCCTGGCCCAGGAGGCCATCTCCAAGGCCTCCACCCTGGTTTTGTTCAACAAATGCGACCTGCCCCCGGCGGACATTCCCAGGCCTCTGCTGGCCCTGCCAGGAGAGATCGAGGTCAGCGCGAAGCTGGGCACCGGGCTGAAGGAGCTGGGACAGGCAGTGGCGGAGCTGTTCCCTGGGGGGGAGGAGGGGACAGAGGGGGAGCTCCTGACCAATGCCCGGCAGGCGGAGGCGGCGGGGCGGGCCCTGGAGGGCGTCCGGCGGGCCGGAGAGGCCCTGGAGGCCGGGGTGACCCCCGACGCCCTGCTCACCGATGTGGAGGGGGCCATGGAGGCTCTGGGAGAGCTGACAGGGCGGAGTGTGAGGGAGGATGTGACGGGGAGGATCTTTGAGAGGTTTTGTGTGGGGAAATAAAATTGGACATTGATAAAAGAGAGAAAGTCAGCTTTTACACTGACTTTCTCTCTTTTATTGAACAATTGAGCGCTTTACAAGAAAAGATATCTATGCTACAATAACAATGCGACACAAGTTAATAATCGATCAATTCCAAGGGTGTGTTTTTATTTGGTAAAAACGCATTCTCTGTTTTCGCATTCCCTTGGGATTGATGAAAACTTGTGTCGCAGCAAGCAGAGGAGCGTTTTTCGGTGCGCGGCCTCTGGCTGCGCACTTTTTTATTATGGGAGGAAGTAGAATGAAACAAGTATTGAAGAAGCATAGAGTGGTGTTGGGTCTTTTATTGGCGGTATTACTATTTGGGGTGAGTGGTTGCGGTGATAGTGAGGCGGAACGAATAGATTGGGCTGCTTTTGAATTAGGTGATGTGTTGCCGGAGCCAAAATCAAAAACCGGAAAAGTATATACAAATACAGAATCTGATTTTTGGATCGAGATAGCTAAAACGTCAGAAACGGAGTATAAAAAATATGTTGATGACTGTAAAGATCAAGGTTTTATAATTGATAGCGATAGTTCAAGTATAGGATTTTCAGCTTATAATGAAGATGGCTATAAATTGAGTTTGACATATTATGAAAGTCATGAAGAAATGTCCATCAGGCTTGAAAGCCCTATGAAAATGTCAGAAATACAATGGCCAAAAAGTGAGATGGGAGCTTTGCTACCAACACCTAAATCAAATATAGGGCAAATCTCGTGGGAAACATCGTATGGATTTGTAATTTATATTGGGGAAACCACAAAAGAAGAATATAATGCCTATGTTGAAGAATGCTGGGAGAGAGGCTTTACTTTTGATTATCATAAAGGAGATGTTTCTTTCCGGGCAGACAATGAAAGTGGTTATCATGTTTCTCTTAGTTATGAGGGAAATAATATTATGAAGATAAAAATCGATGAGCCAGAAGAGACTGAAACAGAAATAACAGCGGAACCAGAAAATTCGACGGAACCAGAAGAAATATCCGCTCAGCCATCTGAAAGTGAAAAGGATACCTCCCTTGAAGATACAATAGGAGGTCTTTTTGGAAAACTTGAAAATATTGTAAATGATGCTACTAATGACCTTTTGGGGGAACTTTCAGAAGATAGCAATGCGACAGCAGGGGAGAAAAATGCACTGAGGTCGGCAAAAGAGTATTTAGCAATTATGCCATTTTCTTATACAGGGATTATAAACCAACTGGAGTTTGAAGGATATTCAACGGCGGAGGCAACATATGGAGCAGATAATTGTGGTGCGGATTGGAATGAAGAAGCCTCAAAGGCTGCAAAAGAATATTTGGATTTGATGTCATTTTCTCGAAACGGATTGATTGAACAATTGGAGTTTGAAGGCTATACTCATGAGCAAGCTGTTTACGGAGCAGAGGCAAACGGATATTGAAATAAAGAAATCCGAAGGCTATTGCCTTCGGATTTCTTTATTTATTACTTCAGGTCTTTTCCTCGAAGCTGACGCCGCAGCTGCGGCAGGTGATGGAGATCTTGCCCTTTCCCTTGGGGACGCGGAGCTGTTGGCCGCAGTTAGGACATTTGAAGTAGCAGTGATCCTTATCCCGGCGGCGGCATCTGTTTACGTTGTATTTACGGATCAGGGGACCGGCGGACTCCAGGAACCTGGCGTTTTCCGCCCGGCGGCGTTCCAGCTGGCGGGAGAACATGCGGTAGAAGGCCCACAGGATGGCCGCCAGGGACAGGTAGTGGAGCATGGTGCTGCGAAGGAGGCGGGACAGCAGGTACAGGACGCCATAAAGAGCGACCAGGGCAAGACCCAGCTGGTCGGAGCCATAGCGGCCCGCCATCAGACGCCGAAGCCAGTTCATGTCCACACCCCCATACCCTACATCTCTATAGGCTATATGATAATCGTTTGGAACGGGAAGGTCAAGAAAGAAAACGTAAACAAAGTATGAATTTGTGGGGAGAAGTTGGGGCTTGCCAAGGGGCGAAAAAGCAGGTATACTGTAGAAAATAAAAGGAGGGATCCCCATGGGACGCATCGACAAGGAAAATTACTATCTGGACATCGCCCAGGCCGCCCTGGCCCGCTCCACCTGCCTGCGCCGGTGCTATGGGGCCATCATCGTGCAGAATGATGAGATCATCTCCACCGGCTACAACGGCGCTCCCCGGGGGCGGAAGAACTGCGCCGACCTGGGCTACTGCACCCGGGAGGCTATGCGCATTCCCTCGGGGGAGCGGTATGAGCTGTGCCGCAGCGTCCATGCAGAGGCCAACGCCATCATCTCCGCCGCCCGGAGCGAGACCCTGGGGGCGACCCTTTACATGGTGTGCCGGGATCCCAAGACAGGGGAGCTGATCCCGGGTTCCACCTCCTGCGCCATGTGCCGCAGGCTCATCATCAACGCAGGGATCGTCCGCCTTGTCATTCGGGACACGCCCACGGAATACCGTATTGTAGATGTGCAAAGGGAGTGGGTGGAGGAGGACGACTCTCTGCCGCAGCTGCCGGAGGACTGAGAGGGCCGGCCGAGAAAAATGAAATAGAAGGACAAACGGGCGGGGGCTTGCTCCCGCCCCCTTCCTGTTTAAAGGGGGAAGAAGGGTATGGAAGAATTTTATCGGCTTGTATGGCTGTTTTTCTGCTACTCCTTTTTGGGGTGGCTGCTGGAGACGGCGGTGGCCGCCGTCCGGGAGCGGCGGTATGTGGACAGAAGTCTGCTGTTTGGGCCCATCTGCGTGGTCTACGGCGCGGCGGGGGTGGTCATCAGCATCGCCCTGTGCGACCTGGCGGACAACCTGGCGTTCCTCTTTTTGGGCAGCGCCATCTACGCCACGGTGGCCGAGTGGCTGGCGGGGCACTGGCTCTACAAGCTGACGGGGACGCGGTGGTGGGATTACTCCGGCCGGCGGTGGAATCTGGACGGGTATGTGTGTCTCAGCTCCTCTACGCTGTGGGGAGTGATGGGAACGGTGGCGGTGAAGTGGCTGATCCCGGCCCTGGGGTGGGTAGGGGAGCTGGTGCCCTCTGCGGTGGCCCATATCCTGCTTTGGGTGATGCTGGGAATATTGGCTCTGGACGTGCTGGCAACCTCCCTGACCCTGGCGGGAACCCTCCACCGGATGCCCGGGGTGGAGGAGCTGAGCTCCCGGCTGGGGGCGGTGTCGGTACGGCTGGGAACCTGGCTGCTGGAAAAGATGGAGAAGCGGATCCGGAAGGCCCACCCCAAGGTGGAGTTCCGGAAGGAACGGGAAAAACCGGCTGTTTTTGCCGCGGGGTGCGGCTTTTATAAGATTTTTTGGCTGTTTCTCATAGGGGCTTTTCTGGGGGATGTGGTGGAGACCATTTTCTGCCGAGTTACCGCCGGGGTGTGGATGAGCCGTTCCAGCGTGGTGTGGGGGCCCTTCTCCATTGTTTGGGGACTGGCCATGGCTATGGCCAGCCTGCTGCTCCACCGGTACCGGGATCGGTCGGACAGCTTTCTGTTTTGGGCGGGAACCCTTTTGGGGGGCGCCTATGAGTATCTGTGCAGTGTGTTTACCGAGCTGGTTTTTGGGGTGGTGTTCTGGGATTACAGCCATATCCCCTTCAACCTGGCGGGGCGGGTGAACCTGCTGTACTGCTTCTTCTGGGGGATTGCCGCGGTGGCCTGGGTTCGGTGGTGCTATCCGAAGCTGTCCGGGCTTATCGAGAGGATCCCCAGAGCCTGGGGAAGGCCCCTCACCTGGGCGCTGGTGGTGTTCTTTGTGTGTGATATGGCGGTGAGCACCCTGGCCCTGGGACGGCTGGAGACACGGGCTCAGGGTCTGCCGCCCCGGAACGTTGTGGAGGAGTATCTGGATGAGCACTATGGGGACGAGCGTCTGAACAGGATCTATCCCGCCGCTGTGCGGACGGATTGAACTGAAAAAACCCCCGGACACCCCTTTGGGGTGTCCGGGGGTTTTCTTATTGGCAGGGAGATATGGCGATCACAGCTTTGCGAACTCAATGGCGATCTGGGCGGCGACCTTGGCGTTGTTATAGGCCAGCTGGAGGTTGGAGGCAAAGGAGACGCCCTTGGTGTAGTCCTTGATGTGGCTGAGGAGGTAGGGGGTGGTGTCCTTGCCGTGGA
>JAAWBD010000062.1 GCA_022792495.1 Oscillospiraceae bacterium
GAGGATGGGGGGGAACTGCGGTACAACCTTACGTGGGATGGGAGCTGCCGGGTTATCCCTCGAATGAAAACCCTAAGGTTACGCCCGTTATTGACCGGCGGTTCCCTCATGTCGACCCGCCGTCCCTCTTGCACCGCTGCCGCTAAAAACATCATAACCTTTGGGTTCTTCGCTGAACTCCCCACCGCCTGGGTGGGAGGCTCCCGTGGGGCGCGCCGCCTGGGTGGGGTGCGGCCCCGCCGCCAACGAAACGACCAGATGTCTCCAGGCGCTTCCCGGTCAGCGGCAAATATCTGCCTCTTTTCCGGACGGTAACGGCAGTGGGGCTGGAAGAGCTATCCTAACTTTACTGATAAGCCGGAAACAACACCGTCAGAAGGCTTTTCTTGGGGAGTCTGAGGGGCTATTCTTTGTCAGGCCCAAGAATGGTTCCCTTATTATCCAAAAGCTGTTGTCTCAGTGATTTTCTCCTTTTGAACATCAACCATCCCTCTGTCTTCCCCAAAAACTGTCCCCCCTTCTTCGGAATCAGAGAGGAGAACTGTCTTTTTGCTTTTTCTTGCTAAGCCTTTCGATTGCGGCTTTTGCTTCATTTCTGATCCAAGTAATCTTATATGATGTAAATGGCTCGATATCTTTAATTACTGAGGGATCAACCAGTCGTCTTAATGCATGGATTGCATGTCCCACCACTGTCTCATCATCCAGAAGACTGACAAGCACATCTTTGATTTCCGGGTCATCAAATTTCCAAAGATCATAAACGATCATTTGCCGAGATGATCCAAATTCTCTGTTTTTTGCAATCTCCACCATCTCATGGGAACAGCTTCTATCAGCAATAATTGATAACGTATTTCCAATTGCCCAGCGATATCCGTCGTTTGTCGCTTGATAAAATTCCTGAATGATAGGTTTGGTTACCTGACTAAAACCCTTTACTCCAAGGCAGCGGACAAGAAACATTTTGTCACTTTCGTCAGACACACTTGCAAGATGATCCAGCATGATAGGAATTAAGTCGGCATTCTCCTTGGATATCTTCATCAAGTCATCAATGGTTTGGATTTCATACCCCGCTTTACGAACATCCTCAATCAGCTTTTTCTTATCCAAGCGTTGCATCATTACCTCTCCGCTTCTTATTGGCCAATATATTTCAAAACAATCTCACCGCTATTAATGGCCTCTTGAAGTGAACCGGAAAGAGTTGCACCTTCACGGACTTCAAGAATAAATGTATAGCCATATTTCTGCGCCCACAGATTAAGGTAATACTTGATTTTGCAAGGTTAAGCGTCCTGAGAGCCATTCTTTCGTGAAAAGAATAGTCCTTCAGAACCACGCAACGGATAGCTTTGATCGCAACCATCAACCAAACGATACCCTCTATCAGTCTTATGGAATATCCGTGCGCCCCAAAAGATAATCGGCGGAGACGTTGAAGTAGTCGCACAGAAGGCACAGCCGGGCCATGGTGGTGGCGGAATTGCCATTTTCCATATCACTGATTTGGGTAGGGGTGACCTCCAACAGTTTTGAAATGTCGGCTTGGGTTACACCCGGACATTGCTTCCGGAGAAGAAGCAGGCGTTGACCAAATATTTTTGGATCAAACATAATAATCCTCCTTGACAAACTTAGATATAACCTATATAATGATATTAGAATAAATCTAAGAGAGGTTAACATAATGGATTTTTTAGAAACGCTGTTTTTTGACCTGGCGGAGGAAAAGGAGCCGGACACCCCGGAATACCAGGAGAACCGGATGCTCCGGGGCCTGATCCTGGAGGACATCCAGAGGGCCGTGGGAGGGGAGACGGTGGAAAAGCTGTGCGCGGTGTATGTTGACCGGGAGGTCATGGAGTGCCGGCGGTACTTCCGGTACGGGGTGCGGCTGGGGCTGGAACTACTGGGACTGCTGGTATAGAGCCTTCATGGTGAGGGCGTCCTTCTCCTGTGTCCCCGCGCTCTCGCAGATGAAGGTGGGCTCCCAGCCCCGGCGGGCCACCTCCGCCATGAGGGGGGCCGGGTCGGGGCCGAAGCCGCCGTTGTCGGCAAAGGTGCGGTGGCATTTCTCACCGCCCCCCGGGGTGAACTCGATCTGGGAGAAGTGGCTGTGGAACACCCTGGCCCGGGCCTGGCCCAGGGTGTGCTCCATCTGATCCAGCATGGCTTTGCAGGCCTGGGGCCCGGTGAGCTGGCCCAGAGTGCGGGCATAGAGGTGGCCGAAGTCCACGCAGGGGATGAGACGGTCGTCCAGTTTACATAATTCTAAGACCTCGGTGAGATCCCCCAGCTGGTTGATCTTGCCCATGGTCTCCGGACAGAGGGCGATGTGGCTGTAGCCCTCCCCCTCCCAGGCCTTCAGCACCTCCACCATGGAGGCCATGGCGATGTCCAGGGCCTCCCGGCGGGTGCGCTTCATGAGGGCGCCGGTGTGAACCACCACCCGGGTACACCCCATCCAGTCCGCCGCCTGGCAGGCGGAGAGGATATAGCCGATGGTCTTGCGAAGGCTTTCCGGATCGGGGTTGGCCAGGTTGATAAAGTAGGGGGCGTGAAGGGAGAGGGCGATCCCGGCCTCTCCGGCGGCCTGGCCCAGCTTGCGGGCGGTGGCCTCCCCCACGTTGACGCCCTTGCCGCACTGGTACTCGTAGCAGTCCAAGCCCAGCTCTCTCAGCCATTGGGGGGCATCCACGGAGGATTTAAAGGGAAAGGCGTCGGGATTTCCGGCGGGGCCGAATTTGGCGGGCATAGGGATCAGCTCCTTTGGTGAAGGGTGGGGCGTCGCGGCCTATGGGGTGGAGGCGCCGAGGCGTTGCGCCCTACGGGGTCGGGGTGTGGCGGGCCATAGCCGCCATGCGGAAGGGGGTCTCAAAGGCGTAGCGCACCCTTCGGAAGGGGTTTTTGCCCCAGGCGATGGGCTTTACCAGGACGCTGGCGATCCCCGCCCGGTTGGCCCCCAGAATGTCGGTGAAGATCTGATCCCCCACCATGAGGGTCTGCTCCGGGGGGACACCGGTCTCCTCCAGGGCGCGGAGAAAGCCCTTGCGGCTGGGCTTGCCGGAGTGGCGGACACAGGGGACACCCAGGGCCCGGCAGAAGTCGGGGCAGCGGTGGCTTTTCCGGCTGTTGGAGACCACAAAGAGGGTGATGCCCTGGGCCTCCAGCTCCTCCTTCCACTGTCGGAGGGCGGGGGAGGGGAGGGGCTCCTCATAGGGGGCCAGGGTGTTGTCCAGGTCGGCCAGAACCAGGCGGATCCCATGGGCCTTCAAACGCCGGGGGGTCAGCTGGTAGACGCTTTCCGCCAGGTGGCGGGGGATCAGCGAGAAGGGCAAGGGATCACCTCTTTTTCATTGGGGCTTCTGTTTTGCCAGTGGCGCTCATAAGATTATACCACTTTGGAAGGCATTTGGACAAGGGGGAAATGAAAGATGGAAAAGATGGAGCTGATCCTGGCGGCCAAGCCGGGGGAGATCAACGCGGCGGGGAGCTGGGGGCGGCCCCTGGCTCATCTGGCCTACCGGGTGGGGGGAGGGCCCCATCTGTTCCGGGCCAACGGGCCGGCCACGCCCCAGCGGGGGCTGATGGTGGTGGACGATACGGGATTTTCCGGAGGAGGGGAGCCGGAGGGGTTCTGCAACGAGGTGCTACGGGAGTGCGCCGCCCGGCGGTTTTCCGGGGTGGTATGCCGGTTTTTGGAGCGGCCTGCCCCCACACTGGTTCAGGCGGTGGGGAAGCTGGGGGAGCTGTGCCGGGGGCGGGGGCTGGAATTCTATGTGACCGAGGGGTATGCCGGAGCCACGGGGGAGGGGAAGGTGCTGATCTCCACGGCCCTGTCCGGGGGCTCCCTCCGGGGGAGGCTGGAGGAGGCGGGGGAGCGGTATGGGTTCTCCCGGCTGGCGCTATGGGTGGAGAGAAGGGCGGAGGATTTCCCACTGCCCTCCCCGGGTGGGGCGGGCTCCCCCCTGACGGGGGAGGAGCTGGAGCGGCGGCGGGAGGAGCACGGGGCGGAGGTGTTTTTCTCCGGGGAGCTGTGCGCCCACTACTTTACCTATATGGCGGGGGAGCGGGGGCATTTTGTCCTCTTTGACGATATGGGGAGTATCCGGAGGAAGCTGCGGCTGGGGGAGGAGCTGGGGATCCGGACGGGGTTTTTGACCTATGAGGAGGTGGAGATGGAGAAGCTAAGGGAGCTCTCCTGATAAAAAAGTCCTGTGCCAACTGGCACAGGACTTTTTGCTTGCTTAGTAGAACTTTTTGCGATTCTTACGGGCGGCCTCAGATTTCTTGCGGCGCTTGACGCTGGGGCTCTCGTAGTGCTCGCGCTTACGAACCTCGGCCAGTACGCCAGACTTGGCGCAGCTGCGCTTGAAACGCTTCAGCGCATTGTCCAGGGATTCGCCCTCTTTTACGTGGATCTCCGACATTAACTTTCCCCTCCCTCCGAAGCGGCGGAACTGGTTCGCCGCGAAAGGGCCATAATCATGGCTTTAACAGAATCATTATATGTGATTTGACGGGGATTGTCAAGGAGGATTTTCGTTGACTTTTTCTGATTTGGGGGGAAAGGGGCGAAGGCGACTGCCGGCTGCTGAAATTTCAAGGGGACTTGGTGGACTTTTGGGGCGGGGGAGGAGGGGGGCAGCCTTGCGCCTCTTTAAAACCCGGGCCCCTCTCCTTTGAGAGGGGCCCGGGTTTACTTTTTTATCAGCCCTTGGGCTTGCCGATGAAGTTTACCAGCTTGCCGGGGACGTGGATCACCTTGAGGATGTCCAGGCCGTCCAAGAATTTGGCCACAGAGGGGACGGTCTTGGCAGCGGCTTCGATGGCGGCGTTATCGCTGCCGGCAGGGACATCCACGGTACCCCGGAGCTTGCCGGCGACCTGTATGGCGATGGTCACGGTTTGGGACACCGTCTTGCTCTCGTCGTAGGCGGGCCAGGGCGTTTCGGAGGCCATGCTGCCCGCCTCGGCGGCGAAGCCCAGCTGCTCCCACAGCTCCTCGGTCATATGGGGGGCGAAGGGGGAGAGGAGCTGGAGGAGGACGGCGTAGTCCCCCCTGGTACAGCCGTTGGCGTAGAAGTCGTTGACCAGAGCCATCAGGGTGGCGATGGCGGTGTTGAACTTCATGGCGTCGATGTCCTCGCCCACCTTCTTGATGGCCTTGTGGAGGGCGGCGGCGTTGGCGTCGGACTGGCCCTTCCCGGCAGAGAC
>JAAWBD010000063.1 GCA_022792495.1 Oscillospiraceae bacterium
CGGCGGCCCGGAAGGTGTCCCCGGCGGCCATGAGGACACGGAGGCCCTCCCCCTTCATCCGGGCGGAGAGCTTGCCGATGGTGGTGGTCTTGCCCACCCCGTTGACCCCGATGAAAAGGCAGACGGCGGGGCGGCTTTCCAAATCCATCCCGGTGCCGCCGATGTTGAGAAGGCCGGTGAGGATGTCCTTCAGGGTCTCCCGGGCCTCGGCGGCGGACTTGCACTTGCCCAGCTTGGCCCGGCGGCGAACCTCCCCGCTGATCTCCAGGGCGGTGTCCACCCCCACGTCGGAGAGGATCAGGGTCTCCTCCAGGTTGTCGTAGAAGTCGTCGTCCAGCTCCCCCGCGAAGAGCTCCGCGAAGGAGTGGCCGATGTTTTCCTTGGTGCGGGTGAGACCCTGCTTGATTTTTTCAAAAAAGCCCATCCGTTTTTCCTCCCGGTTTATTTGGCGTCATAGTCGATCTCCCGGCCGCAGTGTGAACAGTATGTTCCCTTATCATGGCCCAGCCATTTTCCACATTCCGGACAACGCCACCATATCACTCTAAAGAGAAAAGCGGCTGTGACGCTTCCTATGAGAAAAAGATCGGCATAAATACTGTCAAAGGCTATAAGCAGAACAACAGACACGCTTGCAAGACAAATCAGTCCCCCCATGATCCACTGCTTCTGCCGCAGACTTAGCTTCACAAATAACACCTCACTTGATATTCAGTTCCTTCTCCACATCGTTGAGGTTGATGGCCAGAACTCTGGTGACGCCCTGCTCCTGCATGGTCACGCCGTAGAGGGCGTCGGCCTCCTCCATGGTGCCCCGGCGGTGGGTGATGACGATGAACTGGGTGTGCTCCGACATCTGGCGCATGTAGCGGGCGAAGCGGGCGATGTTGGGGTCGTCCAGGGCGGCCTCGATCTCGTCCATGACCACAAAGGGGGTGGGGCGGACCTTCAGGATGGCGAAGTAGAGGGCGATGGCCACGAAGGCCTTCTCGCCGCCCGAGAGCAGCGTAATAATTTTCAGGCTCTTACCCGGGGGTTGAACCTTGATCTCGATGCCGCAGTTCAGGATGTCCTCCGGATCCTCCAGCTCCAGGGTGGCCTTGCCGCCCCCGAAGAGCTCGGTAAAGGTGCCCTGGAAGGCCTCGTTGATCTTGGTGAACTGCTGGGCGAAGATCCGTTCCATCTCCCCGGTGACGTCGGCGATGACCTTCAGAAGCTCAGCCTTGGAGGCCCGGACGTCATCCCGCTGGCTGGTGAAGTAGGTATACCGCTCATTGACCCGCTGGAACTCGTCAATGGCGTCCAGGTTGATATTTCCCAGGGCAGAGATGGAGCGCTTCAGCTCTCCCACCCGCCGCTGGGCCTTGGGGACGCTCTCCAGCTCCACCCGCTGGGCCCGGGCGGCCTCGTGGGTGAGCTCATAGGTCTCCCACAGACGATCCAGGATCTGCTTCTCCTCCATCTCAGCGGAGACCTTCTTCTGCTCCAGAACGGAGACCTCCCGCTCCATGGCGAGGAGCTCGTTATTCTTATCCCGGCTCTGCTTGTCCGCCCTGGTGCGTTCCCCCTCCAGATCCAGCCGCTCCTGGTTGAGCCGCTGTATGTCCGCCTGCTTGGCGGCGGTCTCGGTCTGGATGGCCTGGAGCCGCTGCTGGCGCTCCTGGATCCGGCTCTCCAGCTCCTGGTTCTGGGTCTTTAGCTCATCAATGCGGCGGGTGCGATCCTCCCGGTCGCCCACCATGTCCCGGCGCAGATCCTCCAGCTCCCGAAGGGATTGGCGAGCGGCCAGAGTCTCAGCCTCCAGTCCCGCCTTCTGGGCGTTGAGAAGGGCGATCTCGCCGCCCAGGGCCTCGCTCTTCTCCCGGGCCTCGTTCTGTCCCTGGATCTTGCTGTCCGCCTCGGCCCGGAGGGCAGCGGCGTGGCCCTCCAGCTCCTCGATGCGCTTCCGGGCGTTGGCGGTGTCCTCCTCGGTACGCTGAGAGCGCTGGGCCAGCTGCTCCAGCTCGCGCTCCCACTCCTCCTGCTGACGCGCCACATCGGCCGCCGCCTGATCCAGATGCCCCACCCGCTCCTCCAGCTTCAGGATGTCGTCCTCATGCTGGCGCTGCTGGGCCTGGGCAGCGTCCATCTCATACTGGGCGCCGGTGACCTCCCGCTTGGCCTCCTCCAGGGTCTTGGCCGCAGCGGAGAGCTTCTCATTCAGGTCTCCCTCCTGCTCCCGAAGCCGCTCCAGCTCCCCCTGGCGGGAGAGGATGCCCGCGGTGCGGGAGGCGGAGCCGCCGGTCATGGAGCCGCCGGGGTTGAGCACCTGGCCGTCCAGGGTGACGATCTTCAGTCTATGCTTATACTTCCGGGCCATAGCGATGGCGGTATCCATATCCTCCGCAATAACGGTGCGGCCCAGGAGATAGGCAAATACCTTCTGGTATTTCTTCTCACATTCGATCAGCTCGTCCCCCAGGCCTACAAAGCCGGGCTCGTCCACCACCCCGGTATCCTTGAACTCCTGGGGCTCGATGGCGTTGAGGGGAAGGAAGGTACAACGGCCCCCGTCCCGGCGCTTCAGGTACTGGATGGCGTTTTTGCCATCCTCCTCCCGCTCTACCACGATGTTCTGCATGGCGGAGCCCAGGGCGGTCTCAATGGCCACGGTGTACTCCCCCGAGACTCGGAGGAGACCCGCCACAGGGCCTAAGATCCCCTTCATCTGGCCCCGCTCGGACTCCCCCATCACCATCTTTACCGCCTTGGAGTAGCCCTCGTAGAGCTTCTCCATCTCGGAGAGCATATGGATCCGGGACTGAAGGGCGCTGACCTCCATCTGGAGCTTCACGTGTCTCTCGTCAGCCTCCTGAAGCTTCTTTGTCCGGCCGGACAGGCGCAGGGCGTAGCCGCTGATGATATTCTGGATGGAGTCCCGATCCTCCCGGGCCTGCTCCAGCTCCTTTTTGGCCTCCTTCGCCTCGGCCTTGGCGGCCGCCAGCCGCTCCTCCCCCTGGGAGAGCTCCTGGCGGACTACCCCGTCCCGATCCAACACCTCCTGGGCGGCGGCGGCCAGGGCGGAGAGAAGAGCCTTGGCCTCGGCGGCGGAGGCGGTCTCCACCTGCTCCTTTTGGCGCAGGGCCTCCATCTCGGCGGCCAGGGAGCCGGCATTCCGGCCCAGCTCGTCGGCCTGTGCCTGCTTCTCGGCAATCTGGCTGTCCAGGGCGGCGGACTCGGCCTGGATCTCGCTGAGCCGGCCCTGGCGCTGGGCGATCTGGCCCTCGATGGAGCCCGCCCGGCCCTCCTGAGTCTCCAGCTCCCGCTGGAGGCGGTCGGTATTCTCCAGGTTATTCTGGATGTTGGCCTTCAGTACCTCGATGGCCTTCTCGCACTCGTTGGCATCGGCCTGGCGGCCCATCATCTCGAAGCGGATGCCCTCGGCGTCCATCTCCTTCTGGCGCATCTGGGCCCCGATAGCCTCGGCGGCGGCATAGAGCTTCTCCACCTCCGCCTGGGTCTCCCCCTTCTGGCGGACGGCGTTCTCGTAATCGGACTGGATCTTGATGCTCCCCGTGCGGATCCTGTCCAGCTGCTCCATCCACAGGGAGATCTCCAGGCCCCGGAGCTCGTCCCGGAGGATGAGAAACTTTTTCGCCTTCTCCGCCGAGATCCGCAGGGGCTCCACCTGAAGCTCCAGCTCGTCGATCTTATCGTTGATCCTCGTCAGGTTCTCCTCGGTCTTTTCCAGCTTCCGCTCGGCCTCCTCCTTCCGGTGGCGGTAGCGGGAGATGCCGGCGGCCTCCTCGAAAACCTCCCGGCGGTCGGCGGATTTGATGGACAGGATCTCGTCGATCTTGCCCTGGCCGATGATGGAGTATCCCTCCCGACCCAGGCCGGTATCCATGAACAGCTCGTTTACGTCCTTGAGCCGGACGGAGCGGCGGTTGATGTAGTATTCACTCTCCCCCGAGCGGTAGTACCGCCGGGTGACCATAACCTCGCTCTCATCCATGTGGGGAAAGAGATGCTCGGTGTTGTCCAGCACAAGGGATACTTCGGCAAAGCCCAGCTGCTTGCGCTTGGCTGTACCGCCGAAGATCACGTCCTCCATCTTGCCCCCCCGGAGGGCACGGGTGGATTGCTCCCCCATGACCCAGCGGATGGCGTCGGAGATATTGGATTTTCCCGAGCCGTTGGGGCCCACGATGGCGGTGATGTCCTCGTCAAAGGAGAGCACCGTCTTATCCGGGAAGGACTTGAACCCCTGTATTTCCAATGCTTTCAGGTACAAATGGCACACCTCGCCGCCCATTTAGATTCTCCGCAAATGCTTAGTAAGTCATTATATCAATTTTTCCGGCATATTGCAAATGATTTTCTGTGAATTTCTCCCCGGGCAAAAGAGGCGGCAAACCTTGCAAGGCAGGGAGAAAGGTGCTATCCTATTAGGCAGAAAGGAATGAGGTTTTTATATGGCTTCCAAGCGTCACGAGATCGACATGTGCAATGGCCCCCTGGGGCCAAAAATTTTGGCCTTTACCCTGCCCCTGATGCTCTCCAGCATCCTCCAGCTCCTCTTTAACGCCGCTGACGTCATTGTGGTGGGCCGCTACGCCAGCGACGCCTCCCTGGCGGCAGTGACCTCCACAGGCTCGCTGGTGAACCTGCTGGTAAATCTTTTCATGGGCCTGTCCATCGGCGCCAACGTGGTGGTGGCCCAGGCCATTGGCCACAACGACGCCAAGCGGACGGAGCGGGCGGTCCACACCTCCCTGCTGGTGAGCCTTATCAGCGGCCTTCTGCTGATGGCTGTCGGCTTCTTCACTGCCCGGCAGCTGCTGGAATGGATGTCCTCCCCGGAGAACGTGATCGAGCTTAGCTCTCTCTATTTGCGGATCTACTTTTTGGGTATGCCCGCCTCCCTGTTCTACAACTTCGGCAGCGCCCTGCTCCGGGCCACAGGGGATACCCGGCGGCCGCTGAACTACCTGTCCTTCGCCGGGGTGCTGAACGTGTGCCTGAATCTGCTGCTGGTCATCGTGTTCCACCTGGACGTGGCGGGGGTGGCCATCGCCACCATCACCTCCCAATATGTCTCCGCTCTGCTTATTCTCCGGTGCCTGCTGAGGGAAACGGGCCCCCTTCACCTGGAGCTCTCCCGGCTGCGGATCGACAAGGAGATCTTTGGGGCCATCGTCCGCATCGGTCTGCCCGCCGGGTTCCAGGGGGTGGTATTCTCCCTGTCCAATGTGGTGATCCAGTCCTCCATCAACTCCTTCGGGGACATCGTTATGGCGGGCTCTGGAGCCGCGGCCAACATTGAAAGCTTTGTCTACATGGCCATGAACGCCTTCTACCAGTCCTGCCTTACCTTTACCAGCCAAAACTATGGTGCGGGACGGCGGGAGCGGGTGGACAAGACCCTGCTGTGGTGTCAGCTCTATGTAGTCATTACCGGGCTGGTGCTGGGCAATCTGGCCTACCTCTTTGGGCCCCAGCTATTGAGCATCTATACTCCCAGTGCCGAGGTGGCGGCCCAGGGCATGATCCGGATGAGCTATATCGCCGTGCCCTACTTCCTGTGCGGAGTGATGGACGTGATGGTGGGCTCCCTCCGGGGACTGGGCTGGTCAGTGGCCCCCATGGTCGTATCCATTCTGGGTGTCTGCGGGATCCGGCTGCTATGGGTGGCCACCGCCTTCCAGGCCGTCCGGACCCCGGGATGCCTCTACATCTCCTATCCCATCACCTGGGTGGTCACAGGCGCAGTGCATATCATCTGCTTCCTGATCATCCGAAAGCGGGTATATGAGAGGATGGCAGCGGCGGTGGAAGTGAAAAGTTAAAAGGGAGCGGCTAAAGGCGCTTCCAGGACAGCGCGGTTTCTCTTGTTGGGGGGTGGAACGGTTGAATGTCTATCGGGAGAGGATCTTTCCCCTTTTGGCAGGTGTTTTGTGGGCCATCTTTCTGATTCTGGATATTTTCCAGCTGGGAGACAGCACCTGGATCAAATTTTTCTCCATCTGTCTATGCTGTTTGACCGCTTTGTTTGGAACCCATACTGTGGACGGAAAGCTGGTGGCGGCAGCTCTTTGCCTGACGGTGGGGGCGGATTGGTTCCTATTGGTGCGGGATGACCATTACCTTTGGGGCATCGGACTGTTTACCGTGGTACAGCTGATCTACGCTTACCGGCTGTGCCTTCACCGGGACAAGCTTATTTCCTGGCACATTTTTGTTCGCCTTCTGGCCTTGGGCGCGGCGATTCTCATCGCCTGCAGGGGGGATTGGATCAAAGCTTTTGCCGTCTTTTGTTTTGCAAACCTCTCCGCCAATGTCCACGAGGGGTATACCGGCGTCTATCCCGGCTCCGGCGACTCTCTGACAATCTTGACCCGGCCTCTCCGAAACCGTTTTGGCTGGGGACTGTTCCTGTTCTTTTGGTGCGATTTGTGCGTAGGCCTTTATAATCTTGGTATTTTCACTTCCTTCACCCGGGTGGGGATGTGGCTGTTCTATCTGCCCTCCCAGGTGCTGATCGTGCTGTCCCAGGAGCTGGAAAAGGGGGATATGGATGAAAAGACCATCTAAATTTTTCTCTGTTTTGACTGCGGCGGCCCTGGCGCTGTTTTTGGTCACCGGGTCGGTGGCGGTACCCATCCTGTGCCGGGGGTTTTACTACTCCCAGGCGGAGGCTCTGGAGCTGGCCGAGGAGACCGGCTTTTCCCCGGAGGTCATCCGGGGAGCCTTTGACCAGGTGATGGATTACCTGGTGAAGGGGAAACCCTTCGGCACGGGGGAGCTGAAATGGTCCGAAAGCGGACAAAGCCACTTTGCCGACTGCCGGGAGCTGTTTCAGCTGGACTTCCGGATCCTAGAGGTCTCCGCCGCCCTTCTGGCCGCTGTGGGGATCCTGATCCTGGCGAAAAAGATACGGCTTCACCGTTTTGCCGGACGAGGCCCTTGCTTTTGGGCCTTTGCGGGGATGGGGATCGGAGTCCTTCTGCTGGGGATCTGGGCAGCGGTGGACTTCACCTCCCTCTTCACCGCCTTCCACACCCTCCTCTTCCCCGGCAAGAGCAACTGGGTCTTTGACTACCGGGTGGATGAGATCATCCTTATCCTGCCCGAGGCTTTCTGGCTTCGGGCAGCAGCCCTGGTGGCAGGGCTGGCCTTCGGGCTCGGAGCCTTGCTGGCTATCCTGGAGGAGGTCATCCACCGGGTGACACGGCCCAAGAGCGTCTATGAGGAGCTGAGAGGCCTGTAAACAAAATAAAACGCCGCGGAGAGTACTCCGCGGCGTTTTTATCTTCCCCTTGTCAGCTCCTCTGCTCCCGGGGGAGGATCCGGTGGGCTTCCCGGTAGTCATTTGGGCTCTGGCCCACCTCCTTTTTGAAGCAGGCACTGAAATAGCGGGTATTTCGGATCCCTACCGCCTGGGCTATCTCCGCTACCTTCAGGTTGGTAGAGGCCAGGAACTCCTGCGCCTTCCGCATCCGCAGGGCCACCAGGTAATTGTTCACCGTCTGGCCCATCTCCCGGCGAAAGACGCTGCTGAGGTAGGTGGGCACCACGTTGACATACTCCGCGATGTCTCCCAGGGACAGATCCTCCATGTAATGGGCGTGGATATAGTAGACCGCCTCCTTGGTCAGGCGGCCAAACTGCCGGCCTGTCCGGCCCACCTGCCGGCAGAACTCCTCCGCGGCATGGACAAGGGCCCGGCAGCAGTCCTCAATGGTGATATAACGGCCCAGATCGCACAGCTGATCCAGATCCTCCTCCCAGGCCAGATCCCGGATCAGTCCGGCTGTGCGTATCACATTTTTGAAATAGGCCAGGGCGTCCTCCACCCGGCGGAACTGGAAGCTCTGCTTCAGTCGGGTGAGGAACACCTCCTCCAGGATAGCGGCGGCCCTGGGCGCATCTCCGCCCAGGACAGCGTCCTGAAGGGCGTTGAAGCGCTCGTTCAGATAGACCACGTCCACCGGGCAGCTCCATTCCTCCAGCCGCTGGACGGTAAGGGTGAGGGGCTCCATCCGGAAGAAGGCGCAGCCCGCCATCTCTGAGGTGCGGGTGAAGGTGGGGGCAATATCCTCAAAATGGCTGACAGGATCGGATAAGGCAGTGAAGGTGCAGTATCCCCCCTCCTCCTTCAGCAGCTTCTCCTCATACCTCTTCTGGAGCCGGACGGTCAGCTCCTCCGCCAGGGCCAAGGCCTCCCCCGGCCGCTCCCCCTCCCGGGGGCTGAAGATGGTCACCAGGCGCTTCTTCCCGTCAAAGAGGTAAATCAGAGAGATGCCTTCCCAGCCGTATCTCTCCAGCAGCTCATCGGCCAGGGGCTTATAGTCTAGGGTAAAAAAGGCCATGGCATCCGGCTGCCGCCAGCCGAAGATATCGTGGTAGACCTGGGTGGGGATCCCCGTGACCAAGATCCGGCAATCCTCATAGCGGAAGGGAGGCCTGTCCCCATACTCGGAAAAAGTGTGATCCACGGCTTCCCTCTCGTGGCCGGAGAGCAGCTCACTGAAATGGAACAGCACGTCCATGATATTCATGTTCATGGGATAACAGCGGGAGATGGCCTCGCTCAAGCCCGGATACTTTTCGTCATAGTAGAGATTGCCCATACCATCCCCTCCATACAATAAATATTTGATTGCAGTATACCACAGGAAAGGATGCTTGGAAAGCAAAGCCGAAAAAAGAAAAGAAGATTTTAGTACGAAACAAAAAATTTTGTCGTATTGTTAACAATCTCAAAAATGTTATACTGATAGCAAGGGAGGGAAAACCATTCCCTCAAAATTTGTAAGGAGGAGTTTCCATGAAAAAAAGGATCACTGCCCTAGCTCTATCTGCTTTGATGGTTGTGGGAACGGTTGCCGTGGCGGCCGGGACGGAGAAAACCATCACAGTCACCCCCATGACCCTGAACGTCAACGGTGAGGTGGTCAGCCCGGGCGGCGCCGAGGCCTTCGCCTACAACGGCACCACCTACGTCCCCCTGCGCAGCCTCAATGAGCTCCAGAACGGCAAGGTGGAGTGGGATCCCGCTGCCCCCACCACCGCCAAGATCACCGGCCTGACCTACGCCGACACCATCGCCTGGGACGGCCAGTATGACGTGGTGGTCATCGGCATGGGCTTTGCCGGCTCCACCGCCGCCATTGAGGCCGCCGACAACGGTGCCAGCGTCCTGCTCACCGAGAAGGCCCCCGAGGGGGAGGCCGGCGGCAACTCCCGGGTTTGCCACCAGCTCTTCGCCACCGTGGACACCGCCGAGGGCGGCTTTGAGTACTACTCCAACATGCGGGGCAACTTCGACAGCACCAGCGACGATATGCTCATGACCTTCATGGAGGGGATGACCCACCTCCAGGACTATGTGGC
>JAAWBD010000064.1 GCA_022792495.1 Oscillospiraceae bacterium
GATCCTGGAGATTTTTAAGAAGCATAACGTCCGTTATTTCTTCTATAACGGCGGTAACGACTCCATGGACACCTGCAACAAGATCAGCAAGTATATGCAGAAGGTGGGCTACGAGTGCCGGGTCATGGGTGTGCCCAAGACCATCGACAACGACCTGAACGGTACCGACCACTGCCCCGGTTTTGCCTCCGCCGCCAAGTATATCGCCACCTCCTGCGCCGAGGTTTGGCAGGACGCCCACGTCTATGACACCGGCATGATCACCATCGTTGAGATCATGGGCCGTCACGCCGGCTGGCTGGCCGGCTCTGCCGCTCTTGCCTCCCTTACTGGCTGCGGCCCTGACCTGGTCTATCTGCCCGAGGTCGACTTCGACATGGACAAATTCCTGGCCGATGTGAAAGCGGTCTATGACAAAACTGGCAAGTGCATGGTGGCCGTATCTGAGGGCATCCACTACGCCGACGGCACCTTCGTCTCCGAGGCCAAGACCTCCGCCACCGATGGCTTCGGCCACGCCCAGCTGGGCGGCCTGGCCTCCCTGCTAGCCGAGACCGTTAAGAACGCTACCGGCGCTAAGGTCAGGGGTATTGAGCTGAGCCTGCTCCAGCGCTGCGGCTCCCACATCGGCTCCAAGACTGACATCGAGGAGGCCTGGCTGGCCGGCTCCAAGGCCGTGGAAGCCGCCGTTTCCGGTATCACCGACAAAATGGTGGCCTTCAAGTGCACCCGGGAGGGGGGGTACAAGTGCGAGACCTCTCTGGAGCCCCTGGACATTGTGGCCAACTTCGAGAAGAAGGTTCCCCGTGAGTGGATCAACGAGGCTGGCAACGGTATTGAGAAGCCTTTCATCGACTACGTCCTACCCCTGATCCAAGGCGAGGCCGACGGCCCCAAGGAGAATTCCCTGCCCCGGTTCGCCAAGTTGAAAAAGATCATCGCGGAGTAATTCTCCTGAGAGAGAGTTTTACTTTGGTATAAATACAAAACAGCCCACAGGATTTTTCCTGTGGGCTGTTTTTATGTTCTCTTTTACTGTCCTGCCAGCATCCGCATCACTCCATAGAGCTGCTGGTTGACCCCCTTGTGCATGTGGAGGGCCTCTTCAATGTCGTAGTTCACATACTCGTCCCCACGCATAGCCACGACCCGGTTGGTTTGTCCATCTGCCAAAAGGCGAACTGCCTCGTGGCCCATGAAGGTTGCCACCACACGATCCTTTGTGGTGGGCGCGCCGCCCCGCTGGACATGGCCCAGGATGGTGACACGGGTATCCACCGCAGTCTCCTCCGTGATCCTCCGGGCCACCTCGTAGGCGCCGCCCTCTACCCCCTCGGCCACGATAACCATATAGTGGGTGATCCCGGACAGCCGTGCCTGGCGGATAGGCTCCAGAACATCCTCATTGAAATCCAATTGCTCCTCGGGCAGGAGTACCACAGTGGCGCCCCCGGCCATACCTACATCCAGCCCCACAAAGCCGGCATGGCGGCCCATGACCTCCACCACTGAGCAGCGCTCATGGGACTGCATGGTGTCCCGGAGCTTATCAATACACTCCAGCGCGGTATTACAGGCGGTATCAAAGCCAATGGTGTAGCTGGTGCAGGCAATGTCATTATCAATGGTACAGGGCACACCCACCACAGCAATACCATGCTTGGACAGGGCCTGAAGACCCCGATAGGTGCCATCGCCCCCCAGGGCCACGATACCATCCAGTCCCAGCAGCTTGCAAGTATTCACTGCCTTCTGCTGGCCGGCCTCGGTCATAAACTCCTCGCTCCGGGCGGAATAGAGCATAGTGCCGCCCCGGCGAAGCATACCGCTGACGCTGTCAAAATCCATGGGCTTAAAATCGCCGTTGATCAAGCCGTTATAGCCCCGGCGAATTCCCACGCACTCGATCCCCATCTTCAGACAGGTTCGAACCACTGCCCGAACCGCGGCATTCATACCGGGGGCATCTCCCCCGCTGGTCAATACACCGATACGACGAACTGCGCTACCCATACTGTGTGTCCTCCCTCATTTTATACGGTAAGCTCCGCGTCCTTCCGCTTCAACGCGGCGGCATACCGCTGCAGAACGGGCTGAATATAGCCGGAGAGAAACTCCTCTACCTGCTCCGGACATCGGCCGATGTAAGCGGCTGGCTCCAGATGCGCCTCCAGCTCCTCCCGGCTCAGGCCAAAGGTGGGATCGGCGGCGATCCTTTCGATCAGATCGTTGGGCAGACCCAGATCCTTCACGGTATGTCCGGCCTCCAGCGAAAGCTGGCGGATCCGTTCGTGAATGGCCTGCCGGTCTCCTCCCCGCTTCACCGCATCCATCATGATATTCTCTGTGGCCATGAAGGGCAGTTCCTCGCGAACATGCCTGGCAATAACCTTTTCATGAACCACCAGGCCGGAGACCACATTGGCATAGATGCCCAGAATGGCATCCACCGCCAAAAATGCCTCCGGAATGGCCAAGCGCTTGTTGGCCGAATCATCCAAGGTTCGTTCAAACCACTGGGTCGCGGCGGTAACCGCGGGATTCAGCGCATCCGCCATTACATACCGGGCCAGGGCGCAAATACGTTCACAGCGCATTGGATTGCGCTTATAGGGCATAGCGGAGGAGCCGATCTGGCTTTTTCCAAAAGGTTCCTCCACCTCCTTCAAATGACAAAGCAGCCGTAGGTCGGTGGCAAACTTACTGGCCGACTGGGCGATCCCTGACAGGGTCGCCAGCACCGCTGCATCCACCTTTCTGGAATATGTCTGGCCAGACACCGGGGTCACCCGGTCAAAGCCCATCTCCCTGGCGATCTTCTCCTCCAGAGCTTTAACCTTCCCATGGTCTCCGTCAAACAGCTCCAAAAAGCTGGCCTGGGTGCCGGTGGTTCCCTTGGAGCCCAAAAGAGCCATTTGGGAAATACGATACTCCACCTCCTCCAGATCCATAAGCAGCTCATTCATCCAGAGGGTGGCCCGCTTCCCCACCGTTACCAGTTGCGCCGGCTGGAAATGTGTAAACCCAAGGGTAGGCAAGTCTTTATACCTGTCAGAAAAATCCGCCAGATAGGCAAGGGTTTTCACCAGCTTATCCCGAAGCAGGACAAGTCCCTCCCGCATGAGAATGATATCGGTATTGTCCCCCACATAGCAGCTGGTAGCTCCCAGGTGGATAATCCCCATCGCCTTAGGGCACTGCTCGCCATAAGCGTGGATATGGGCCATCACGTCATGGCGCAGTTCCTTCTCCCACCGGGCAGCGGCGGCATAGTCCACCTCGTTGGCATGGGCCTCCAGCTCTGCCACCTGCTCCTCTGTCACGGGCAGCCCCAGCTCCATCTCTCCCCTGGCCAGCGCCACCCACAGCTTATGCCAGGTAGTAAACTTCTTATCCGGGGAAAAGAGGTAGAGCATCTCCTTGCTTGCATACCGGGAGGACAAAGGGGATCCATATGTGTTACTGCTCATCCGCGGCCCTCATTTCTCTTTTTATTGTGCCAGAAACTTCTCCAGCCGATCCAATCCCTCCTTGATGTTTTCCATGGAGGCGGCGTAGGACCAGCGGACATAGCCGGGGGCGCTGAACCCATCACCGGGAACCAGGGCCACCAGGCCGTGCTTCAGAAAAGCTGTGGCAAAATCATTATCGGTCTCGATCTTTTCTCCGCAGATCGTCCGTCCCAGCTGCTTCTGCACGTTGACCATGATATAAAAGGCGCCCTCGGGACAGATACAGCTGATCCCCTCCATCCCGTTGATCCGCTCCACCATATAATCCCGCCGGGCCTGGAAAGCTTCTCTCATAGCGTCCGTCTCCTCCTGGGGAGCGGTAAGTCCCTGGAGCGCCGCCTTCTGAGAGATGGAACAGGGAGAACCGGTGGAATGGCTGACATAGCTGCTCATCACCTTGGCGATCTCCGGCTCCGCAAGGGCATAGCCGATCCGCCATCCAGTCATGGCATAGGACTTGGATACGCCATTGATAAGAATGGTGCGCTTCTTGACCTCCTCCCCCATGGCGGCAACGCTGGTAAAGGGCTTCCCATCATAGACCAGGCCATAGTAGATCTCGTCAGAGATCACGTAGAGATCGTGGCGGACGCACACATCCATCAGCGGCTTCAGCTGCTCCGCACTGTACACCATTCCCGTGGGATTGGAAGGGTTGTTGAAAATAATAGCCTTGGTCTTATCTGTGATAGCCGCCTCCAGCTTCTCCGGAGAAAGCTTGAAGCCCTCCTCCTCCGAGGTGGAAACAACAACAGGGACACCACCCACCATACGAATCAGCTCATAATAGCTGACCCAGGCCGGAGCAGGCAGGATCACCTCGTCCCCGGGATTTACCAGTACCCGAAGGCTTAGATAGACGATGTGCTTTGCACCGCTGGAAACCACGACCTGGTTGGGGGCATAGTCCAGCCCGCAGTCAGCCTTCATCCGGCTGCAAATAGCCTGCTTCAGCTCAACGGTGCCCGAGGGAGGCGTATAGCGGGTAAAATTATCGTGAATGGCCTGAATGGCAGCCTCCTTAATGCTTTCGGGGGTGTTGAAGTCCGGTTCACCGGCGGCAAACCCGATCACATTCTGGCCCTCCGCCTTCATCTGCTTAAAGAGAGTGTCAATAGCCATGGTTGAGGATGGATTCACTCCGGTGGCAATACGAGAAAGCTCTTTCACTGTATATTCCTCCATTCAAAAACAGATTTAGCTTTCATCATATTATAGGCAGGATCTTCCCAAAATGCAAGTGCCCGCCCCCTCATTTTTCATATTTTTTCATTTTGACCCAGTTGTGACAGGATTTTCCTCTGTTTTTGGTTTAAGTGACTATATCTTCATGCAATATTTCAGCCCGCATTTTTTTGATAGACCCGGTACAGGCCCTTCAACAGCAGCTCCGGATCCCGGAGAAGCTTCCGGCGGCAGTAAGGAACCACAAAATCAGCAAAGCTGCCGGTCGCGATCACTGCGGCGGCGGGCTGCGTGGCCTCCTCCAGACGATCCAACACCCCGTCCACCAGGCTAGCATTTCCATAAACCACCCCTGCGCACATGGCGTCCACCGTATTCCGTCCCAAGAGAGCGGCCGGCGGGGCCAGGGAAATCCTGGGCAGCTCCGCGGCCTGTTGGGACAGAGCCTCCAGAGAGACCTGCACCCCGGGGGCGATCATGCAGCCCTCATAGGTGTTTCCCTGTAAAACAGAGAATGTGATCGCAGTCCCAAAATCCACAACAATGGCCGGCGTCGGATACTCCGCCACCGCCTCCACGCAGTAAGCGACGATATCAGCCCCCAGCTGGGTATGCATGTCAGCCCGGATATTGAGCCCTGTCCGGATCCCGGCCCCCACGATCAGTGGCGGCTTCCCGATCAGCCTCTCAACGGCTCCGGCCAGCGCCCCGGTAACCGGCGGAACCACGCTGGCAATGATCCCGCCATCAATCCTCCCATAGTCTACCCCATATAGTTGAAAAATAGAAAAAAGCTGAACCGCATATTGATCCCGGGTACTATGGATATCGGTCGAAAAGGTGGTTCGCACCGCCAGTTTTCCATCGCCGTCAAACAGGGCGAAAGCAGTGGTCGAATTTCCAATATGAACGGCCAGTATCATACCCTTTCCTCCTCACTCAGTTTCTATCACCAGTATAACAAAAAAGGAGAAAAAGGCAAGAAAAACTGAACCTGTCTTTCATGTCGGCAGATTAGATTCCCATCATAATTTTTCAGCAAACCGTCCACAGAAAAAGGGAGACGCAAAAGCGTCTCCCTTTTCTAATTGCTGGATTTAGCCCTGCTCCTCCCGCATCTTGGCGAAGCACTCGCTGCAATAGACAGGACGGTCGGACTTCGGCTCAAAAGGAACCTTGGCCTCGGCGCCACAGCTGGCGCAGGTAGCGGTAAAGTACTCGCGCGGACCGCGGGCCGCCGCCTTCCGGGCGTCACGGCAGGCCTTGCAGCGCTGAGGCTCGTTCTGGAAGCCCCGCTCAGCGTAGAACTCCTGCTCGCCGGCAGTGAACACAAACTCCTGACCACATTCCTTGCATACAAGCGTTTTGTCTTCGTACATGATATTACCCTCTCTTTGCTCATTTGCCAAAGTCCCGAACCCAAACGAACGGCGCTGAGGCATGTAATATTGCGTTCAGCTTACGCTGATACCGCCAGATGTGAGAAAGGGCGCAGCCTTGCGCCGGATCCGCTGGACTGCATTGTCCACCGATTTAAACGTTTTCCCGGTCTTTTGGGCAATTTCCTGACAGGAGAGGCCATCCAAATAGAAGTCCAAAATGATCTTCTCGTAACCAGAAAGCTTTTCCCGTAATCCCTTCAACTGGATCTCCCGATCCTCCCTGCTGATGAGCATATCCTCAGGATCTCCCGCAGGCAGAGAACGTTCCCCATAAGAATAACTGCTGGAAACCTCCTCAAAAAGAGAGGAGTCAATGGAAACCGATTGGTTCAAGGGGCTATGCTTCCCCCCCGCCGCAGACTTGACCGCAGAATAGAGGCGGTGACGAATACAGATCTCCGCATAGGTTCGAAAGGTGCTTCCCCTATCAGGCTGAAAGCCCCGTATGGCAGAGAGAAGCCCGATCATCCCCTCCTGGATCAGATCCTCACTGTCTCCCCCCGCCAAAAAGTAAGGGCGGGCACAGATCCGAACCAGCCGGCTGTATCTGGCAGCCAGATGCTCCTCTGCGATCCTGTCTCCGTCAACGGCCAGAGCGCATAATTTTTCGTCTGAGCATTGAGACTGGAACTTCATACTTTTTATTCCTTTATTCTTTTACACTTATAGCAGATAATCAATAATTTGTCAAGAGAATTTATACATTTTATGGCAAAATTCCCAAAGAGATCAGATGGTTTTTATCAAATCCGCCAATTTCTGTGCCTGGGATTTGGCAGTCTCCTCCTCCTTTGCCTCCACCATCACCCGGACAAGAGGCTCTGTACCCGAGGGACGCACCAGGATCCGGCCTGTATCCGCCAGCTCCGTCTCCGCTGCGGTTATCGCGTCCTTCAGCGTTTGGGAGGCCATGATCTCCTCCTTCTTCTCCTTGCTGTTCACCGTTACATTCAGCAGTACCTGGGGATAGCGGGCGCACATTGCCGCCAGCTCCGAAGCCCGCTTGCCAGACCTGTGCACCACGCTGAGCAATTGTAGCGCGGTCAGTTCCCCGTCTCCAGTGGTTGCATAGCGGCGGAATATGGTATGCCCCGACTGCTCGCCGCCCAGGATGAAGCCGCCCTTCTCCATCTCCTCCAGCACATTCCGATCCCCCACATCGGTGCACAGGAAATGGAAGCCGCGCTCCTTGGTGAAAATGCGGAACCCCAGGTTGCTCATCACTGTGGCTACCAAGGTCTTGCCTGCCAGCTCTCCCCTTCTGTCCAGGTCAGTCCCACAGATCGCCAGAACCTGGTCGCCGTCAATGAGTTCCCCCTTCTCATCTACGGCCAGACATCGATCCGCATCCCCATCAAAGGCGATGCCCATATCATATCCTCCCGCCTTCACCATGGCGGACAGGTGGTCAATGTGGGTGGAGCCGCAGTCCTTATTGATATTCACCCCATTGGGATCGGCATTGATAATATCGCTTTGAAGCTTAGGGAAGCGGTCAAAAAGCCGTCCCGCCGTGGCAGAGGCTGCACCGTTGGCACAGTCCACCAGGATACGCATCCCAGCAAGGTCGGTATCCACTGTGGACACCAGGTGATCAATATAATCCCCAGCGCCCTGCTGATCCAAATATATGACCCGCCCTATATCCGCCCCCTTGCAGAGAACGGGCTTCTCGTTAAAGAGCACGATATCCTCGATCCGATTCTCCAGGATGTCGGAGAGCTTAAAGCCCTGGCCATTGAATATTTTGATGCCGTTATGCTCAAAGGGATTGTGAGAGGCGGAAATCACAATACCCGCATCCGCCCGATTGGCCACGGTCAAAAAGGCCACGGCGGGGGTGGGGATCACTCCAAGGTGAAGTACATCCGCTCCAGCGGAGCACAGCCCGGCAATCAGCGCGCCCTCCAGAAGGTCGGAAGAAATACGGGTATCCTTTCCTATGGCTACCAGCGGCTTCTCCTTCCCCGTATCCTGCGCCAGCACCTGGGCGGTGGCACAGCCCACCTCAAAGGCCAGATCGGCATTCAGATTCTCATTAACAACCCCACGGATCCCATCGGTTCCAAACAGTTTTCCCATCGTGTACCAGTTTCCCCTTTCCGTTTATAAGGTCATTTGCTCCATACCCGCAAAGTGAAGCCCCAGATGGTCATAGGCCCTGGCGGTCACACACCGGCCCCGGGGAGTGCGGGTCAAAAATCCCAGCTGCATCAAGTAGGGCTCATATACATCCTCCAGGGTCACAGCCTCCTCGTTGATGGTGGCCGCCAAGGTCTCCAGTCCAACAGGGCCGCCTCTGTAATTCTCAATGATGCTGGTCAGCATTCTCCGATCCACCGCGTCCAGCCCTAGGTGATCCACCTCCAAAGCGGACAGCGCCTCGTCGGCCACGCTGCGGGTGATCACGCCCCCCGCCCGAACCTGGGCAAAGTCCCGTACCCGGCGGAGCATCCGGTTAGCGATCCGGGGCGTCCCCCGGCTTCGCTTGGCGATCTCCATCGCCCCCTCCCTCTCAATGGGCACCTCCAGGATCCCCGCCGAGCGGGAGACGATCCTGGACAGCTCCTCCGGGGTATAGAGCTCCAAACGAAGGGTGACCCCAAACCGATCCCGTAAAGGGGCGGAGAGCTGCCCTGCCCGGGTCGTTGCTCCAATCAGAGTAAACTTGGGCAGATCCAGCCGGATGGAGTTGGCCGAAGGGCCCTTGCCAATGATAATATCAATGGCATAGTCCTCCATGGCAGGATAGAGGATCTCCTCCACCTGCCGGTTCAGCCGGTGGATCTCATCCACAAAGAGGATATCATTTTCATTCAGATTGGTCAGCAGTGCCGCCAGATCCCCCGGCTTCTCAATGGCGGGGCCGGAGGTAATGCGGATATTGACCCCCATCTCATTGGCGATGATCCCGGCCAGGGTGGTCTTTCCAAGGCCCGGGGGGCCATGGAGAAGCACGTGATCCAAGGGCTCAGCGCGCATTTTTGCCGCCTGGATAAAGACCTCCAGGTTCCCCTTGGCCTTCTCCTGACCAATATATTCCACCAACGTTTGGGGCCGCAGGGAGCCCTCGTTGTCATCATCCCGGGTCAATGTGGTGGCGACCAATGGCTCCTCGGTTTCAAAACCGGTCTCAGAAAAATCAATGGCCAAAAGCTCACTTCCTTCTTATCTCAAACTTTATCCAGCCCAACACTAACGGACAGCAAGGCCGCACCCTGAGGGAGAGAAAAGTCAGGACAGGCCTCTGCCGCAGCAAAGAAGGCAGAAAAATCTCCCTCAATGTCATAGCTCCAAACAACCGCCGTCCTCTCTTCCTCCATTCCACCGGAAAAGGTCATATCCATATAAACCTGGCTTATGTCCTCATCCTCCCCAGACTCGACTATAAACTGCCGGACTAAGTGCCACTGAAAGCTATGTCCGCCCTTCTCAGCATTTCCATAGGGGCCGATCTCCCAGAGGAGCGCATCATCGTCGCAGGTAAACTGACAGGTCAGGCAAAACTCCTTGAAAATCGCCCAGGCCAGCACGGGATCCCGGTTTTCGTTGGAGAGTCCTCTCTTTTTTGCCAGCGATAGCAAAAGAGTCCCGGCATCCTCCACAGAGTGCTTTTTCGACGAAAACAGCTTTTCAAAAAAAGACATATCACAGCCCCTCCACCAGTTCCATCAGCTTATCCAGAAAAGCCTCCTCGCCCCAAGTATTGACCTTCCAGAATACGGCCTGACTTCCGCCCGAGGTGATGGCAGAAAGGAACAGCTCCTCCCCCTTCCCCACCAAGGTCAGGTTCAAGCTTACCCGATTACTTCCCATGTAGCTATACCGCTCATAGACCCGAACCGCGCAGCGAACCTCTCCGGCAGTATAATCGCTACCGTCCTCGTAGGAGGCAGAGGCACTGCCTTCCATGATCCCGTCATGCAGATAGGTAAGAACCCGGTCAAAATCTCCTGATAGGCGACATTCATATTTTGCCATCCTACTTCACCATCTTTTTCAAAGCCTGCTTGATGATCCCCTCCAAGGGCAAGCCATCCATGTCGATCCCCTTCAGGGCCATACCGATCTCACTCTGAGAATACCCCAGTACCGCCAGGGCTGCCGAGGCTTCACTGACCTTATTTTCCGGAATAAGGGTGATGCCGCTGCCTCCATAGGACTCCCCGGCCCCGCTCCCCAGCTGTCCCTTGGCCAGCTTATCCTTCAGTTCCAGAATGATCCGCTGGGCGATCTTCTTTCCAATTCCAGGGGCGGCGGTGAGCGCCTTCTCATCCCCGGTGATGATGGACATGGCAAGCCGCTCCGGCGGTGCGGAGGACAGGATGGACAGGGCCGCCTTAGGTCCTACGCCGGAGACACTGATAAGCAGTTCAAAGCATTTCAGCTCCTCCTCAGTGGCAAAGCCGTATAACTCCATAGCGTCCTCCCGGACATTCAGATATGTATACAGCTTCCCCGGCTTGCCCACTGAAAGGGCACCCAAGGTCACATTCGTGGTATGACATGCATATCCCACTCCGCCGCAATCAATGACCGCCAGGTAGGGGGCAATGTGAGCCACAGTTCCATTTACATAGTAAAACATAGCGCTCTCTCCTATTTACTGGGATGCTTTACCGCATATCGCCCGCTTCCGGGCCGGGCAGCGTTGGGATCCTGAAGCCGGGAGGTGTAAGACCGGGTATGGCACAGGGCAATAGCCACCGCATCGGCAGCGTCGTCGGGTTTTGGGACTGACTTCAGATTCAGCAGCCGCTTTACCATATCCATCATTTGCCGCTTCTCCGCCCGGCCATAGCCGGTAATGGCCAGCTTGACCTCGGAGGGGCTATACTCAAAAATAGGAACCCCAGCCCTCTCTGCCGCTGTCAGGATCACTCCCCGGGCCTGGGCCACACCGATCCCTGTCGTCACATTATTGTTAAAAAACAATTCCTCAACAGCCATGGCGTCGGGGTGAAAGGTATCAAACAGCTGCGCCATATCATTTTCGATCTGCAGCAGTCGGGTAGGCAACGGGAGCCCCGCCTGGGTGGTGATGGCTCCACAGGCAAGAAGGCTCTGTCTCCCTGGCTCAGAGCGGAGAACACCAAAGCCCACGATAGCAAAGCCGGGATCGATGCCCAGTATGACCATTCTCCGCCCTCCCTCTGTCCATAGATAATTTATTGTATCATTTCTTTCTCCCCGGCGCAACAAAAAAGAGAGGAGCCCCAAGGAAAATATCCTCACGGCTCCCTTCCTTTTTCCAGCAAGATCCGATCTGTCAGCAACTGCCCGTCCTCATAGATGGGGTGATCGTAATGGCGCAGAAAATACCCCTGATCCCGATCCACCTCCCGAAAGCCCAGCGCTCTGTAAAATCCCAGCGTAGACGGGCTGTCTCCCGTCCCCAACCGGAGGGTGGTCATATGGGGATAGTGTTCCCAAAGAAACTCCATCAACATCCGCCCAAATCCCCGCCGCTGGTATCGGACATCCACGGCAATATTCTGCACCTCGTATAGCCCCGGCCCTTCCTCTGTCACCACGCAAACCGCCAGAGCCTCCCCCTTCTCCTCCAGGGCAAACAGCTCCCCGCGATCCAGATAGCCGAGGATCAGCTCCTCCTGTTCATCTCCCAGGAGAAGTAGCGGTAAGTATTTCCCCTTGTCGTTTATTTCCCTCCGGATCCTCACATCCTCCCTCCTCTCTTTTCCTTACTATACCGCCATTCCCTCTCCTCGTCAATAAAAAAGGAGACAGGGGAACCACTCCCCTGTCTCCCGGCTCAAACCTTTTTATCCCCGCAGCTCCAGCTCATTGAAAAACTTATCGTGGGTCACCTGAACCGCCCGGTCGGCGTCATCCAGATCCACCAGGACGGAAACCTTGATCTCACTGGTGGAGATCATATGGATGTTGATCCCGGCACTGTAGAGGGCTTCGAACATTCCCGCGGCCACACCGGGATTATTGATCATTCCGGCCCCCACAATGGAGACCTTCGCAATATTCTCATTCACATCAATGTGGTCAAACCCGATATACTCCCGGTTCTCCTCCAGGATCTTCTTGGCCGCCTCCATATCGCTCTTGGTCACGGTAAAACTGATGTCCTTCTTATCCTCCCGGCCAATAGACTGAAGGATAATGTCTACATTGATCTTCCCCTTGGCCAGCAGGGAGAAAATACGGAAAGCGATGCCCGGCTCATCCTCCAGCCCCACCAGGGCCAGGCGGGCAATATTTTTGTCCTTAGCGATACCACTGACATGGGATTTTTCCACGGTTTTCACGACCTCCTTGACTTTCGTTCCCGGTTTCCCGGAGAAGCTGGAGAGCACCTCCAGCTTTACATTATATCTCTTTGCCATCTCCACAGAACGGTTATGCAGTACCTGTGCGCCCAAAGTTGCCAGCTCCAGCATCTCATCGAAGGTGATCTCCTCCAGCTTCCGGGCCCCCGGCACCAGCCTGGGATCGGCGGTGTAAACTCCGTCCACATCGGTGTAGATCTGGCACAGATCGGCATGAAGGGCCGCCGCCAGAGCAACCGCCGAGGTGTCGGATCCACCCCGGCCCAAAGTGGTGATATCCCCGTATTTATTGATGCCCTGGAAGCCGGTGACGATAACGATGCTTCTTCTGTCCAGCTCATTCTGGATCCGCTCTGTCTGCACCCGCTTGATCCGGGCATTACCGTAAGTAGAGTTTGTCTGCATCCCTGCCTGCCAGCCGGTAAGAGACACCACTGGATACCCCATGGCCTCAATGGCCATGGCGCAGAGGGAGCATGAGATCTGCTCCCCTGTGGAAAGCAGCATATCCATCTCCCGTTTAGATGCCTTCGGATTGATCTCCGCCGCCTTGGCGATCAGATCATCGGTGGTGTCTCCCTGGGCGGAGAGGATCACCACCACGCTATGCCCTCTCCGATATGTCTCTGTGATAATGCGGGCTACATTTCGGACGCGGTCAGCGTCCGCCACTGAGGATCCGCCGAATTTCTGTACGATAAGTCCCATAGGAAAAAAGTACCCCCTTGTAGGTTCTGGTCTATTTTATGCCGCAGTCTATCCCGCCGTCAGTCCTCCAACACCCGGAATACTGAATGAGCCTTCACTCCCGCCAGCCGGCTTTTCAGCTCCCCCAAGGGCATAGAGGCGGTAAGCACTGCGGTTTCATTCTCCGGCGCGCCGGCCCGGGCCAGCGGCGTGATCTCTCCCAGCGCGCCCCGAAGGGCATCGGCGGATGCCTCCGCCCGGACATACCAAGGGCTGACCACATCATCCGGCGGCGCTGTCACACTCTCCCCGCCGGGGCCCCAGTCCAGATATTTGGGCCGATCCTTGTTTCTGGCGGCATCCATCACATCGGCCACAACAGCGGAGGCGGTCGGCAGCTTTCCCGCCCCCCGTCCATAAAACATCACATCTCCGATGGCATTTCCACGAACGGTGATGGCATTGAATACATCCTCCACCCCGGCCAGAGGATTCTCTCCCTCCACCAAGTGGGGCGCCACAAAGGCCCGGATCCTTCCATCCTCTCCCCGGATGGCCCGCCCCAGCAGCTTCAGCTTTCTCCCACAAGAGTCAGCATAGGCCACATCTGCCAGGGATACATTGGTGATCCCCTCTGTGGGAACCTGCTCCGGATCTATATGCCGCCCAAAGGCCAGAGAGGCAAGGATGCATATCTTCCGGCAGGCGTCATGCCCTTCGATATCGGCGGTGGGATCGGCCTCGGCATACCCGTTCTCCTGGGCCTCTTTCAATGCCGCATCAAAGCTGAGCCCCGCCCGGATCATCCGGGTCAGGATATAGTTGGTGGTTCCATTAAGGATCCCACAGACCTCTGTGATCTCATTAGCCGCCAGACACTGCTTCAAGGGGCGGATAATAGGGATCCCTCCGCCCACGCTGGCCTCGTAGAGGTAGCTGACCCCATTCTTCTGGGCCAGCTCCATCAGCTCAAAGCCATGCTTGGCCACCAGCTCCTTATTGGAGGTGACCACGCTCTTCCCCGCCGCCAGGGCCCGCTGGGTAAACTCCTTGGCCGCCCGGGCCCCGCCGATGGTCTCCACCACGATATCCACCTCAGGATCCCTCTCAATGATGGCGAAATCATGGATGATCCGATCTGCGAAGGGACTTTGGGGGAAATCCCGCACATCCAGGATATATTTCAGCTCCACACTCCCATGGAGCTTCTCTCCGATATGAGCTCCGTTACGCTGGAGAACCTCGGCCACACCGGAGCCCACCACACCAAAACCCAGGATCGCTACCTTAGACATACCCTATCTCTCCTCTCTCAGCCGCCCAGGATCTCACAACGGACGACCCCTCTCTCTCCGGCCACCTGCTCCAGCAGCTCCTCGGTGGTCATCGTGAGCCCAGAGGTCTCCGCCCCCACATTCACCACCGCACCGCCGCCCGCCGGGATGCCCTGGTTGATGGTCAGGATATTAGCTCCACAGCGGGCAAACCCGTTCAAAACCGCTGACAATACCCCCGGCTCATTTTTCATCAGGATCTGCACATTGATGATCCGCCCGTTGATCATATCGTTGAAGGGCCTCACCGAATCCTTATACTTATAAAACGCGCTGCGGCTGATCTTAAGGCGTTCTGCGGCCTCATTCACAGTCCGAACCTCCCCGGTCTCCAGCAGCCGCTTCGCCTCCGCCACCTTAAGAAAAATCTCCGGCAGCGCACTGGCGTCCACAATATAGTATTGGGGATGCTTTCCCATAATATGTCCTCCCCCCTCATGTGTCCACAACAGAAAGTCATTTGTTTTTGTGCTGTGACCTATTGTAGCACACCCCCGTTCCAAACGCAACAGCAAAGCTTTCAGCAAAAGCCCTAACTTCTTCAGTTTTCGGCGCAGAATTTTTGCCCAAAATTCCGAAAGAGCGTGCCAAAGCACGCTCTTTCGGAGGTCTCACTTGTTTATAGGGGCGGAGGCAGCAGGGGCTCATCCGTCCCGCTCCCCTGGCCCGGCTCCGGCGGCGGAGAAAACTCCGGCGGCTCCCGGTCTGGCGTTTCCTCCGGCTCCCCTCCGGGATCGGTGGTCGTCCCCGGCTCCCGGCTGGTATCCGGATCCTCATCCCCAGGCCGCACCAGATGTCCTCCCCCTCCTACCGAAGGCCAGGTGGAGGGATCCCTAGAATCAAAGTTGGGATCCTCCTCCTTCGAGGGCCAGGTAGAGGGATCTATAATGTTGAATTTGCTGGGATCGTAGGGTTCCACCGGCTCCTCCAGGAGGGCTGTGGTGTGAACGGTGCAGGGCCCCGCATCCTGCAACGCAGCCATAAAATACCCATTGTCCTCAGGATAAACATCCCCCAGATACTCCCGCTGAATATCCAGAATGGAGACACTGATCCGTCCCAGGGTGTCGGTTCCGTCCTCATTCAACTCTACCTCAGGGCAGAACTCTCCCGCCAGGTGGTAGCGGCCAAGGGGTGTTCCATCCTCCTTCAGCATGGGATCCGCAGTACAAACCTCCACCATCACATGGGCCTGACAGTACTCGGTGGGCGCCTCTCCCGGGAAATAGCTCCCCAGTGCCACCCGGCTTCCCCGCATATCGTTGCGGCACTCCTCAGTGGCCAGAAGTCCTGTATCCTTGCAATATTCAACGCTCACCAGGCCCTCTGCTTGGGGGAAGCTACGATACTCCAGCCCCTCGTGAACCTGACTCATCACTTTTCCCCAGAGAATGGCCGCCGGATTTCCTCCCGTGGTCTTTACCCGTTCCGGAGTCCGGTACCCCACCCACACCGCGGCGGTATAGTAGGGGGTATACCCCACGAACCACCGGTCGTTGTTGGAGGTGGTGGAACCCGTCTTGCCCGCGATCTCCATGCCGGAGAACTTTGCCGGCGTGCCGGAGCCCTCGTTGACCACCCGCTTGAGCATCTCATTGATCTGATAGACCGTACTCTCCTTCAGAACAGGCTCCCCCTCCAGCGTCCGGCTCAAAACCTCCCGGCCTGTGGAATCCACCACGCTGGAGTATGTCCTGGGCTTTACATACACGCCGTTTCGGGGGAAGGTGGCGTAAGCTCCCGCCATATCCATAGTGGACACACCGTTTGTCAAGCCTCCCAAGGCCATCTGGGAGTATCCGATATCAGAATACACCTTGCCGTCGGTTCCCACCTTATTGATCACCAGATGGTTCGGATCGATCCCAAACTTGTCCACCAGGTACTCATACCCCACCTCCGGCGTCACCATCTGAAGGGTTCGCACCGCTACAGTGTTGGTGGAGTTGGTCACCGCGTCGGAGACCGTCATCTGCCCCAAAAAACGGTGGTTCACGTTGGAGGGCCAGGGCTCTCCGTTCAGCAGCAGAGGCGGGCTGTCCTCCAGCACCGTGTATGGGGTCACCAGCCCCATCTCCAGGGCCGGGGCATAGACCGCCAGGGGCTTGATGGAAGAGCCCGGCTGCCGCAGGGCCCTGGATGCCAGGTTGTAGCCCCGGGTATCCTCCACCGTCTTTTCGCCCATCTTTCCCGCCAGCGCCACCACATTCCCCTGGGGATCAATAACCGTGATGGCCGACTGGAGTGGCTGCCCGGAGGCGGAGGTATAGGGCAGATTCTCCGCGTTGGAATAGATGCTGTCCACCGCCGCCTGCACCCTGGTGTCCACACAGGCGTATATCTTTAGTCCGCCGGAGTACACCACGTCAGAGGCTACCGTTTCCGAATACTTATACTGTTCCATCAGGTCGTTGGTCACATCGGTAATGACCTGCTCGGTATACCAGCTGTACAGGCTTCCCTCCTGCCCGTCGCTCTGGGCGCTGTGGAAGTCCAGCTTCTCCGCCTTGGCCGCCTCGCACTGCTCCTCGGAGATAAAGCCATCCCGCAGCATGGCGTCCAGCACCAACGCCCGGCGGGCGGTATTGTTCTCCTCGTTGGTATAGGGATCATAGAGGGATGGGTTATTGGTGATCCCCACCAGACTGGCGCACTCGGCCAGGCTCAGCTCGGAAACATTTTTACCAAAATAGGTGTAGGCGGCGGTATAGACTCCATAACACTTCCGGCCAAAATAAACGTAGTTCAGGTACCACTCCAGGGTAGCGGTTTTCCCGTATTTCTTATCAAACTCCAGAGCTTTAAAGATCTCCAGCACCTTCCGCTTAACGGTCACGTCGTCATACTGGGTCACATTCTTGATCAGCTGCTGGGTGATAGTGGAGCCCCCCTGGGTCTTACCTCCTGTGAAGGTGGTAAAGGCGCTCTTCACCGTTCGGATCCAGTCCACCCCGTGGTGCTCATAAAACCGGCGATCCTCAATGGACACCAGGGCGTTGATCAGATTCTGGGGCAGCTCGTTATACTCCACCCACACCCGGTTCTGATCCCCGTGGAGGGTCTCGTACTCCACCTCCTGCCCCGTGACCGGATCAATATAATAGATGATGCTGGACAGGTTCATCCCGATCCCATAGGCGGCCATATCCGTGTCCGCCTGGGGCAGGATCACATTCTTGATATAAACCGCCGCGAAGCAGGCCAGGAAGGAACCGGTGATCAGGGCCACCAACAGCAGGGTGGCCACCACGGTCAGGATCCGGCTCCAGACGCTCCTTCTCCTCCGGCGGCGCCGCTTTTTCGGCGGGGCGGGCTTGGCCTGCCGCGGTGTTTGCTCTTCAGCCATATGTTACCTCCAAGATCCAGGTGGAAAAATTTTTCTTCGTTGGGTGTATCCATCCATACAACAAATGAGATACTCCTACGAGCATATTATACCACAAACCGCCCCTTTGTCCACCCTAAATCTCCCATCCCTCTCGCCCCGCCAAAAATTTCGTCTTTCCCCACCTTGCTTTTTCTTCCCTTACAGGGTACAATAGAATCATCCAATATCCCAACAAGGAGGAGTGGACATGAACGAAGAATTCGGCCCCGATTTCATCACAGTCACCGATGAGGACGGCTGTGAATTTGAGCTGGAGCATGTGGATACCATAGAGCATAACGGCCAGGTCTATATGGCCTTCTTCCCTGCCGAGACCCAGGGCGAAGAGCCGGATGAGGAGGACGCCGGCCTCATCATCCTGAAGGTCGTGGAGGTGGACGGCGAGGAGCAGCTGTCCACCCTGGACTCCGAGGCGGAGCTGGAGGAGGTCTACGACCAGTTCATGGAAAACCTTTTCCAGGACGAGGAGGAGCCCGAATCCTGAACTGTCCATCCCCTGCCCGGTGCGTGATGGGCTTATATTAAACCCACATTTATGAAACGGGACGCCCCACTCGCTCCGCGGTTCGCAGGCCTCCCGGCCTATGGCTGGAAGTTGGAAGCGGTAAAGCGGCGCGGAGGCGACCCACCTGCCGGAGACGTGCAGGTTTTAATTGGGTTCACACGGCCAGGGTGGGGGAACTATATAAGGAAAAAACCGTCTTTTCCGGCGGTTTTTCTTTTTTTCTCCTTCAGGTACTTGCAACGCAAGCCGCTTTCTTGTATAATAGCAAGATGTCGGGCGATTTCCGGACAGGCTCGCCCAGGACAGGTAAAAAAACGAGAGGACTGAACTTTCCATGAGTGCATCCAATAAGAAACAACAGCGGAAGGCCGCCCAGGCGGAGGGCCTGACCCAGAAGCAGAAGCTGGAGCTTTCCCAGGCCCAGGCCGCCAAGCGGCAGAAGACTGTCTACACCGTTATTGGCGTAGTCTGTGCCGTAGCCGCCGCCGGTCTTCTGATCTGGAACGGTGTAAACTCCTTCCAGGCCAAGGGCCGCCTAAACGACATTGCCGCCACTGTGGGGGACGAGACCTACACCGTCTCCGACCTCCAGTACTACTACGGCGGGATCCGCAACTACTATAATCAGTTGGCCGCTTACATCGGTTTTGACCCCAACCAGCCCGACGGCGCTCAGTGGTACAACGAGGCCGAGGGCCAGACCTACGCCGACTTCTTCCGGGACAGCGCCCTCTCCAGTCTGGAGCAGACCGCCGCTCTCTGCGCCGCGGCCAAGGCGGACAAATTCACTCTCTCCGAGGAGGGGCAAAAGAGTATTGACGACCAGCTGGCCCAGATCGATATCATTCGGGCCGCTTACGGCATGAGCCGTAAGGCCTACTTCTCCTCCCAGTACGGCATCACTGAGGAGGTCTTTGTCCGGAACCTGACCAACGACACCCTGGCCAATGAGTACTCCACCCAGCACAAGGACTCCCTCACCTATGACGAGGCCGCCCTGGACGAGTACTATACTGACCATTCCGACATTCTGGACAGCTACGACTACCGCACCTTCTTCATCAGCGGGGCCGCCCCCACCACCGACGCCGACGGCAACACCGTCACCCCCACCGACGAGGACAAGGCCGCCGCCATGGAGGCCGCCAAGCAGAATGCCGAAGCCGCCGTGGCCGCCATTGAGGCTGCCGAGAACAAGGAGGCCGCCTTCGCTGCCGAGGCTCCCAAGTACGTCTCTGAAAGCACCCGGGAGTCCTATGCCGCCGATCCCGACCACTCCCTGTCCACCGGCGTCATGGGCAACACCCTCAGCCAGAACGGCGGCGCCTATGCCAGCTGGCTCATGGACAGCGCCCGGAAGTCCGGCGATGTTACCGCCATTGAGTCTGTGGAGAACGGCTACTTCGTGGTCATGTTCCTGGATCGCTACCTGGACAAGTCCAACTCTGTAAACATCCGCCACATTCTCATTATGGCCGATACCTCCGACAGTACCGAGACCGACGCCAACAGCTCCCCCATCCCCACCCAGGCCGCCCTGGACGCCGCCAAGGCCGAGGCCGAGACCCTTCTGGCCCAGTGGGAATCCGGAGATAAGACCGCCGAGAGCTTTGGGGCCCTGGCCCAGGAGCACTCCGATGATCCCGGCTCCAAGGATAACGGCGGCCTGTATACCCGCGTCCCTCAGGGCCAGATGTTCGAGGGCTTTGACCAGTGGATCTTCGATCCCGCCCGTGAACCCGGCGACACTGGCCTGGTGGAGAACCCCCAGTCCGGCCAGTATGGCTGGCACGTGATCTACTTCGAGGATACCGACGGCTACTGGGAAAAGGTCGCCACCGATGCCAAGCAGAATACCGAGCAGAGCGAGTGGCTGGAGGAGATCTATGCCACCGTGGAGGCGGTAGCCGCCGACGGTATGCAGTACGTTGGCTCCCCCAATACCGCCGTAGCCTCCACCCCCGCTCCCAGCGAGTCCCCTGCAGAAAGCCAGGAGCCCGCCGAGAGCCAGCCCGCCGAGTAAAACCCTCACCACAAAACGCCCCGCAGACATTCTGCGGGGTGTTTTCATAGGAGTGATCCCAATGGATGAAGCCCTTCTCAGAACTGAAATGCTCCTGGGCCCCTCCGCCATGGAAAAGCTGTCCCACAGCCATGTGGCCGTCCTGGGCCTGGGTGGGGTGGGCAGCTGGTGCGCCGAGGCCCTGGCCCGCTCCGGGGTGGGCGCCCTGACCCTGGCCGACTGTGACCAGGTCAGCCCCTCCAACCTGAACCGCCAGCTGGTGGCCACCCTGGAGACCCTGGGCCGCCCCAAGGCGGAAGCCATGGCGGAACGGGTCTCTCAGCTCTCCCCCAACTGCAAAGTGCATCCCCTTGTCTATCGATATACACCAGAGGATCGGGGGGTATTTTTCTCCTCCCACTATGATTTCATCGTGGACGCCATCGATACCGTCTCCTGCAAGCTGGATCTGATCCAGACCGCCCTCAGCCGGAACATCCCCATCGTCTCCGCCCTGGGCACCGGCAACAAACTGGATCCCACCCGCTTCCAGATCTCCGATATCTCCAAGACCCAGGGCTGCCCCCTGGCCCGGGTGATCCGCAAGGAGCTGCGCAGCCGCGGCGTCCTCCACCACCGTGTCCTCTGGTCCGACGAGGAGCCCATCTCCCCCCTGGACGTGGGGGAAGCCCCTCCCCCCGGCCGCCGCAGCATTCCGGGCAGTGTGGCCTGGGTTCCCTCCTGCGCCGGCCTCATGCTGGCCGGAGACGTGATCCTCACTCTAACCCAGAAAGAGCGGGAAACCAGTCCAAAAAAAGTATAAAAAATCCCCTCCCTGTCAAAATAGACCGGGAGGGATTTTTGATGAAGGAAAAAACCAATCTTCGCGCCGCCCTTTCCGGGGCCGCGGCAGGTCTTGTCAACGGCTTCTTCGGCGGAGGCGGCGGTATGCTCCTGGTGCCTCTGCTCTCCCGCTGGCTGAAGCTGGGCGACCAGAAGGCCTTCGCCACCTCGGTAGCCATCATCCTGCCCCTGTGCGTCCTCTCCTCCGCCATCTACCTGTTCCGGGGCGGCCTGGAACTCTCCGCCGCTCTTCCCTATCTTCTGGGCGGCGCCCTGGGCGGTATCCTGGGGGGAAGGCTCTTCAAAAAGGTCAATATGCTCTGGCTTCGCCGGGGCTTTGCCCTGCTGATCCTCTATGCCGGGATCCGCTCCGCCTTTTTCGCCTGATGGGGGCCCTTCTCGCCGGGCTGGCCACCGGGATCCTCTCTGGCTTCGGGGTGGGAGGCGGCACTCTGCTCCTCATCTATATGACCCACCTCGCCGGAGTGCCCCAGAATCTGGCCCAGGGGATCAATCTCCTTTACTTCCTCCCCACTGCGGCCCTGGCCCTGCCCGCCCATGTAAAAAACGGCTTCGTAGAGAAAAAAGTCCTTCTCCCCGCCATCCTCTCCGGCCTGCTCACCGCCGCTCTGACCTCCTGGGCCGCCACCGCCCTGGACGTGGAGCTCCTCCACCGTCTCTTCGGCTATTTTCTCCTCTATGTAGGCCTCTCCGAGCTTTTCCGCAAGCCCTCTCCCTGAGCCTTAAAACCTTGTATGCAGCTTGCAGCCCGTCTCCCTCTCAAAGCGCCGCGCCCAGTTCTTATCCCGGTAGAACACCGTGATCCCCTGAAAGCTGTTCCCGGTGGCGTAGAACCGCTTCTCCACCCCCTCCTTCTCCAGCATATCATTGACCTGTCCCAGGATCCCCACATCCAGCCAGTCAAACTGGGATTCTGTTGTAAAGGAATATTCCCTTCCATCGTAGTCCAAAGTGATCTGGAAGGTGCCCGTCCCCTCCTCCCAGTTCACTTTGCTGTCGTCCTGGGTCACATTGGTGATGGGCAGCTCCCCGCCGGAGATGGACAACAGCCCCTGGAAAAAGTCCGGGTACATCCCGCCAATGTTGAATACCTCCGTGTCCAGGGCGTACACCTGATCAGAGGTAGGGCTCCACTCCAAAGTGTCGAAATCGTACTCCCCCCAGCCCACCAAAGCCAGCAGATCCCCATACCTCGCCTCGGGCCATTCCTCCATGGCCGCCCTCTCGGTCTCAGAAAACGAAAGCTCCAACCCCTCCAGCACCGAGATCTTGATCTCCAAGGGCAGCCCCGCCCCCGCCTGGCCAGGGATCAGCTCCTCCATCCCGCCAATGCTCCCCATCCCGCCCCCATTCAGGTTTCCCCAGGAAATGCTGTCCCCCTTAAGGGCTATGATCCCCGCCATGCACAGGCTAAAGCAGAGGAAAAATCCAACCGCCTTCCTCACCGGTCCTCACCGTCCTCCACTTTTCGCTCCAGTCTTTTTCGGGTCAAATATCCCTCCAGGATCAGGCTGGCTGCCACCGCGTCCACATTCTTCCGGTGGGTCTTCATCCTCTTCCCGCTCTCATGGAGGATCGCGTGGGCCTCAATGGTGGTCCGCCGCTCGTCCCATAACCGGACAGGAAGCCCCGCAGCCTCCTCCACCAGCCTGGCGAAGCCCCGGTACAGCTCCGCCCTTGATCCCTCGGAGCCATCCATATTCCGGGGAAAGCCCATCACCAGCTCCTCCACCCCCCGTTCCCGAACCAGCCGGGCGATCTCCTCCGCCGCCTGCTCCGCCTTGCGGGTGCGGATCACGGTGGTGTATCCCGCCAATAGCCCCGTGGGGTCAGAGATGGCGACGCCCGTCCGGGCGTCGCCATAATCTATCGCCATGATCCTCATTTCTTACAGCTTTCCGTCCAGCAGGTCGGCGTACGCCTCATAGGGCATGACCCCCACCTTCCGGTCGATCTCCTTGCCGTCCTCCAGCAGCAGCACCGTGGGGATGCTCATGACCCCATACCGCTGGGCCAGCTCCGGATTCTCATCTACATCCACCTTGCCGATGATCACGTCCTTACCCTCGTAGTCCTCGGCCAACTGCTCAATAACGGGACCCAGCATCCGGCAGGGGCCGCACCAGGTGGCCCAAAAATCCACCAGCATCAGCGCCTTCCCCTCCAGAGCCTTGTCAAACCCCTCCTGGTTAAAATGGATCAGTGCCATATATTATACTTCCTTTCCTTCTCAAAATTCCCCCAGCTTTCAGGGGCAAGGTTATTCTCCCCTAAATTATCGTATACTCTTCCCCCCTTGTCAAGGCTTTTCTTTCCATAAAAAATCTGATATGATAGTCGGGAAAGCGAGGTTTTCTGCATGTCCTCCCCTCTTGTCACCCTCATTGTCCCTATCTATAACGCCGCCCCCTACCTGAAGCGCTGCCTGGACTCTATCCAGGCCCAGACCTACCCTGAGCTGGAGATCCTGCTGGTCAATGACGGCAGCTCCGACGGCTCTCCGGAGCTCTGCCGCTCCTACACCCGGTCTGACAGCCGTTTTCATCTCATCGACAAACCCAATACCGGCGTCTCCGACAGCCGGAATCACGCCCTGGACAGAGCCCAGGGAAAATACCTTCAATTTCTGGACAGCGACGACTGGCTCCCTCCCGACGCCACCCAGCAGCTGATCCGCTCCGCCGAGACCACCGGGGCCGACCTGATCCTGGGACATTTCTACCGGGTGGCCGCCGGCCGGGTAGCCCAGCGGGGCCATATCAAGACCCAGCAGATCCTTACCCGCCAAGAGTTTGCCGAAAGGATGATGAAGGCCCCCGCTAACTTCTACTACGGCGTCCTCTGGAACAAACTCTACCGCCGCTCCATTGTGGAGGCCCGCGGCCTCCGCTTCTCCGCCGACATAAGCTGGTGTGAGGATTTCCTTTTCAATCTGGACTACATCCAATATGTCCGCCTGGTCTCCGCCATCCCCAAGCCCGTCTATTACTACTGTAAGCGGGAGGACAGCCTGGTCAATTCCAACATCTCCCTTCGAAGGACTGTGGCCATGAAGCGCTCCACCTTCACCTGCTATAAGGAGCTCTATCAAAAGCTGGATCTCTACGAGGAGCAAAAGGCCAAGGTCTACGCCTACCTCCTCTCCGCCGCCACTGACGGCGCGGTCAGCCCCCTGTCCCCCAAGCTGGATTCCCCCATCACCTGAACCTATCCCTTCCCGCTCTTTTCATGTAAGCAGTAAAAAGGGGCCGCGCTGTACATGGTACAGCGCGGCCCCTTCCCTTTTACCCTTTTAATTTTTCCCTGATCCTTCTCCCCATCTCCCGCGTCCCTACGACCTTCTCTCCGGGCTTGGCGATGTCGGCGGTTCTCCACCCCTCCGCCAAGACCTCGTCCACCGCCCGCTCAATGGCGTCGGCTTCCTCCGGCCGCTGAAAGGAATAGCGGAACATCATGGCCACCGACAATATGGTGGCGGTGGGATTGGCCTTATCCTGCCCCGCGATATCGGGGGCGGAGCCGTGGATGGGCTCATAGAGCCCCGGGGCCGAATCCCCGATAGAGGCCGAGGGCAGCAGCCCGATGGATCCGGTGACCATGCTGGCCTCGTCGGAGAGGATATCCCCGAACATATTCTCGGTGACCACCACGTCAAACTGCCCCGGATCCCGAACCATCTGCATGGCGCAGTTGTCCACC
>JAAWBD010000065.1 GCA_022792495.1 Oscillospiraceae bacterium
GATCAAAGGTATGGGGCATGGGCAATATTTACATGAGCACAGTGATGAATATGCAAGGAAGCTGATTGAGTATCTGCAAAACTGATGTATGGGGCGGTTATCTGTGACGAATAACCGCCTGTAAGGAGGGGATCCCATGTACCTTGCCACCGCCGCCCAGATGAAGGAGATTGACCGGATCGCCATTGAGGAGAGGGGGATACCCTCCCTGGAGCTGATGGAGAACGCCGCCAAAGCCGTGGTGGGGGAGATCCTGGCCCTGCCCATCCCCGGCCCGAAGAGACACAGTCGGGCCATCGCCTATATCACAAGGGATGGGCGGGAGCCCTCCAGGGAGGAGCAGGCCGCTTTTTGGGCCTCCCGGCAGCGCTCCGCCCTGGTGTTCTGCGGCCCCGGCAACAATGGGGGAGATGGCCTTGCCGTGGCCCGGCTGCTGTTGGGGGAGGACTGGCGGGTGAAATGTCTGCTGGTAGGAAACCGGGAAAAGATGACCCCGGACAGCCGGGAGATGGAGCGCCGCCTCATTGAGACTGGGGGAGTATTGGAGGATTTTTGCCCCGAAAACTGGGCGGACTACTGGGGGTTTGACGTGGCGGTGGACGCCCTTTTCGGTGTAGGGTTGAACTCTGACCTCCGCCCCGACGCTGAGGAGGCGGCACGCGCTATGACCTCGGCCTGGTGGACGGTGGCAGTGGATGTGCCCAGCGGGATCCACGCCGACACGGGGGAGGTATTGGGCAGGGCGGTGAAGGCTGACCTGACCGTCACCTTCACCCTGGCAAAAAGGGGCCTTTTCGTGGGGGAGGGGGCCGTCCACAGCGGGAAAGTGGTGGTGGCTGATATCGACATCCCCCGGGATCTTTACAATGACGAGAAGGATTTTCCCGTGACAACGGTGGAAAAACCCTTTCTCTCTCCCCGGCGGCGGGACGCCCATAAGGGGGACTTTGGTAAAGTGTTTATCCTTGCGGGAAGCAAGGGATACACGGGGGCTCCTTGTCTGGCTGCCCGGGCTGCCGTCCGGAGCGGGGCGGGCCTTGTGACGGTGGCGGTGACGGGGGATATCTACCCCATCATAGCCGCAAAATGCTGTGATGAGGCTATGGTCTGGCCGATCCCCGATTCCTGTGAGGAGCTTTTAGGAAAGGCTCAAACCGCCGATATTGTCCTCATAGGCCCCGGTCTGGGACAGAGCAGGGAGACGGAGAAGCGCGTTCTCTCTCTGTTAAGGAAAATCACTTGCCCTGTTGTTTTGGACGCCGACGGTCTAAATATCATCTCCCGGCATATAGATGTGTTGGACAAACGCTCCGCCCCCACGATTCTCACTCCCCACGACGGGGAGTTTGCCCGGCTGACGGGCTGTGCGCTGCCCATCCATGACCGGTTGGCCGCCGCCCGGGAGTTCGTGGAAAGGCACCGCTGTGTCCTGGTTCTGAAGGGCCACCGTACCATCACGGCGGCCTCCGGCGGGAAGGGAAATACCCGGTGCTTTATCAACACCACAGGAAACCCCGGCATGGCCCAGGGGGGCAGCGGGGACGCCCTGGCGGGAGTGCTGGCCTCCCTCTGCGCCCAGAGGAAGGCGGATGATATCCTCTCCGCCGTTTGGCTCCACGGCCGGGCGGGGGATCTGGCGGCGGCGGAGAAGGGGGAGCGGGGCATGACGGTCACCGACCTGATCGAGGCCATCCCCTATGCTATGAAAGAGTGCGAGGAGGAATAGAGCTTTGAAAAAGCGCCTTTGCGCGCCAATGATAGCCCTTGTTTTGCTCCTGACCGCCTGCGGCGGCGGGGGAGGGAACGAGGCCGAGGAGTCCCTGGCGAGGATCCGGGGCCGGTACATAGAATTGCTGGCCTGCTCCGGCCACGCCGAATTGACCGCCGACTACGGGCAGCGGGTGTATGACTACGGCATAGACTTTACCTGGCGGCGGGAGGGGGAGACCCTCCTCACCCTCACTGCCCCGGAGAATGTGGCGGGCACCGCCGCCCATATTGCGGCGGGGGAGACCGCATTGGAGTACGATGGGGTCATGCTGGAGACCGGGCCGTTGAACACTCGGGGCCTGGCCCCGGTGGATGCGGTTCCGGCTCTTCTCCGCTACGCCCGGGAGGGGTTTGCGGCGGAGTGCGCCCTGGAGGGAGAAGAGGGGGAGGAGAAACGGCTCCATGTCATTTGCCGGGATCCGGAGACCAAACCTGGGGAGGGGATCGAGGCTGAGCTCTGGTTCGATCCCGAGTCGGGCGCTCTGCTCCGGGGGGAGGTCAGCGAGGGAGGCTTTACGGTGATACAGTGTGACATCAGCGGGTTCTCCATGGAGGATCCGGCTTAAAAAACACGTCCGGCGTTTTCAAACGCCGGACGTGTTTTGATATCTCACCCGGAAAGGGTCAATTGTCCAGAACCTCCTTAAAATCGGCGCAGAGGTTGGGTCGCTTGGGATCCAGGATAACGGGGACATCCTTCTCCTGGAAGAGCTTCATCAGTTCGCCCATACCGTATTTCAGCTTGTATTCGATCTCCTCCTTGTAGGCGGGGATCAGATGGAGCAACCGGAGACAGCGGCCATCCTCCGTATCCAGCCGGCCCAGACGGCCGTCCCCTCCGGAAAAGACCACGCCCCCGAAGCCTACGCTGCTGTCCAGCGGGGCGTAGTCCGGCCCGTTGGGCATGGTGTGGCCCCAGCCCAGCCAAGTGCGGTACTCATGGGGAAACCGGGCCATGAACTTCATCATCTGGATGGGCCAGTAAGCCTCCTCCGGGGGCATCCCCTCCTTGCTAAGGGGCCAGCTTCCGGGGAGGAAGAGAAAAAGCTCCGCCAGCTCCAGATCCCTGCGATCCTTTTCCGGGATACTCTGGTCGGGGGTCATGGACAGGTCGCTCATGCCGGTGGTATAGAGAACAAAAAAGTCCTGCTCCTGGGTGGGCCACATGACATGGATGTCGACGTGAACCAGGTCGCTGACGATCTCATGGAGAACCCTGCTCTCCCGGTTGGGGAAAAGCTCCTCGAAGCGCTTCTCCACCTCGGGAGCATAGACGCCGGATTCCTTGGGAGTCCGCAGGTCATAATCCTCGGGGGAATCATAGCGGTAGATGGGTGAGCCGCCAGGAGTGACAGTATCCTTTTTTCCGCCAAAGAGCTTATCAAGAAATCCCATAGAAAGACCTCCTTTATTGATTCACCTCTATTTTACAGGGGGGTGGGAGGGTTGTCAAGGAGGGAATCCCTTGACCTTTCCCCCCTTCATGGGTTACAATAGATACACCCCATTTTGATAAAAAGAAGGGATTTTTATGGATAAGCTGCGCCGCCGGGCCTGGGCGGAGATCGACCTAAAGGCTCTGGAGCACAACTACCATACACTCCGGGTGATGCTGCCCCAGGGCTGCCGTCTGCTGGCCCCGGTGAAGGCGGACGCCTACGGCCACGGGGCTATTCCCGTGGCGAGGAAGCTGGAGGCGCTGGGAGCGGATTACCTGGCGGTGGCCTCCCTGGACGAGGGGATAGAGCTGCGGAGGGCGGAGGTGAAGGCCCCCATCCTGATCCTGGGGCATACCGACCCGGTCTGGGCCGGGGAGCTGCTGGAGCACGATCTGACCCAGGGGGTCTTTGACGAGGAGACGGCCCGGGCCCTGTCCCGGGCGGCGGTGAGGGAGGGCAGAACGCTCACTGTCCACATGAAGGCGGATACAGGGATGTCCCGGCTGGGCCTTCTCTGTGATGAGAGGGGGCTGGAGGCCGCGGCGGAGACCATGGCCAGGATGTACGCCCTTCCGGGCCTTCGATGGGAGGGGATCTTTACCCACTTTTCCCATGCCGACGGCAGCGAGGAGTATACCATGCTCCAGTTTACCCGGTTTCTGGATCTGCTGACGGTGCTGGAAGGGAAGGGCATCACTTTCAAAATTCGCCATTGTGCTGCCAGCGCCGCTGTGCTAAACTACCCTTGTACCTATCTGGACATGGTTCGGCCCGGCATCGCCTTCTATGGCCACTACCCGGATCCCTCCTGCCAGGGGCTGGACGGTTCCGGCCTGACGCCCTTGATGACCCTGAAGGCCCGGGTGGCTTCGGTGAAGTCCCTCCCCGCCGGCACGGCGGTGAGCTATGGCCGAACCCGTGTTCTGGAGCGGGAGAGCCGGCTGGCGGTGCTGACCATCGGCTACGGCGACGGCTTGCCCCGGGCCTGCTCGGACAGACTGCGGGTCTGGGTCGGAGGCGGCTATGCCACCGTGGTAGGACGGATCTGTATGGATCTGTGCATGGTGGACGTCACCGACCTGCCCGGGGTGAAGCCTGGGGACGAGGCGGAGCTCTACGGCCCCCATGTCCCGGTGGAGGATGCGGCGGAGCTGGCGGGAACCATTCAGTACGAGCTGTTGTGTAATGTGAGCAAGCGGATCCCTCGGATCTACCTGGACTGACACCATCGGCCCATCTTCGGCGTAAAATGGCCCGGGGAGGTCATCGCCGACGGGCGGGGGCCCAGGGAAATTTCCGGCAGGAACCGGGAGTGATGGGTATAAATCCCGCCCACCCGTGGGAAAATCATAGTGACCGCTGAAGCCGGGCTCTTGCCCCGGTACCGGCGGTGACTTTGAACCGCGGAGAGTGAGCCTTGTGGACAGCAGCGTGAAACGTGGAGATATTTTTTATGCCGATCTGAGCCCGGTGGTGGGCAGCGAGCAGGGGGGCGTCCGCCCCGTTCTGATCATTCAAAACGACACGGGCAACCGCCACAGCCCTACCGTTATCGCCGCCGCCATCACCTCCCAGACCGGAAAGGCCCGGCTGCCCACCCACATTGACCTCTCAGCCAACACCTACGGCTTGCCCAAGGATTCCGTGGTGCTGTTGGAGCAGATCCGAACCCTGGATAAGAAGCGGCTGAGAGAGTATATGGGCCGGCTGGACGAGGAGCAGATGCAAAGGGTGGACGGGGCCATCGCGGTGAGCTTTGGCCTGCGGCCCCGGCAGTTGGTTTGACAATGAGCGGCGCGGGAAGCGGCCCTGGCGAATGACGGGGCCGCCCGGCCGCGAAGGCAAGGCAGATACATAGGAGGAACGACATGAAGCGGAACAGATGGACGACGCGCCTGGCCTGCGGGGCTCTGCTCCTGACCACCCTGATGGGGGTGGCGGTGGCCGCCGGAACCCAGGGGAGCCAGTCTAACCCCCTGGTGACCCTGGAGTACCTCAATGAGAAGGTTATCCCCGAGATCATGAGGCAGGTGGAGGAAAAATTGACCCAGGGCACCAAGGAGCTGCGGGACAAGCTGGAGGAGAGCGAGAAGGCCTCCTTCCAGGCGGTGGAGGTGGACAAGGACAAGACGGTCACGCTCACCGCCGGGGCCCAGTTTATCCTCCGCTCCGGGACGGCCTCCTGCGCTGACGGGCTCATCGACCTGACCACCGGGGAGGCGGTGTGGGGGGAGCTGTCCCTGAACCACCTTTACATAGCCACGGGGGACAAGGTGGAGGTGACCTTCACCGAGAAGGGCTCCGCCATGGCGCTGGGGAGCTATACAGTGAAATAGGGAAGAGGGCGGGCGTTTGCCTGCCCTCTTTTGCGATCCGAGAAAGGAGTGGGAGCTATGGGAAGGAAGAGAACTGGGATCCGCCGGATGCTGGGGGGCCTGACCGCTCTGGCTCTGACCCTGCCATTGACCGGGGCGGGAGCCTGGGAGGAGATGACGGATGTTCCTCCCGCTGTGCTCTGGCTGGGAGACGGTTGGGATACGGCTACCTACCTGGGGGAGGGCGTGGTGGAGGTGGGGAGGATCCATATTCTGGAGGAGAAGGGCGGGTTGAAATTTACCTCCAGGAGCTACCTTGACCTGAATGGAGAGGAACTCGAATTTCCTCTTGAGAGGTGGGTCGAGCTGTCCACGGGGGAGGAGGCTTGGCTGTATGGGGGAGAGGGGTTTTGGAATGGATATATGGCGGTTCACGGCACGACCACAGGGAGCGGGAATGAGACCATCTATCACTGGGGGCTCATAGATTCTCGGGGAAATTTTGTGGTTCCCATAGAATATTCCGCCGAGGAGGAGGTCTGGGCCCGGATGGGCCTATTCCTGCCGGAGTTTCCCTCCGATCATTTCTCCCCCGAGATCAACAATGATTGCCTGTATGGTTACAGGGAGGAAGACGGAACCCTCCTGGTGGATTATCAGTTTGACGTCGCCATGCCCTTTACCGGAAGGATGTATACCCAGGTCACCAAGGATGGGCGGGTCGGCCTTCTGAAGGATCCGCGGAGGAAGGAGACTATCAGCTCCTGGGCGGAGGAGGAAGTCGCCGCCGCCCTGGATGCCGGCATGGTGCCCTCCCGCTGTAAGGGATATTACACCTATGAGATCACCCGCTCCCAGATGACGGCTTTGCTGGTGGGCTTTGTTGAGCGGGTGCTGGGGGAGGCGCTGTCCCTGCCGGAGGAACATCCCTTCACTGATACCCAAGATGGGTATATTGAAAAGGCCCACGCCGCCGGGATTGTCCAGGGGGTGGGGGAGGGGCTCTTTTCTCCAGATAAGGTGGTGACCCGGGAACAACTGGCCACCATGCTCTGTCGGGCCATGGCCCTGGTGGAGCCGGGCTGGGGGGAGAATGTCCCCCTTCCCACGGGCTATACGGATCTTGACCAGGTCTCAGACTGGGCCCGGGAGGGGCTCTCCGCTCTCCTGGCCAGGGGGATGATGCAGGGAGTCTCTGAGACCCGGATCTCCCCCAAGACCTTCTGTACCACCGAGCAGGCCATCCTTCTGGTTTGGCGGTGGACCCAGGGGTAGGGCGATCCCAAAGGCTCCGTGTATAAAATCACTCCCGCTGTTCTAAAATACAGGGGGAGTGATTTATTTTGAAAATACAATGGAAAGCCCTGCTGCTCTGCCTGGCGGCTCCTCTTGCCGTGGGCGGTGCGGCCGCCCTCCTTACCAGGGAGGCCATGGAGGAGTTTGCCCTTCTCCGCCAGCCGCCCCTGTCTCCGCCTGCCTGGGTCTTTCCGGTGGCCTGGGCGGTGCTGTACCTTCTGATGGGCCTGGCCTCCTATCTGGTGTGGACGGCCCGGAGCCGCCGGAATGGAAAGAAATCGGCCCTCTGGGCCTATACAGCCCAGCTGCTGACAAACTTCCTCTGGCCTCTGCTCTTCTTCCGGGCCCAGTTGTGGCTGGGGGCCTTTTTCTGGCTGATCCTGCTCTGGGCCATGGTATTGGGGACGCTGCTCCAATTTTACCGGCTGCGGCCCTTGGCGGGAGTGCTGATGCTGCCCTACCTGGGCTGGGTCACCTTTGCGGGCTATCTGAATTTCGGGATCTATATGCTCAACTGAAGAAAAGAAGGGTGGGCTTAGCCCGCCCTTCTTTTTACAGAAAGCACAGTACCTTGTACATCAGCACAAAGTGACACAGGCTCCCGGCCAGGATAAACAGATGGAACACCTCGTGGCAACCGAACCGGGGATTGTTCCGCCCCGGCCACTTGACGGCGTAGAGCACGCCCCCCACCGTATAGAGCATCCCCCCCAGCAGCAGCCAGAGGAAGCCCTCCGCCGGAAGGGTCTGGGACAGGGGGTAGAGGGCGAACAGGGCCACCCACCCCATGAGCAGATAGACCCCCGAGGTGAGCCAACGGGGGGAGGTGATCCACACCAGGGACAGGATGCAGGAGGCCGCCGCCATGGCCCAAACCACCCCGAATACCGCCCAGCCCCAGGCCCCCTGGTTCCGGAGAAGGGTCAGGCAGATGGGGGTGTAGCTGCCGGCGATGAGCAGGCTGATGGAGCAGTGGTCGATCTTCCGAAGAGCCAGGCGCCCCGCTACCGGGACGTTGAGACAGTGGTAGAGGGTGCTGGCGGTGTACAGGCAGATCATGGCCCCTCCGTAGATGGCGAAGGAGACCACATACCACCCATCCAGCTCCAGCAGAGCCGCGCGAACCAGCAGCAGGACCGTCCCCGCCGCCGACAAGACCGCGCCCGCCCCATGGGTGAGGGCGGACCAGAGCCGCAGCCCGTCGTAGGGATCCCGGCCCCGCTCTCCCCGCCGGGCAAAGTCCTTGCCCCCCAATATGCCTGCATATTCCATCCTTCCGACCTCCCCTTCCGTTTCCTTAAAAAGATAATACCACAACCACAAGATAAAATCAATATAAATATAAGATATAATTATTATAATTAGATTTGATTCCGTATAGGACAACGCCCGCCCCGCATATCCTGAAGAGCAACTTCAGAGCAGGGAGGGCGTTTCATGGAAGAGATCTCTTGCGCGCCAAGCTACCGGGCGGAGGGGCCCTACCCGGAGATCCGGGCGGAGGGAAAGAACCGGCCCTACGGTCAGGCCATTCTGTCCAACGTGGGAGGCAGCGTCTCCGAGATGGGCTCGGTGGCCCGCTATCTATACGGCCGCTTTACCCAGGAGGGCCGCCCCGAGATCGCCGAGTGTCTGGAGCGTATCGCCATGGTGGAGATGGATCACCTGTCCATTTTCTCCCAACTGGCCCGGCAGCTGGGGGAGGATCCCCGGCTCTGGACGCCCTTCCGGGGGCGGAGGAGGTACTGGACCCCGGAGTATCTCCGCTATCCCCGGCAGCTGGATCAGCTGCTCCGCTACTCCATTGAGGAGGAGCGAACCGCCATCCAGAAATACCGCCAGCAGGCCCTCTGGATCAAGGACGCCAACGTGGCGGCCAATCTCCTCCGGATCATTGAGGACGAGGAGCTCCACGTCCAGATCCTATCCTGTCTTCTGGAGAGCTACTGTGACCAGCCCTGATCCCAGAGACTGCTCAGGACTTGGATTTGGGCTTGCAGATCAGGGCGATGAGATACCCGAAGAAGATGGAGGCGGTGATCCCCGCAGCGGCGGCAGTAACTCCGCCGGACAGGGCCCCCAGCAGCCCGTGCTCGGCCACCGCCTTCTGCACCCCTTTGGCCAGCAGGAACCCAAACCCGGTCAGAGGAACCGTGGCCCCGGCCCCGCCGAACTCCACCACATACTTGTAAAGCCCCAGCCCTCCCAGTATCACTCCGGTGACCACGTAGCTCACCAGGATCCGGGCGGGGGTCAGGGGGGTCTTATCAATGAGGATCTGCCCGATGAGACAGATGACGCCCCCACAGAGGAAGGCACGGAGATATTCGGAAACCATTTCCATAAAAACACATCCTTAAAAGGTGAAAAGTTAGGAGTGAAAAAGCTGAACATGCCGGAATCCGGCGGCTCCGGATCTTTCGGCAGGCCGCCTGGGGCGGCCACAGGACGATGGCTTTTTCACTTTTACTTTGACATGGAGATCGCCACCGCGTGACAGATGCAGGGGATGGACTCCCCCTGTTGAGTGGAGGTGGGAGAGAGGAGGGCCCCCGTGGGGCAGAAGAGGATCCGGCTCCATTTCCCCTCCCGCATTCCGTTGAGGAGGTACCCGGTGAGCACCGTGGCCGAGCACCCGCACCCTGAGCCCCCGCAGTGAACGTCCTGGTTCTTCAGGTCAAAGATCATGGTGCCGCAGTCGTCGTAGTTGTCCAGCTCCATGCCGTCCTTGGCGAAGAAGTCCCGGACGATATCCTTCCCCAGCTTTCCCAGATCCCCCGTGACGATCAGGTCGTAGAAGGAGGGCTGCCGTCCCGTGTCCTTGAAATGGGCCGTCAGGGTGTCGTAGGCCGCCGGGGCCATGGCCGCCCCCATGTTGTTGGCGTCCTTGATGCCCTTGTCCACCACCTTACCGGTGGTGATGTGGGTGATATAGGGCCCGGGGCCCTCCCTGGCCAGGATCACCGCCCCCGATCCCGTCACCGTCCACTGGGCAGTGGGGGTCCTCTGCCCGCCGTACTCCAGGGGGGTCCGGTACTGCCGCTCGGCGGAGCAGAAGTGGGAGGAGGTCACCGCCCCGGCGAACTGGGCAAAGCCCCCGTCGATGCTCATCGAGGCCAGGGACAAGCTCTCCCCCATGGTGGAGCAGGCCCCATAGAGCCCGAAGAAGGGCACGTCCTGCCCCCGGGCGGCAAAGGCGGAGCCGATACACTGGTTCAAAAGATCCCCGGCGAAGAGGTAATCCAGGTTGGAGGCCGCCTGCCCCGCCTTGTCCAGGGCGGAGGCGAAGGCCATCTTCTGCATGGCGGTCTCCGCCTTTTCCCAGGTCTTTTCCCCAAAGGTATCGTCCTGCTCAATGTGGTCGAAGCTGTCCCGGAGGGGCCCGTCCCCCTCCTTCTTGCCCACTACGTTGGCGTGGCCGATGATGGCGGGCGGGTTGGCAAAGGCCACCGTCTGGCGACCCAGTTTCTTGCTCGACATAGCAGTCACCTGCGCTTTCTGTGAAGGTGGCCTTAGTTTAAGCGGATGGGAAAGAAAATAACCACCAGGACGGGAATTTTTCGTCATACCTGCCGTTTACACCGGGGACAAGCTGTGCTACACTAAAGAAAACAATGGAAATGAGGGACAAGAGATGATCCGAAAAGCGGAAAAAAAGGATCTGCCCGCCCTGGAGAGGATATACCGGGCCGCCAAGGCCTTCATGGTGGCCTCGGGGAACCCCACCCAGTGGGAGGAGGGCTACCCCGGCTGCCTTCTGGAGGGGGACATCCGGCGGGGGGAGCTCTACGTCCTCTGCGAGGAGGGGGGAGAGCCCCACGCCGCCTTCCTCCTGGCCCTGGGGGAGGATCCCACCTACCAGGTCATAGAGGGGGGCAGCTGGACAAGCTCCGCCCCCTACGGTACCATCCACCGCCTGGGCAGCGACGGGGTCATGAGGGGGGTGTTCTCCCAGTGCCTGGTCTTCTGCCGGCGGCAGATTCCCCACCTTCGGGCGGACACCCACCGGGACAACACCGTCATGCAGCACCTGCTGGAGAAGTACGGATTTACCTACCGCGGCATCATCCACATCTACGACGGCTCCCCCCGTCTGGCCTACGAGCTTCTCCCCTGAAATGAAAATTCTCCGGTAATTGTACCCAAACGTACAACCGGCGGCCTGTTTTCCCCCTGTTGTTATAGAAGGCTCCGGAAACAGCCCATATCTTGCCGAAAGGAAGTCTCCCTATGGAAGAGCCCACCCGCACCCTCGCCTACCTCTGTCCCAAGTGCCGCCAGACCGTGGTGGTGGAGCGCCCTGTGTTCCGTCTGGCCGCCGCCCCGGATTCTCTGCCCTGCCCCTGCGGCGGCTCCGCCCTTCGGGTGGAGATGGAGGCCGACCATGTGGATCTCACCGTCCCCTGCGCCTACTGCGGGGGGGAGCACCAGATCCGCTGCCCCGCCCATCCCTTCCTCCACGAGAAGGCCCTGGCCTTCTCCTGTAAAGCCACTGGCCTTGACTGCCTCTATGTGGGGGAGGAGGCCGCCGTATTCCGGGCCCTCCGCCGCCTGGAGGAGGCCGCTGCCCAGCTGGCGGAAAAGCCGGAGGGGGAGGGGGCCTTTCTCAACGAGATCATTATGACCGAGGTCTTGGGGGAGCTGAAGGACATCGCCGCCCGGGGCGGGATCTCCTGCCGGTGCGGGGCCAAGGAGTATAAGGTGAAAATCCTTTACAGCGCTGTGGAGCTGGAATGCTCCCAGTGCGGTGCCAAGCTCCGCCTTCCCGCCGCCACGGGGGAGGATCTGGAGGATCTCTGCTGCCGCAGCAGCCTGACCATCGGAGGAAGGAGGGAGGCCTGATGGACGTTTTTTACGACTACCAAAGCCTGGTGGACTCCCGAGACACCGACCTTTTTGGCCACTGCCGGCCCTCGGCGGTGCTGGGACTTCTTCAGGAGGCGGCCACCCAGGCCGCCGGGGCCATCCACCTCTCCGGCCCGGAGATCCGGGATCGGTATCACGCCTTCTGGATGCTGGCCCGGATCCGGTATCAGCTGAGCCGCCCCCTCCTCTGGAACGAACCGGTCACCGTCAAGACCTGGCATCGTGGGGGCAGGTCGGCGGTGATGTACCGGGAGTTCGACATCCTGGCGGGCGGGGAGCTGGTGGGCCAGGCCCTCTCCGCTTGGGTGCTGGCGGGGCTGGACAGCCATAAGCTCCTCCATCTGGATGCCGTGGGGGAGATCGGGGACACCAGCGGCGGTTCTCTCTGCCGCTCCGACGTCCTTCGGAAGCTCCGCCTGACCGGAGCCCTGACCCCGGCGGGGGAGCGGCGGCTGGGCTATTCCGACACCGACATCAATGGCCATGTGAACAATACTCGCTACGCCGACTTCCTCTGCGACGCTCTGGAGCTGGAGGACGTGGGCCGTGGAAAATTTGTCTCCCAGCTCCAGCTGTGCTACCTGGGCGAGTGCCTGGGGGGGGAGACCATCCGCCTCCAAACCGGCCGGGAGGAAGAGGGCCTGAGCGTTCGGGGAGAAGGCCTGGACGGCAGCGACCGCTTTGAGGGGATTTTGACCCTTGACAAATTGTCTTAGGGAGATTAGAATAGATAAAATTTTATAAAAAGAAAGGAAGATGCCCCATGGTTAACCAGGATGCCGCACAGAAGTTTGTAAAGCAGGGTCTTACCTTCGACGATGTGCTTCTGATCCCCGCGGAGAGCGATGTGCTGCCCTCCGACATCGATCTGCACACTCATCTGACGAAAAAGATCGTTCTGAACATCCCCTTGATGAGCGCGGCCATGGACACGGTCACCGAGTCCCGCATGGCCATCGCCATCGCCCGGGAGGGCGGCATCGGCATCATCCATAAGAATATGTCCATCGGCGCCCAGGCTGAGCAGGTGGACATGGTCAAGCGCAGCGAGAACGGGGTCATCACCAACCCCTTTTTCCTGGCGCCCGGCCACACTCTGGCCGAGGCCAACGAGCTGTGCGCCAAGTACCGGATCTCCGGTGTGCCCATCTGTGATAACGGCAAGCTGGTGGGTATCATCACCAACCGGGACATGAAGTTCGAGACCGATATGAGCCAGCTCATCGACAACGTGATGACTAAGGACAACCTGATTACCGCCCCTGAGGGCACCACCCTGGAGGAGGCCCGGGAAATCCTGCATAAGCACAAGGTGGAGAAGCTGCCCATCGTGGATAAGGACTTCCACCTGAAGGGCCTCATCACTATCAAGGATATCGAGAAAGCCCAGGTCTACCCCAACTCTGCCCGGGACGAGAAGGGCCGGCTCCTCTGCGGTGCCGCCATCGGCGTTACCAGCGACGTGTTGGATCGGGTTCGCGCTCTGGTGGAGGCGGGGGTGGATGTGCTGTGCCTGGACTCTGCCCACGGCCACAGCCACAACATCCTGGAGTGCGTCAAGCGGGTGAAGGCCCTCTATCCCGATGTGCAGCTCATCGCCGGCAATGTGGCCACCGCCAGTGGAACCCGGGCTCTTATTGAGGCCGGCGTGGATGGGGTGAAGATCGGCATTGGTCCCGGCTCCATCTGTACCACCCGTGTGGTGGCGGGCATCGGCGTGCCCCAGATCACCGCCGTCTATGACGCGGCCTGTGTGGCCCGGGACTACGGGATTCCCATCATTGCCGACGGCGGCGTGAAGTACTCCGGCGAGATCGCCAAGGCCATCGCCGCCGGTGCCAGTGTGGTCATGCTGGGATCTCTCCTGGCCGGCTGTGAGGAGGCCCCCGGCGAGCTGGAGGTATTCCAGGGCCGTCAGTTCAAGGCCTACCGGGGCATGGGCTCTCTGGGCGCTATGAACCGGGGCTCCAAGGATCGTTACTTCCAGGCAGGCAGCAAGAAGCTGGTGCCCGAGGGAGTGGAGGGCCGGGTGCCCTATAAGGGATCGGTCAGCGACACCATCTACCAGATGATGGGCGGCCTGCGTTCCGGCATGGGCTACTGCGGCTGCGCCACTGTGCCTGACCTCCAGGCCAAGGCCCAGTTTGTCCAGATCACCTCCGCCGGTTTGAAGGAGAGCCATCCCCACGATATCTACATCACCAAGGAGTCTCCCAACTACACCGTCAATCCCCTGTAAAAGGGGAGAGCCAGCGGCAGCTTTGGACTTTCCAAAGCTGCCGCGTCTTTTTCGGCTCGAAGGAGGTGATCCATATGGATCTGATCGATAAGTACCGGGATCTGGAGCGAAGCTCCCCGGACAGGGAGAGCTACCGGGTTCTCTACCCGGAGCCGTGGGAATGGCTGGGGGAGCATTTTGACTCCATCGATACCTTGGCGGAAAAACCGGCGGAGGCCCTGTTTTTTGTAGGAGGCGGCCAAGAAGATCTGGAGCGGCTGGTGACACGGTATGGGGGAGGGATCAAAAGGCTGATATTGAGCCGTTGCCCAAAGGTGGCCGATCTGTCTCCTCTGGAGGATCTGCCCGATTTGGAACGCTTATCCCTCCGATGGAACCAGCGGGCCACGCGGCTGTGGGATCTGTCCAAAAACAAAAGGCTCCAGGGCCTTACCCTGGATGATTTCACCCGCCTCCACAGCCTGGAGGGGATACAGGCGGCGACCTCCCTGGAATATCTAAGCTATGGAAACGGCGTGTGGACCACAGCGGTTCTGGATGGGCTGGAGCCTCTTCTGGACAGTGGGATAGCGGCCTTCGGTTTCAACGGGAAAAAGATCGAGAGAAACGACATTACCATATATCCCAAGGTAAAAACCCTGCGGGAGCTGTATTTCACCGTGGGCTTCTACACCACAGAGCAGCTGGCCTGGCTGGTGGCTCATGGCCTGGAGGGTTCTGTCTTGAGACCCTATATCCGCTGGAGAGAAAACGAGGAGGGAAGGGAGGATGTGGAAGATATCAAGATCTGCGGAAAGCGAAAGCCCTGTCTGAACTCTATCCGGGATGCCGCCCGGATCCGTAAATATGAGGAAAGGTTTGAAGTCCTTGTGGCCCAATACCGGGCAGACCCGGAAGCGCCGCCGCCCCCATAGAAAAAAGCGCCCCGCCGAACATACGGCGGGACGCTTTATCTATGGGGTTACAGGCCGCCCCACCAGCTGTAAAGGCGGTCGTTGATCCTTGAAGTCGTGACCCGCCCTCCCGCGTCAAGGCCCAGGATCCCGGTCTCATATAACTCCGGCAGCTCCCGCTCTCCTGTGGTCACCAGATACCCGCTGACCGACTGGAAAAAGGCGTCCCCCATAATGAGGATCACATCCTCCTCCGTGGGCAGAAAATAGTGAAAGGGCTGATCCAGGATGGCCCGTACCGCTTTCTCCGTCGGATCCAGCCGGGAAAAATCATAGCTTTCCCCGATCTGGAAGCGGCCCTCGGCCACACCCTCCAGCGCATATTGTCCAAAAGCCGCCACTATCTGCTTCTGGGAGAGCTGACTCCACTGCCGGCTGAGGAAAAAGACAGAGAGGAGAAGGAGGAGCGGGACTGCCAGGCGCAGTAGCTTGTTTTTCCTCATGATCGTCACTCCCTCTTCAGGTTATACCCAATTATAGCAGAAAAAATGGGGGGAGACAAGGAAGGGCTCCTTGGCCGCTTCCGCTTTTTTCCCGGGAGGACGAACAGGGGCTTGCAATCCGGCATAAAATAGGTTACAATATGGTAACAAAAGTTTCAAATTAGATACAAGGAGTGGAGGACAGTGAAAAGACGTATTTGTTCCGGAGTGGTGGCGGCTCTGACCATCCTCACCCTGACCATTCCAGCCTTTGCCGCCGGGGAGGAGCCCACCGTCGCCCCGGTGACGGTGAACGGGCAGGAGGTCTACTATTCCGCGGAGATCCACAGCGGCACGGCCTACATTCCCTTCTACGGCGGAGTGCAGACCCTGCGGCCCGACGCTGAGATCACCTGGGAGGACGGGGTTTTCACCGCCTCGGCGGAGGATTTCACCATGACGGCCAGCATTGGGGATCATTACATTGTGATCAATGACCGCTATCTCTATATTTCCGATGGGGTCAAGGGCTGGGAGGATGGCACCGCCCTGGTGCCCGCCCGGGTATTGGCCACTGCGTTGGGGGCCTGGATCGGCTGGAGCGGGACGGTGGAGCTCTGCTCCGGGGGAGTGCCCCTTGCCGCGGAGGGGAAGCCCTATGACGAGGAGACCCTGGATCTCCTGGCCCGGGTCATTACCCACGAGAGCGGAAACCAGCCCCTGCGGGGGAAGATGGCGGTGGGAAATGTGATTTTGAACCGGGTGAACAGCTCCAAATTTCCCAACACGGTGGGGGAGGTCATCTATTCTCCCAACCAGTTCCCCGGGGCCACCAACGCTACCCCCAACGCCGAGTCCATCCTGGCGGCCCGGCTGGTGCTTGAGGGGGCCAACGTGGTGCCCGGCGCCTATTACTTCAACGGAGTGGGGAAGTCCTGCTGGGCCTCCCGGAACAAGACCCTGATCTGCAATATCGGAGGTCATTCCTTTTACGGATGATATGCCGTTTGCGGATCTACCTGCTGACCATGTCGCCCTGAGTTGTGAGGGACGTTGGGACGCGGAGCTTTCGGCCTGGGGCCGGGGCTCCGCGTTCTTGTTTTGGGGGCTTTTGCTGCAAATCCCTTCTTTGCTTTTGCGGGATTCTATGATACAATAGAAAGGATAAGACAGAGACAAGGAGGATGAGAGCATGGATCAATGGGAGGCTTTGCGGGAGGAGTGTCTGGCCTGCCGGCGGTGCGCCCTGGCGGACACCCGGCATAACGTGGTTTTTGGCGAGGGGGCCATGGACGCTGAGATCATGTGCATCGGAGAGGGGCCTGGGGAGAACGAGGATCTGACGGGCCGGCCCTTTGTGGGACGGGGAGGCAAGCTGCTGGACGATATGCTGGAGATCATCGATCTGAGCCGGGAGAAGAATGTGTTCATCGGCAACATGGTCAAGTGCCGGCCGCCCCAGAACCGGGATCCCCTGAATGTGGAGCAGGAGGCCTGCGCCCAGTGGCTGGACAGGCAGATCCAGCTGATCCGGCCCAAGATCATCATCTGCCTGGGACGGATCGCCGCCATGAAGTTTATCAAGGAGGACTTCAAGATCACCCGGGAGCATGGGCAGTGGTTTGAAAAGGACGGGATATTGCGCATCGCCCTGTTTCATCCGGCGGCCCTGCTGCGGGATCCGAGACGGAAGCCGGAGACCTTTGAGGATCTGAAAACCATTCAGGCCAAGATCAGAGAGGTGTGCGAGCACACCTATTGACAGAGGGCGGAGGCGTCGCTGAGGCCCTGGCCTGTCCGCAGGCCGAGAAGGAAGGCGCGGGTGGCCAGGAATTGCGTGAATTTCTGGAGATCCTGGAGGTAGCTGGGCTCCAGACCGTTCTCCAGGCTGGAGAGGGCGAAGGAGATGGGATCCTTTTTGATCTGGAGCTCCAGTTGGGGCTGTATGTAGCTTTTGTAAAGGAAAGACATAAACGTATCCATAATACGACCTCCTATGTCATATAATACACCATTTAAAATGTCATGTCAAGAGGAGAAATAAAAATATGGAAAAAATTATGGGAGCTTTTGGGGCAAGAGTGAAGGCCCTTCGAAAAGAGCGAAAAATGCGGCAGGTGGACATGGCGGAGCTCCTGGATTGTACGGATAGGCATTATCAAAGGATGGAGTATGGTGATATCAATATTCCTTCTCTTACGCTTATAAAGTTGGCCGATTATTTCAACGTTTCCACCGATTATCTTTTGGGCCGCAGCGACGTGCGCTGAAATTTCCCGTTGCGGACGGGGAGGCGGCGTACTATACTATTTTCAAGCGGACAAGAACGGAGGGATTTTTTATGAACAATGGAACCAAGCTTCTTCAGCTTTTAGAGGGGGACTGCACCCTGACCCATGAGCAGCTGGCCGCTATGACAGGGCTTTCTGTGGAGGAGGTTCGCAGGCAGGTCAAGGAGTTTGAGAGCCAGGGGCTGATCCTGGGCTACCGGGCGGTGGTGGACTGGGATCGCACCGAGCGGGAGGCGGTCACCGCCCTTATTGAGGTGAAGGTCACCCCCCAGCGGGGGGAGGGCTTTGACCGGGTAGCGGAGCGGATCTACCAGTATGACGAGGTGGAGAGCCTGTACCTGATGTCGGGCGCCTTTGACCTGACGGTGATCATCTCGGGCCGGTCTTTGAAGGAGGTGGCCCATTTTGTGGGGGAGAAGCTGGCCACCATCGAGGATGTGACGGGGACGGCCACCCACTTTATCCTTCACAAGTACAAGGAAAACCATCTGGTCTTTGAGAAGCGGGAAGAGCAGCAGGAAAGGTTTGTGTTTGAGTGATGATAGACTACGAGAAGGTTCTGTGCGGGAGGATCCGAAACGTGCCCCCCTCCGGCATTCGGAAATATTTTGACCTGCTGGAGGGCATGGAGGGGGGGATCTCCCTGGGCATCGGGGAGCCGGACTTTGTGACCCCCTGGCACATCCGGGACGCGGGGATCTACTCCCTGGAGAAGGGGTTCACCAAGTATACCCCCAACGCCGGGCTCTCTGACCTGCGGAAGGCCATCTCCCGGTATCTGAAGCGGCGGTTTGACCTGGAGTACGCCCCGGTGGGGCAGATCATTGTCACCGTGGGAGGCAGCGAGGGGCTGGATCTGGCCTTCCGGTGCCTGATCGAGCCGGGGGACGAGGTGATCATCCCCACCCCCTCCTTTGTGTGCTATGGGCCCCTGGTGTCTATGGCCCACGGGGTGCCGGTGATGGTGGAGACCCGGGCGGAGGATGAGTTCCGGCTTACCCCCGAGGAGCTGAAGGCCGCCATCACCCCTAAAACCAAGGCGGTGGTGCTGCCCTTCCCCTGCAACCCCACGGGGGGGATCATGGGCCGGGAGGATCTGGAGGCGTTGGCTGAGGTGCTCCGGGACACCAACATCATGGTGATCTCCGACGAGATCTACGGGGAGCTGACCTATGGGCAGCACCATGTGTCCATGGCCAATCTGCCGGATATGTACGAGAGGACCATTGTGGTCAACGGATTTTCCAAGGCCTACTCCATGACGGGGTGGCGGCTGGGCTATGTGTGCGGGCCCAAGCCTTTGCTCTCCGCCATGACCAAGCTCCACCAGTACGGCATCATGTCCGCCCCCACCGCCAGCCAGTACGCGGCCATCGAGGCCATGGAGAAGGGGGACGAGGATATTGAGGCCATGAAGGAGGAGTACGACGGCCGGCGGCGGTTCCTGGTGGACGGGTTCCGGCGGCTGGGGCTGGAGTGCTTTGAGCCCAGGGGGGCCTTCTACACCTTCCCCTGCATCAAGTCCACGGGGCTTACCTCGGAGGAGTTCTGTGACCGGTTCCTTCAGGAGGAGCATGTGGCGGTGATCCCCGGCTCCGCCTTCGGGCCCGGAGGAGAGGGGTTTGTGCGGGCCTGCTACGCCGCCTCTATGAAGGATCTGGCGGAGGCGCTGGAGCGGCTGGAGAGATTTTTGGGAAGGCTAAAATAGATGGAGGAGGGAGCTGCACCGTGAATATCGTGTGTTTGGATATGGAGGGCGTGCTGGTGCCGGAGATCTGGATCGCCTTCTCTGAGGAGAGTGGGATCCCGGAGCTGAAGCGAACCACCCGGGACGAGCCGGACTATGACAAGCTGATGAGCTGGCGGTTGGGGATCCTGAAGGAGCATGGGCTGGGGCTGAAGGAGATCCAGGACACCATCGCCAGGATCGACCCCCTGCCCGGGGCAAAGGCCTTTTTGGACGAGCTGCGGAGCCTGACCCAGGTGGTGATCCTCAGCGACACCTTTGAGCAGTTTGCTAAGCCCCTGATGGAGAAGCTGGGCTGGCCCACCATCTTCTGCAACACCCTGGAGGTGGCGGAGAGCGGGGAGATCACCGGGTTCAAAATGCGGTGTGAGAAGTCCAAGCTTACCACGGTGAAGGCCCTTCAGTCCTGTGGTTTTGACACCATCGCCGCCGGGGACAGCTATAACGATCTGGGGATGATCCAGCAGAGCAAGGCGGGCTTCCTCTTTAAGAGCACGGAGCAGATCAAGGGGGAGCACCCGGAGGTGCCGGTCTATGAGGAGTTCGGGGAGCTGCTGGAGGCCATCAAGGGCGCACTGCGGTAAGGGAGGTGAGGTAGGATGAGTGGAGGCTTTGCAAAAATGGCCTTTGGGCAGGCGGATATTCTGCTGCCCCAGGGCTGCGACTATGACAAGTGGGCGGTGGTGGCCTGTGACCAGTATACCTCCCAGCCGGAGTACTGGTCCCGGGTGGAGCGGACGGTGGGGAGCGCTCCCTCCGCCCTGCGGCTCATCCTGCCGGAGAGCTGTCTGGACGGGCCCAATGTGGAGACCGACATTATGGAGATCAACAACACCATGACCCGGTATCTCCGGGAGGGGCGGTTCCGGGAGCTGAAGGACGCCCTTATCTATGTGGAGCGAAGGCTGAAAAACGGAAGGCTCCGCCGGGGGCTGATAGGGAAGGTGGATCTGGAGCAATACGATTATGAGCCGGGGGCGGAGACCGCCGTCCGGGCCACCGAGGGCACGGTGATGAGCCGGATCCCGCCCCGGGTAGCGGTGCGGAAGAACGCCCCCATCGAGCTGCCCCATGCCATGCTGCTGTGCGACGACTGTGAGAGAACGGTTATTGAGCCCCTGGAGGGGCGGAAGGGGAGGATGGAGCTCCTCTATGACTTCGACCTGATGGAGGACGGGGGGCATGTGGCGGGCTGGCTGCTGGACGGGGAGAGCCGGGAGCTGACCCTCCGGGCCCTGGGGCGGCTCTGCGCGCCGGAGGCCGTCCGGGAAAGGTACGGGATGGGGGAGGAGAGGATTCCCTTCCAGCTGGCGGTGGGGGACGGGAACCACTCCCTGGCCACTGCCAAGGAGTGCTACGAGAGGCAGAAGCGGCTGACCCCGCCGGAGAAGTGGGAGGAGCTGCCCGCCCGATACGCCCTGTGCGAGCTGGTGAATCTTCACGACGATTCCCTGGAGTTCGAGCCCATCCACCGGGTGGTGTTTCATGTAAAGGGAAAGGACTTGTTGGAATCTCTGCTGAAAGCTTTCCCCGGAGCCTATGAGGGGGAGGGAAGGGGCCATGTGCTCCGCTATATCTGGGCGGAGGGGGAGGGGGCGGTGACCGTTCCCGGGCCCGCCCAGCAGCTTCCCGTGGGGACGTTGCAAAGCTTTTTGGACGGATACATAGCCGGGCATGGGGGCAGCGTGGACTATGTCCACGGCCGGGAGGTAGCCGCCGGCCTGGGCCGGAGGAGCGGCAATATGGCCTTTCTGTTGGAGCCCATGGAGAAGGGGGAGCTGTTCCCGGCGGTACTGCGGGACGGGACGCTGCCCCGCAAGACCTTTTCCATGGGGGAGGCCCACGACAAGCGGTTTTATCTGGAGGCCCGGAGGATCCGGTAAGGAGGGGCTATGGCAACCTTGACAGTAACCGCCCCCGCCAAGCTGAACCTGACGCTGGATGTGTTGGGCAGGCGGGAGGACGGGTATCATGAGATGAAGATGGTGATGCAGTCGGTGTCCCTGGCCGATGAGCTGACCCTGACCACCGGGCCGGGAGAGGGGCTGGAGCTGTCCTCCGACCTGGGGTTTCTGCCCCTGGATGGGCGGAACCTGGCTGCCGCCGCGGCCCTGCGGCTCCAGGAGGAGACAGGGGCGGAGTGGGGACGGCTGTGCATTGAGCTGAGGAAGCGGGTGCCCGTATGCGCGGGGATGGCGGGGGGAAGCTCTGACGCCGCCGCTGTGCTGCGGGGGCTGAATGAGCTGTGCTGCCTGGGGTTGAGCCTGAAAGAGCTGGCTAGGATCGGGGAGCGGGTGGGCTCTGACGTGCCGTACTGCGTGCTGGGGGGAACTGCCCTGGCCCAGGGGAGAGGGGAGAAGATCACCCCCCTGCCCGCCCTGCCGGAGTGCTGGGCGGTGCTGGCCAAGCCTGGGTTTCCGGTATCTACCCCGGAGCTTTTCGCCCGGCTGGATGGGAGAAAGACCCGATGCCACCCGGACGCGGAAGGGATGATCCGGGCCCTGGAGGAGGGGGATCTGCCCGGGGCAGCCCGGCGGATGTTCAATGTATTTGAGGAGATCCTTCCTCCCCGGATGGGAAACCGGGTGGGGGAGCTGAAGGGGGAGCTGCTCCGGCACGGGGCCCTGGGGGCCAGCATGAGCGGCACAGGGCCTACGGTGTTCGGCCTTTTCCAGCGTGAGGAGGAGGGAAGGGCGGCAGCGGAGGGAATGAAGGAGTTGTGCCGGGAGGTCTATCTGGTCAGAACGTTATAAGAAAAAAGACTCTGTTCCCTATGAGGGAACGGAGTCTTTTGTTGTATGAGGGGATACACCTATCGGAGAAATATTTGGGGATGGGATGGAAAATGAGAGGAGGAAGGGTATAGGGAAGGAAAAAGGTGGGGAAAATGGAGCCATTCTCACATAGAAAGGTGTGTTCGTTTTGGTACATGGGAAGCATTCCAGGCTCCGGGGATGGGAGAAGTGTCTGCTGTTTGGGATAGGGTTCGCGCTTCTGACCGCGTCCTGGCTTACGGGACAGCAGAAGGCGCTGGCGGAGCAAATGGTGCGGCTGCATGTGATAGCCCGGTCTGACGCGGAGGAGGATCAGGCGGAGAAGCTGCGGGTGCGGGACGCGGTGCTGGAGGAGGTGGAGCCCTGGCTGGAGGGGGCGGAGAGCCAGGAGGAGGCTATGGCGATCCTGGTTCAGCGGTTGCCCGAGCTGGCCCGGGTGGGGGCGGAGATCGTGAGAGAGGGGGTGGCGGTGACCGCCAGCCTGGAGGAGGATGTGTGGTTCCCCACCAAGGAGTATGAGGATTTTGCCCTGCCGGCCGGAAGGTATACCGCTCTACGGATCACCCTGGGAGAAGGGGAGGGGCGCAACTGGTGGTGCGTGGTATTCCCGCCCCTGTGCCTGGGCTCGGTGAGCGAGACGGTGGCGGAGAGGGCGGGAAATTTTTCCGGGGATCAGGTGCGGCTCATCACCGGGGAGAATGAGGGGTATGTGGTGAAATTCAAGGCTATGGAGCTGTGGGACGAGTTCAACAGCTGGCTGGAGACGGAAAGGGGGTGAGAGGATGGAACGGTATGTTTGCGCTCCCTGCGGGTATGTTTATGACCCGGAGATAGGGGATCCGGACAACGGCGTGGCCCCCGGTACAGCCTGGGAGGATGTGCCGGAGAACTGGGTCTGCCCCATATGCGGACTGGGGAAGGAAGTCTTTGAGAAGGAATGAGAAATGAAGCAGGCCACGCGGTATCCCGTACCGCGTGGCCTGCTTTATTCAAATGGGGTTATGGCTTCTCCCCCTGGGGGTGCCACAGATCCCGGAGGGCCCAGACGGTCTTTCCGTCCCAGCCGGTGACGGTTCGGGCGGTGAAGAGGCAGTTGAGGATAGCCTCTTCCACGCACTCCGCCGCCGCCCGGAAGGGGAGATCCATCTTTTCCTCGTGGAAGGCGGTGACGGTACGGAGGGCGGCCTCCTCCCGGACGGGGAAGGGGTTGGCGGTGGAGAAGGCCAGGAAGACCTCCCCGCTGCCGTGGCCGATGTAGGAGCCCAGCCGGGCCAGTCCCACCGAGGCCCGCTTGGCCACCCGGCTAAGCTGGCGGCTGTCCAGGGGAAGGTCGGTGGCCAGGATCACAATGCAGGAGCCCACGTCGGACTCCTTGGCGGCTTTGGCGGCCTCCAGCTGGAGGCCGATGGGCTCACCACAGATGGTCAGGTCAGTCATGCTGCCGTGGTTGGCCAGGACAAGGGCCCCCAGAGTGTAGGAAACGCCGTCTACCTCCAGGCGCCGGGAGGCGGAGCCAATGCCGCCCTTGAGGCCGTGGCAGACCATGCCCTTACCGGCCCCAACATCCCCCTCGTCAAAATCGGGGGAGGCGGCGGCGAAGGCGGCCAGAACTTCCTCCCGGCCAATGGCCCGCTTTTGGATCTGGTTGATACCGCCGTCGTTGCACTCCAGAACCAGGGGATTCACCGAGCGAAGCTCCACGCCCTCCAGCTCACAGCGGCCGATCATGTACTCCACCAAGGCGTCGTGGACAAGGCCCACGTTCAGGGTGTTGGTGAGGGCGATGGGGGTCTCCAGGGTGCCCAGCTCCTCCACCTGTACCAGGCCCAGGCTCTTGCCGAAGCCATTGAGGACAAAGGCGGCGGCGGGGAGCTTGTGGGTAAAGGGGTTTTCCGCTCCGGGGAGGAGGACGGTGACCCCGGTCTTGTTCTCGGCGTTATCCACGGTGTGGTGGCCCACGGCAAGGCCGGGGACGTCGGTGATCTTGTTCCGGGGGCCGGGAGGGAGCTGGCCCACGGTGAAATTGTAGTCACGGGCGCGGAGCTGGGGCATAGGGATCCTTCCTTTCCTGGCGGGGGGATAGTCCGCTGTTTGGTTCTATTTTACCTGGCTGTGGGGCGTTCGTCAAGGGTGGATGAGATTGCAAAACCAAAGGGGATATGGTATACTTTTTCCAGGAAATAAGGAGGAGGCCGTCTATGGCGTATCAGAAGAAAAAGGAAGATCCGTCCTATGAGGAGTTCCGGAAGGAGCTGGGGGCGGAAAGCCTGGGGAACCTCTATATCTTTCATGGGGAGGAGACCTACCTCCGGGACAAAGGGCTGGAGGATATGAAAGCTCTATTGCTGACCGGGGGGCTGGATGATTTTAACTACCATCTGATCACTGGGAAGGAGTATACCTTGTCACGCCTTCATGGGGCGGTAAATGCGCTGCCTATGATGAGTGAGCGGACGATGGTGGTGGTGACTGACGTTGATATGGACAAGGGGGACAGGGAGGGGCTGATGGAGCTGCTGGGGGATCTCCCCGACTATGTATGCCTGGTGTTTGTCTACGACGTTTTGGAGTTCAAGCTGGACAGCCGGGGAAAGCTGGCCAAGCTGGTGAAGGAGAAGGGAAAGATCGTCAATTTTATCCGGCAGCAGCAGGATAAGCTGGAAAAGTGGATCGCTGTGCGGTTTCAGGCCCTGGGCCATGAGATCAGCCGGACGGAGGCAAACTACCTGGTGTTCCGCTGTGGGGATCTGATGAATGGGCTGATCTCGGAGATCGGGAAGATCGGGGCCTATGCCAAGGGGCGGAAGATCACCCGGCAGGATATCGACGCGGTGTCCACCCCACAGCTGGACGCGGTGATCTTCAATTTGACCGATGCTGTGGCGGCCCGGAACTTTGATCAGGCCTTCCGGGTGCTGGGGGAGCTGTTCCACATGCAGGAGCCCCCAATCAAGCTCATGGCCTCCCTGGCCAAGCAATTGCGGCAGCTCTATGCCGCCCGGCTGGGGGGAGACCGGCAGAAGAACACCCAGTGGCTCATGGAGCTGTATGGACTGCGGGAGTTTCAGGCTCAAAAGCTGATGCAGGCGGCCCGGCGGTTCTCCCCGGAGTGGTACCGGTGGGCCCTGCTGCGCTGTGAAGCGGCGGATATGGAGCTGAAGTCCACTGGGGCGGACGGCCAGGAGGTTTTGGTGAATCTGCTGCTGGAGTTGGCCCAGAGGCAGGCGGCATGAGAGGAGACGCTTTGCCCCGGATCCGGGAGGCCATTGTGGTGGAGGGACGGTATGACAAGAACACCCTGTCCCAGGTGGTGGACGGAGTGATCCTGGAGACCTCCGGGTTTGGAATATTTAAGGATGAGGAGCGGCTGGCTCTGCTGCGCCGGCTGGCGAAGGAGCGGGGACTTTTGATCCTTACCGACTCTGATGGGGCGGGGTTTGTGATCCGCAATTATCTGAAGGGGGCGGTGGATCCGGCCCTGGTGAAGCATGCCTATATTCCTGACCGGCCCGGTAAAGAGAGACGGAAGCGGGCACCGGGGAAGGAGGGGAAGCTGGGCGTGGAGGGGATGCCGCCGGAGGTTTTGCTGGAGGCCCTCCGCCGGGGGGGAGCCACCTTTCTGGACGGGGAGGAGAGGAGGGGATACGGCCGGCCTATCACCAAGACGGATCTCTACCTGGCAGGGCTTTCGGGAACCCCTGAGGCGGGGGAGAACCGAAGCGCTCTTTTGAAGCGGCTGGAGCTTCCGGAGCATATGAGCGCCAATGCCCTGCTGGAGATACTGAATGTGCTCTACAGCCGTGAGGAGCTTGTGAGTATGGGGATCCTGGAGGGGTAGAAATGAAAACTCTGTATCTCATTGGCGGCCCTATGGGGGTGGGAAAGACCACCGTGGGGCAGGAGCTGAAAAGGCGTCTGGACAAGAGTGTGTTCCTGGATGGGGATTGGTGCTGGGATGCCCATCCCTTCCAAGTGACCGGGGAGACCAAGGCCATGGTGATGGATAACATCTGCCATCTGCTGAACAATTTCCTCCACTGCGGGGCCTATGAGAAGGTGATTTTCTCTTGGGTCATGGATCGGAAGGAGATTTTGGAGGAGCTACTGGGCAGGCTGGACACCGGAGGCTGTGAGGTGAAATGCCTTTCCCTTGTCTGCGCTCAAGAGACTTTGATCCAAAGGCTGGAGGAGGATATCCGGGCGGGGAGGCGGGAGCCGGAGGTGATAGAGCGGAGCTTGGGGCGGCTGCCGCTCTATGAGGAACTGGAAACCCGGAAGGTGGATACCACGGACTTGACGGCGGCCCAAGCGGCGGAGGCGATCCTGAGGCTGTGAAGGAGGGGGAGAGATGGAGAAGGTGATGGTGATCGGCTGCCCTGGGGCGGGGAAGAGCACCTTTGCCCGCAGGCTACGGGATGGAACCGGGTTACCCCTCTATTATCTGGATATGCTGTGGCATAGGCCGGACGGCACCACCGTGTCCAGAGAGGCGTTTGACGCTGATTTGGAGCGGATATTGGAGGGGGAAAGGTGGATCATCGACGGGAATTATCTGCGGACTATGGAGGTTCGGCTGAGAGCCTGTGATACGGTTTTTCTGCTGGATTATCCCGTGGAACTGTGCCTTGCGGGGGCGAGGGAGCGGGTGGGCAAGCCGCGGGAGGATATGCCCTGGGTGGAGCGAGAGCTTGACCGGGAGTTCCGCCGGTGGATCCTAGATTTTCATCAGGATCAGATGCCTGTTATGGAGGAGCTGTTGGGGAGATATCGGGAGAAAAGGCTGATCCACTTTCACTCCAGGGAGGAGGCAGAGGAGTATTTGGGCCGGATAGAAAAAATAGGAATGGAGGCTTGATTTTTGCTTCCGGTTCCTGTATGATGTATCAGAAATAGGCAGAGTAGGAAACGGCGTGTTCAGTGCCGGCGGGACGGGGAGTTGTCCGCCGGACGAAGTGAGGGAGTGTCGAAAACCCCTCCGCAGTGCTGTTTCCGCATCCCGCTGCCGCATATAGGCGGTATTGTATCCTCCTTTGTGCGGCTTCCCGAAAGGGCTGCCCAACACAAAAAGGAGGAATTTTTTATGTTCGTGTCCAGCCAGGAGCTCTACAAAACGCCCTTTTCCGCCGCCTATTGGCGCACGGCCGTGAGGGATTTCAGACGGCTCCGGAACCTGGTATTCTCCGCTTTGATGATTGCCGCCTGCATGGCCCTGGCCCGGGTGCCCTCCATCCCCATCCACCTGACGGATGTGTATGCCGCCAAGGTGACCTGGGGCTTTCTGGCCCGGAGCCTCTGCGCCATGATCTGCGGGCCGGTGGCTGGGATGGTCTTTGGACTGGCGGAGGACACGGTGAGCTACCTGGCCAATCCGGCCTTTCCCTATTTCCCGGGCTATGCCCTCACCACCATGCTGGGATGCCTGATCTACGCCCTGTTTCTCTACCGCACGCAGTTTGGGCCGGTGCGGGTGTTCCTGGCCAAGCTTTTGACCAACCTGATGAATGTTTTCTTGGGCAGCCTTTGGAGCACCATCCTGTCCGGGACGGGGAAGGGGTACCTCTATTACATGAGCGCCAGCGCGGTGACCAACACCATCAAGCTGATCCCACAGACGGTGATGCTGTGCGTTCTGTTTGCCGCCTTGACCCCCATCCTTCGATCCATGGGCTGGCTTCCTGCGGGAGGGGGCTGGGCGCTGAAAGGAAAGGAGAGGCCATGACCCAGGCCATGTTTTTTTGCCCTCGTTGTACTAGCCTGTGTGGCCGCGGGGCGCTTGTCCGGAAGGCTGGAGGCGAGAGCGGCCTGTAAGTCATTGTGCTGTGGCAGGGGCTATCTTCCTTTTATGGAGGCTGGATTTCTCTGAGAGCGGACGGACATCCTTTATGTCTTGCCGCCTCCCTGCCAGCCTTGGCAGGGAGGAATGGCTATCTGGTGGGACTTTGGATGGGGAATTCCGCCGGCGGTGCAGCCCATGGCCTTGGGAGTGGCAGGGTTCCTCACCTTTGCTGCCAGCCCCACGGCGGTATTTCTGTTGATGAAGCCCTTTTTCCACTCTACACGGCAGTGTCTGCTGGTGTCCTGGGTGGGGCTTCGGGGGGCGACCTCTATCGTGTTTGCCGTGATGGCGGTGGGTCGGGGGGTGGCTATGGGGCATGATTTGTTTCATGTGGTGTTCTGCGTATGTCTTTTCTCTATGGCGCTTCAGGGCTCCCTTCTGCCTAAGGTGGCCGAGCGGCTGGATATGACCGACAGCGAGGAAAGCCTGCGCCGGACATTCAATGATTATCAGGGAGAGAATCTGCTCCATCTGACCCGCTTTCAGATCGGGAATGGACATCCCTGGCAGGGAAAGCGGCTGGCGGATTGCTCTTAGCCGGTGGACGCGCTGGTGGTGATGATCCAGCGGGGGCGGGAGCAGGTGGTGCCCGGCGGAGATACCCTCTTGATGGAGGGAGATCTGCTGATGGTGAGTACGCCCATCTACGAGGAGAAGGAGGGGGGAGTGCCCCTGCGGGAGATCCCGGTGGAGCAGGGGAGCCCCTGGGTGGGACAGAGGGTCAGGGAGGTAGATTTTCCGAGCACAACTCTGATCGTGCTGCTGCGACGGGCAGACGGCTCCGCAGTGGCTCCCAAGGGAGAGACGGAGATCCAGGAGGGAGATACCCTGGTGGTGACAGACTGGGAGGAGATAGAAACGAGCCTGTGAGAGATCCCTCACAGGCTCGTTTTTGTTATTTGATCCACTTGGGGATGCTGTATAGATCCTTATACTCTGGGTAGAGTGCAATAAGGGCGTCGGAGATGTCGTGGTACTCCTCCAGATACCAGGGGCGGAGCCGCCGGAAGATTCGGACGGTGACGCCGTTGGCCAGCTGGAAGGTAGGGGCAAGCTCCACATAGGCTTTTCCGGGGCCTGTGCCATTGAGGATGTGCTCCACCAGAATGGTGAGGATCTGCTGGTTTTCCTCCCCCAGGTGAGTCTGGGGAGGATCCCCCACCACCAGGTAGTCGGCAAAGGCGGTGTTCCAGTTGAAGGCGTCCCGCTTGTCCACAGTGCCGTGGTATTGGAGGATGGTCTTTACCTCAGGTTCAGGCAGATCCATGGAGGCCCGGAGGCTGGCAACCGACTCCAGATTCAGGGTGAAGGAGGAGGAGAGCACTACCGCCGTTTTTTGCTCTAACCGGGAGAGGCTGTCCAGATAGTCGGCTAGCCGGAGAAGCTCGTCCATGTCCGAGCGCTTGGGCCCATAGAAGTGGAAGGAGGGGAACAGATCCGGGGTATCCAGATCCTGGACAGAGGTGGGCTGGAGCTTGGGGAAGAAGCAGTAGACAGCCGTTGAGATGGCCAGGAAGGCACTCATGTATTGGGGGGCCCGGGCCAGAGCGTTTACCGCGATAAAGGCGATGGGAGGCAGGTACATCAGCAGATGCTGCTGTCCGTGGGATTGTACCTGGACAAAGACGGTGAAGCAGGCGGCGATCTGCACAAGCCCCATGGTGATCTTGAAGCGATCCTCCTTCCGGGCCATATCCACCAGGGCGGCGATAAGGAAGAGAACCAGAAGGACAAGGCCGAAATAGCGGCAGAAGGAGAGAAAGTCTGTTTTCAGACCAAGGGAATAGGCGGAGTAAAGGTCACCGTAGTCGGGCTCCAGAACCTTGTCCAGCAGAAAACGGAGGGTAAAGGTGACCCCGCACAGAGCGGTGGAGCAGCACAGGGCCAGGAAATCCCACCACTTTTTATGGTCAAAGAATACCTTCGCCACAAAGACCGCCAGACCGAAGGAGGCGGCAAAGAAGAGAAAATACCTGCGGCACAGGAAGGTGCCCACCAGCAGAGCCCCCGTCATGATCCCCCGGCTGGCGGCAGGCTTATCGCTGGTATAGATGGTATAGGCCCAGATCCCCATGCCGGCGCAGGCCACATCCACCATACCCACCAGACCCGTGTAGCCCAGCATGGGGAACAGGCTGGTCAGCACAAGGCCGCTCCACTTCTTGGTATTGGCCAGGGCGGTGATACCCCAAAGGGCGGGGAAGGTATAGAAATTGGAAAGGGCAAAAAGAAATACTGTCCGGCTGGTGCCGAAGATCCGCATGACAAGGGAGATGGGGTAGGCCAGCAGGTAGTTATAATCCTCGGTGAGGGTGGACTCCAGCACAGCGATGATCTGCTTATAGCCTGTGACCGTGTCCATAGCCAGGTTCCGGGCGATGGCCCAGTAGCCGGCATTGTCCCAGATATATACTGTGTTGGAGGTGAAGGCATAGAGGGCAGTGGCTAAATTGAGGCAGACAAAAATGACTAAAAGCTGTTTCCAATCCGCCTTGGCTACGTCGATCAGTTCCCGGCCAGCCTTTAAAAGGGCCATGGTGATAACAGCAAAAATAACAGCGTTGCCCAGGTGACAGAGGAATTCCAGTTCCCAGCCCGCAGGGAGCCACTCAATGATAGGGAGAGGGTGGGTGGGCATGGAGCAACTGATATCAAAAAACCAGCCCAGAAGCAGAGGAGGAACCAGGGACAGCAGGTTTTTCCACCAGGCTGTCCAGGGCAAAAGAACCCTGCGGGTCAGCTTACAGGTGGCCTCTATGATCAGGAGGAGAGCGGAAATGATCCCGGCGGCCAGAATCAGATTTTCCGCGGGATAAACGTCCCCCCAAGGGATCCAGAGGCGCACCAAAACCCAAGCTGCCAGCATGGGGAATACCGCCGTGCGCGCCAGCCAGGATAGGATGGTTATGAGGATTTGTTTTGTCTTTTCAGGCATGTTGTGTTAGCCGGGAGGCCAGGTCATATCCCGGCCGGAGAGGACGTGGAAATGGAGGTGATGGACGCTCTGTCCCGCCTGGTCGCCAATGTTGGAAACCACCCGGTAGCTCTCCAGTCCCAATTCCTTGGCCAGGGAGGAAATGACGGCAAAGATATGTCCCACAGTAGCTGCATTTTTCTCATCTACCTGGGAGACAGACTGGATGTGCGCCTTGGGGATCACCAGAAAATGGACGGGGGCCTGGGGATCAATGTCATAGAAGGCGTAGCAGAGTTCGTCCTCATAGACCTTTTTGGAGGGGATGTCCCCGGCGATGATCTTGCAAAAGAGGCAAGCGCTCATTGGAGGTAGGCTCCTTTCTTTTTTCTCAATTTTCTATTTTATACCGAGAAGCGACAGTTGGCAAGATGAAAAAGGAAAATTAAGGAGAAAAGCCTGCCTTTGCAGGCGGGCTTTTGGTTTACTGCTGGGGGACTACGGCGAAAAACTCCAGATCCTCGTCACTGTCATTGATGAGGCTGTGGGCGTGGCCTTTGGGGCAGTAGTGGCAGGAGCCGGGGCCCAGGGGCTCGGATTCATCGTCGTATAAGATCTTTCCCGTGCCGCTGAGAATGTATATGACCTCGCAGCTGGCGTCATGGGAGTGGAGACCCAGGGAGGCGCCGGGGATGAGCCGGCCCTGCATGATTTTGCAGAGGTCGTCGGAGAAGCTTTTGACCCGAAATTCCTTTTCTCCGCCCCGCATGTGAGGAATGACGGTTTCCGGAATGGAGCTGAAGTCAATGTTCATGCTGAGAACCCTCCTTATTATAGAAATGGCCCTTGTTTCGGTATAGGCTCCGCCTTTTCTCGCGGGAGGGGAAAATAGTAACATATTCCCCGGGTAACCGGGATCCAGAGAGGACGGAGCGGGGAGAATGATGGCAAGGGAAACTATTTTTTTATTTTATACCTTAGAAGGAGGAGAGGCAAGAGGGAAGGGCTAATTCTGCCAAAAAATATGCTGACCTTTGATAAAGGGAAAGCGGATCAGGCCGCCTCCGTCTAACTCACAGCGGTGGAGATCCAGGGCGGAGATCTGGCTGTTTTCATAGGAGGTGTAGTAGTAGATCCCCCTGGTGGCGTTACAGCAGGAGGTGTAGATGGTGACATCATAATGGCCGTTGTCCAGCTGGCAGCAGCCCCGCTGCTGGGCTACAGAGCCCAAGATGTGGAAGAACTGGCTGACGCTCTCCTCTTCGGAAGAGCCGGAGCGGGAGTTGAGACGGGTAAAGGAGGCCCGGACAAAGCGGGACTGGGAGGACAGATCCCCGGGTAGGCCCAGAGCCCCCATGCCCCGGCTGTATGGCTGCAGATCCAACTTGCTGGAAAAATGATTGCTGGGAGCCTTGGGAGACAGGGACATGAAGTTGTTCAGGTTGAATAGCTGCTGTGGAAAGGGGGGATTATTGGTCAGGACTCCCGTGGGGTTGTCATACACCATTACGCCATCCTGGATGGATTCCACCACGATGGAGCCCTCGTGGTCGGAGATCATCCAGTGAAGGTGGGCGACGGGGAAGTTTTTTTGGAAGGGCTCTGGGATGAGATTGATCCGCTCCAGCAGGTGTCGGGCCTCCTGTATGGTGGCGCATTGTGACAGGATCCAGGGAATGAATTCAAAGGTGGCAATGTTGTCCTTTCCGGGAGCCGGGTCATGGTAGACCGCGTTTCCTACGAAATTGAGCCCAGCCATACAAAGACCCTTCTCGTTCATGCCGTCATAAAAAAGAGGGATACCATCCTCAATGTGAGCGATCCCTATGATGGCGTAATGGCTGAAAATGGACGGGGCATGGCGAAAGAGGAAGGGGTATTTCCGGGGGGTCACCGCCAGCTCCTCCCCATAGGAAAAATCATAATCCAGGGTACGACCAAAATAAAAGTCCTTGGTCAGATAGGTAGCCGCTGTGCACATCAGTCACTCCTCCTTTACAGCTATGATAACAAAACTACCCCCATTTTATGCTGTTGACAAAAAGAATAGAAAACGGCGGGAGCATTTCCGCTCCCGCCGTTTTGGGTCTATCGAAATTGATTCAGCTCTGGGATATACTGAAATCCAGCCTTATCCAGCTTGGATATCAGTTCCGCTGTGGAGATCTCCTGCTCCTCACAGAAAGGCTCCAGGGAGGAGAAACGATCCCGCAACTGGGTGTTCACGTAGCTGAGCAGGATGAAGGGATCTTGGGGCAGCATTATTTCCCCACCTTTTCAGCCACGAAGTCGTCCACCTTGGCCAGGGCATCATCCAGCTTGAGGACGTCGCTGCCGCCGCCCATGGCGCAGTCGGGTTTGCCGCCGCCCTTGCCGCAGCAGCAGGCGGAGACGGCCTTGATGATGTCCCCGGCCTTTACGCCCTTCTCGATGGCCTCCTTGCCACAGACTGCCAGGAAGGTGATCTTGCCTTCATTGACGGAGGAGAGGACAGCCACCACCTTGGAATCCTTATCCCGAAGGAAGTCGCCCATCTTCCGTAGCCGGTCGGCGTCAGCGCTGGGAAGGGTGGCGGTGAGAACCTTCAGGCCGCACACATCCTTGGCACCCATGAGGAAGTTGTTGGCCTCTCCCAGAGCCTCCTTGGACTTGAAGGCCTCCACTGTGTGGCGCAGTTCCCGCAGCTCCTCCAACTGCTGCTCAATGCGGGTGTCCAGCTCCCCGGGCTTCACCTTCATCAGCTGGGCGGCGTGGAAGAGGAGCTGCCGGTTCCGGTCGATGTCAGCCAGGGTCAGCTTACCTACGGTAGCCTCGATCCGGCGGACGCCGGAGGCCACGGAGGCCTCGGACTTGATACGGAAGGAGCCGGCCTTGGCGGTGTTGTCCAGGTGGGTGCCGCCGCAGAACTCCACGGAGTAGCCCTGACCCATGTCCACCACCCGGACGGTATCGCCGTATTTCTCTCCAAAGAGGGCGATGGCGCCCCGCTGCTTGGCCTCCTCGATGGGGAGAACATCGGTGCGGATGTCGTAGCCGGCCAGGATGGCCTCGTTGACCTGGCTCTCCACCTCGCTGAGCTCCTCAGGGGTCATGGCGGAGAAGTGGGTGAAGTCAAAGCGGACGCGGTCGGGCTCCACCAAAGAGCCGGCCTGCTGCACGTGGGCGCCCAGAACAGACCGGAGGGCCTTATCCAACAGGTGGGTGGCGGAGTGGGCCCGCATGACGGCCTTACGCCGCTCCTCATCCAGGGTTACGGTCACATGGTCGCCAACCTTCAGAACACCGGAGCGGATCACGCCGTAGTGCATATACTTGCCGCCCTTGTTCTTTTGGACATCCCGAACCTCGAAGGAGCCGCTGTCGCAGGAAATGAGGCCGTGGTCGGCCACCTGACCGCCCATCTCGGCGTAGAGGGTGGTCTGATCCAGCACCACGATACCCTCCACACCGGCCATCAGCTCCTCGGCTTGCTCGTTCTCCACCACCAGGGCTACTACCTTAGCGTCAACAGTGGAGTTGGTGTAACCCACAAACTGGGTCTCGGGAATATCCTTGCCGAACTCCACGCCGGCCCAGCCCAGGTCGCCCAGGGCCTCCCGGGCCTTCCGGGCCCGAACCTTCTGCTCCTCCATCAGAGCCTTGAAAGCGTCCTTGGCCACCTCCATGCCGTGCTCGGCCACCATCTCGATGGTCAGGTCGATGGGGAAGCCGTAGGTGTCATACAGCTTGAAGGCGTCGGCCCCGGAGAACAGATTCTCCAGCTTGGCCTTGTGGGTCTGGAGCATGTCGTGGAAGATCTTCAGTCCGCCGTCAATGGTGCGGGCGAAGTTTTCTTCCTCCACCCGGATGACCTTGACGATATAATCCCGCCGCTCCCGGAGCTCGGGATAGTGGCCCTCGTTCTCGTGGATAACGGTATCGCAGACCTCATAGAGGAAGGGCTCGTTGACCCCTAGGAGCTTGCCGTGGCGGGCGGCCCGGCGGAGGAGTCGGCGGAGGACGTAGCCCCGTCCCTCGTTGGAGGGCAGTACTCCGTCGCAGATCATGAAGGTGGCAGAGCGGATGTGGTCGGTGATCACCCGGAGGGATACGTCCTTCTGCTTGCTCTCCCCGTAGTGGGCGTGGGTGATCTCACTGACCTTGTTGGTGATGTTCATGACGGTGTCCACATCGAAGAGGGAGCCCACATCCTGGCACACCACCGCCAGCCGCTCCAGGCCCATGCCGGTGTCGATGTTCTTCTGCTTCAGCTCTTCATAGTGGCCCTCGCCGTCGTTGTTGAACTGGGAGAAGACGATGTTCCAGACCTCCATGTACCGGTCGCAGTCGCAGCCCACGGTGCAGCCGGGCTTGCCGCAGCCGTACTCGGGACCCCGGTCGTAGTAGATCTCGGAGCAAGGGCCGCAGGGGCCGGAGCCGTGCTCCCAGAAGTTGTCCTCCTTGCCGAACTTGAAGATCCGGTCGGCGGGGATGCCGATCTCCTCATTCCAGATGCGGAAGGCCTCCTCGTCGGCGGGAGTGGTCTCATTTCCGGCGAAAACGGAGGGGTAGAGGCGGCTGGGGTCAATGCCCACCCACTCGGGGGAGGTGAGGAACTCCCAGGCCCAGTGGATGGCGTCCCGCTTGAAGTAGTCCCCGAAGGAGAAGTTGCCCAGCATTTCAAAGTAGGTGCCGTGGCGGGCAGTATGACCAATGTTCTCAATGTCGCCGGTACGGATGCACTTCTGGCAGGTGGTCACCCGATGGCGGGGAGGCTCCTTCTCCCCGGTAAAGTAGGGCTTCATGGGGGCCATGCCCGAGTTGATGAGGAGCAGGGAGGCGTCGTCCTTGGGAATGAGGGAGAAGCTGGGCAGGCGCAGATGGCCCTTGCTCTCAAAGAACTTCAGGTACATCTCCCGCAGGTCATTGAGGCCGAAATACTTGGGTTTGTCCATGGTGAAGATACCTCCAATCAAAAATGTGGGGTGGGCAACAAAAAACGCTCCGCCCCTGTCGGTTCAGGGGCGAAGCGTGATAGACGGCTCCGCGGTACCACCCTGATTTGCCATGCCGAAGGGCAGGGCATCTCATTTGCATCGGGTAAGGGGGA
>JAAWBD010000066.1 GCA_022792495.1 Oscillospiraceae bacterium
GGAGGCGGGCCACACCGTCATCCACCGGGGGGGCCGGGCGTGCACCTGCGGGAGAAAGGGCTGCTGGGAGGCCTACGCCTCGGCCACCGGCCTCATCCGCTCCACCCGGGAGGCCATGGAGGCTAACCCCCACAGCGGCCTTTGGAGGCTGGCTCCCACCCTGGATCAGGTAAACGGCAAGACCCCCTTTGACGCCGCCCAGGCCGGGGACAACCTGGCCCAGGCCGTTCTGGATGAGTACATCGAGGATCTGGCCTGCGGCCTTGCCAACCTCATCAATATCCTCCAGCCCGAGGTCCTGTGCATCGGCGGCGGCATCTGCGCCCAGGGGGAGAACCTCCTCGCCCCCCTCCGCTCCGCCCTGGATCGGGAGGAATTTACCCACGACAGCCCCCGCCGCACCAAGCTCTGCGTAGCTCAGCTGGGCAACGACGCGGGCATCATCGGCGGGGCCATGGTACCCCTGTATAGGTAAAAGCGAAAGTGAAAAATGAAAAAGCTGAAATAGGGATGTCCGGTGGAACCGGGCGATTGGAAATCGCCGCCTTTGGCGGCAGCAGGTCAATGGCTTTTTCACCTTTAACGTTTCATTTTTCACTTCATGCGCAGGCCTCAAATCCCTCCACTACCTCCGGCCTTTTCTCCTCGGGCCACAGGGCCAGACTGACCCCGTACAGCGCCGCCGCCAGGACGGCGATGGCCTGGACTTTATTCTCCAGGATCCAGGGGCCGTATTTTTCCCATAGGGGCCAGTGCTTGCCCTCGCAAAGCTTCTCCCCGGCGTAGACCGCCGCCGCAGCCACCACAGCGCAGATGGCCAGCCGGGTCATAGTGTCGCTGGGAGCCTTTCCCTGTTCACGCAAAAAGACCACCTCCTCTCCCCATATATAGCGGGAAAGGGGGAGAGATAGAAGGTGAATACGTTGAATCAGAAAAAAATAGCCCAGGATACGGTCCCCGGCCTCCGTACGCCCCTGCCGGTGGTGGAGGCCGCCCCGGAGGAGGGCCTGTCCAAGGATCAGGTGCTGGAGCGGCAGAGGGGGGGCTGGGCCAACGTGAGCGTCAGCGGGCCCACCCGTACCGAGGGGCAGATCGTGAAGGAGAACGTGTTCACCTTTTTCAACCTGATTTTTCTGGTGCTGGCCGCAGCCCTCATCGCCGTGGGCTCCTACCGGGACGCCACCTTCATTTTCATCGCCATCGCCAACACCGCCATCGGCATTTTTCAGGAGCTGCGCTCCAAGCGGACCATCGACAAGCTCAAGCTGCTGGCCGCCCCCCGGGGGAGGGTGATCCGGGAGGGGATGGAGATGGAGGTGCCCACCGACCACATGGTCCGGGACGACATCGCCCTGTTCTCCGCCGGGGACCAGGTCACCGCCGACGCCATTCTCCGGGCGGGGACCGTGACGGTGAACGAGTCCATGATCACCGGGGAGGCCGAGCCCCAGGAGCGGGGTCCCGGAGGCAAGCTCCGCTCCGGCTCCTTTATCGTCTCCGGCTCCTGCCGGGCCCAGCTGACGGCGGTGGGGGCTGACTCCTATGCCGCCCGCCTTACCCTGGAGGCCAAGAAGGGGGTCACCGCCGGTCAGTCGGAGATGATGGCCTCCCTTACCAAGCTGATCCGATTTATCGGCTTTGCCCTCATCCCCATGGGGGCCATCCTTTTCTGGAAACAGTTTTTTGTATTGGAGCTGGGGCTGAAGCAGTCTATCACCGCCACCGTGGCCGCCCTCATCGGCATGATCCCTGAGGGGCTCTACCTCCTCACCAGCGTAGCCCTGGCGGTGAGCATGATCCGTCTGGCCCAGAAAAAGACCCTGGCCCAGGACATGAACTGTATCGAGACCCTGGCCCGGGTGGACGTGCTGTGCGTGGACAAGACGGGTACCATCACCCAGCCTGAGATGGCCGTCCAGGAGCTGGTGCTGCTGGACGAGGAGGAATACCCTCCGGAGGCGGTGGAGGAGGCCGCCGGCGCCCTCTTCGCCGCCCTGGAGCCGGACAATGAGACGGGGAAGGCCATGGCCGCCCGCTTTGCCAAAAAGCCCGCCTGGTCCTGCACCGCCAGGGTGCCCTTCTCTTCGGCCTACAAATATTCCGCCGCCATCTTTGACCGCCATGGGGCGGTTCTGGCCGGGGCGCCCGAGTTCGTCATGGGGGAGCGGTACCAGGATCTGAGAGAGATGGTGGAGCCATACCAGGCCAAGGGCTACCGGGTTCTCCTTCTGGCGGGCTACGACGGAAATCCCGACGGCAAGACCCCCCTGGACGGCAGAAAAGTCCGCCCCATGGCCCTGGCCCTTCTCTCCAACCGGATCCGGCCCGAGGCCCCCGATACCTTCGCCTACTTTGCCCAGCAGGGGGTGGCGGTGAAGGTGATCTCGGGGGACAACCCCCGGACGGTGGCCGAGGTGGCCTGTCAGGCCGGGGTGGAGAACGGGGAGAAGTGGGTGGACGCCGCCACCCTCCAGACCGACGAGGACATCTACAACGCCGCCAGGGAGTACACCGTATTTGGCCGGGTCACCCCGGGCCAAAAGCGGAAGCTGGTAAAGGCCCTCCAGAAGCAGGGCCACACCGTGGCCATGACCGGGGACGGGGTCAACGACGTGATGGCCCTGAAGGACGCCGACTGCGGCATCGCCATGGCCTCGGGCTCCGACGCGGCCTGCCACGCCGCCCAGCTGGTGCTGCTGGACTCCAACTTCGCCTGCCTTCCCCAGGTGGTGGCCGAGGGGCGGCGGGTGATCAACAACATCCAGCGCTCAGCGGCCCTCTATCTGGTGAAGAATATTTTCTCCTTCTGCCTGTCCCTGCTCACCATCTTTGTGGATATGCCCTACCCCCTGGTGCCCATCCAGCTCTCCCTTATCTCCGCCCTCACCATCGGGGTGCCCTCCTTCTTCCTGGCCCTGGAGCCCAACAAGAGCCGGGTCCACGGCGCCTTCCTGCCCAATGTCCTGCGGGAGGCCTTCCCCGGGGGCCTTACCGACCTCATTGTCATTTTGGGCATCCAGGCCTTCGCCTTTGCCTTCGATTTTTCCACCCAGTCCCTGTCCACCCTGTCCGCCCTGTGCGTGGCCTTCATCGGCCTGCTGGTCCTCTATCAGGTCTGCAAGCCCTTTGACCTCAAGCGGCGGGTGCTCTGGGGCTCGGTGACGGCGGCTATGGTGTTCTGCGTGGTCTGCCTTCGGGACTTTTTCTCCCTGTCGGCACTGAACCTGCAGGAAAGTCTGGTGCTGACGGTGTTTCTGGCCCTGTGCTGGCCCATTATGCGCTTTATCCTCGGCCTGTTCCAGCGCCTGCGCCTGATCCTGCGCCGGCTGAAAAAACGCCGCAGGGGCAGACGGGTTTCCTAAAATCCCCTTGTATAACCGGGAGAACCGTGCTAAAATATCCACAAGGAGCGGCGGGCGCCGCGCCTCGACCCTGAAAAAGGAGTGATACAAAAATGGAAAATAATTTTTACGAGCAGGAGCGCCGCCTGGAGCAGGGCGTGGCCGCAGGGGAGAGCCTGGGCCGCTATACCGCCAAGACCTTCCTTCTCATGTTCCTGGGCCTGATGGTCACCTTCCTCACCGCCATCTTTTTCACCGAGACCCGCCGGGGCTATCTGCTGGTGGTCAAGGCCTTCACCCTTATCCCCGCCTTCCATCTGATCCTGATGATCGCCGAGCTGGTGGTAGTTCTGGGCATGACCGCCTTCCTCCATAAGATCTCCACCGGCACTGCCACACTGTTTTTCTTTATTTACTCTGCCCTGACAGGGGTCACCTTCGCGGTGATCTTCCTGAGCTACGACCTGGTGACCCTGCTGCTGGTGTTTGCCGCCACCTCCCTATACTTTGGCGGCATGGCGGTTTTCGGCTTTGTCACCCATATTGACCTGAGCCGGATGCGCTCGGTCCTGGTGGGCGGGCTCATCTTCCTGATTCTGATGAACCTGCTGATGTTCTTCATCCCCGGCCTGGCCGTGGCGGATCAGATCCTCTGCACCCTGGGCGTCATTCTGTTTTTGGCCTACACCGCCTATGATACCCAGAAGATCCGATCCTTCTACGCCGCCTATCAGGGGGACGAGGTCATGCTGAAGAAGGCCTCCATCTACTCCGCCCTTCAGCTTTATCTGGATTTCATCAACATGTTCCTCTACCTGCTGCGGATCTTCGGCAAGAGAAGCCGGAACTGATATGGGAACGGGAAAGGGACGCGCTTCGGGCGCGTCCCTTTTTTCCAAAAAAATCCCGCAGTATTTTTCCGATTCCGGATAAACTACCCTTGTCCAGCGAAAGAAAAACAGCTGGAAAAATGAGAGAGAAGCCCAACCATTCCCCGCATAAAATATGGCTGCCCCGGCGCTCCGGCGCCCGGAAAAAGGAGCCAACCCAAACCCGCTGTTCATTTCCAGCGTTCAATGGCTCCAGACGGTCCATATTAGAGATGGCGCCCTTCCCGGCGCCGTCTCGATTTTTTTGTTCAGGGGGAATATCAAATGGGGGTGGTTGATTGAAAGACACAGAAAAAAGAGGCCCGGGCGGCTTCGCCCTGCTCCGGGGAGTCCTGGCGGCGGCTCTGCTGCTGGGACTGCTGGGGCAGGGCGCACCGGCCCAGGCCGCGGAGGAAGCCATGACCGGGGGCGGTGACGCCCCCCGGCTGCTGATCCCGGTGGGGAGAGCGGTGGGGATCAAGCTCTTCTCCGACGGGGTGATGGTGGTGGGCTTTTCCCAGATCCCCGCCGCCGGGGGCAGCGTGGTGCCCGCCCGCACCTGCGGGCTTCGGGAGGGTGACGTGATCACCCATATCAATGCCGCCGAGGTGGACACCATCGAGGAGATCCAGGCGGAGCTGGCCAAGGTGGGCGGGGAGGAGATGTCCATCCGGGCCCTCCGGGAGGGCAAGCCCCTCCAGGTCACCGCCCAGGCGGTGAAGTGCTCCACCGACGGCAGCTATAAGCTGGGGGCCTGGCTCCGGGATTCCATGGCGGGCATCGGCACCGTCACCTACTACGACCCGGCCACCGGCCAGTTCGGGGCCCTGGGCCACGGCATCAACGACGTGGACACCGCCCTGCTTATGCCCTTGGAGAGCGGGGGCATCCTCTCGGCCACCGTCACCGATGTGAAGAAGGGAGAGCGGGGAGAGCCCGGGGAGCTCCACGGGGACTTTGACCTCTCGGCCGACATTGGACGGCTCTGGGCCAACACCTGCCACGGCATTTTCGGCACCCTGGCCCAGGCGGATCTGGCCCGGATGGAGCCCCTGGAGGTGGCCTCCGCCGGCCAGGTGGAGACGGGGGAGGCCCTTATCTACTCCAACATCGCCGGGGAGGAGGTCCGCCCCTACACCGTGGAGATCACCAAGCTCCACCCCGACGCCTCCGACGGCCGGGATCTGACGGTGAGGGTCACCGACCCCGCTCTTCTGGAGGTCACCGGCGGCATCGTTCAGGGCATGTCGGGCAGCCCCATCGTCCAGAACGGCCGCCTGGTGGGGGCCGTGACCCACGTCCTGGTAGGCGACCCCACCCAGGGCTATGGGATTCTGGCCCAACGGATGCTAAACACGGCAGAAAGTTGTCGAAAACACTAAAAAATGGGGGAAAGGTCAAATTGTGTCGAACGATTAATACCCAGAATTTTCCAAAAAGGGATTGCGTACGCTGTCTTTTTATGGTAAATTATGAGCAACCGGTAATTCTGCCTTGGCCAGGCATAAAAAGGTTGTGTAAGGGTATGGATCGTAGGAAGGTAATCATAGCGGATACAGGGGAGGATTTCCGCCGCCTGCTGGCGGAGACCATGGAGGACGAGGGCGACCTTACCGTCGTGGGGGAGACGGGGGACGGCGACGAGCTGGTGGAGCTTTGCCGCCAGAAACAGCCCGACGTGGTGGTGATGGACATGATCCTCTCCACCCTGGACGGAGTGGACGTGCTCACCCACCTGGGCGAGCTGTTGCCCAAGCCCCGGGTGCTGGTTCTCTCCAGCTTCGCCGGGGGCAGCGTAGCCGAGCTGGCGGCCGCCCGGGGCGCTGATTACTTTCTCATGAAGCCCTGCCGGGTTTCCTCGGTGGTGGAGCGTGTCCGTCAGCTGGCCGTCTCCGCCGCTCCGGCGGAGGAGCTGGATCGGGGCCGCCGGAACCTGGAGAGCACCGTCACCGCCATCATCCATGAGATCGGCGTCCCCGCCCATATCAAGGGCTACCAGTATCTTCGGGAGGCTATCCTCATCGCCGTGGAGGACATGGACGTGATCAACGCGGTGACCAAGATCCTCTACCCCGAGGTGGCCAAGCGGTACAGCACCACCCCCAGCCGCGTGGAGCGGGCCATCCGCCACGCCATTGAGGTGGCCTGGGACCGGGGCGACCTGGAGACCCTGCAGAAGTATTTCGGCTACACCGTCTCCAACGCCAAGGGCAAGCCCACCAACTCGGAGTTCATTGCCATGATCGCCGACAGGTTGCAGCTCCAGCAGAAGGAGAAGTAAAAACCAAAGCGGGGAGAGAGCCTTTTGGCTCTCTCCCCGCTCTTTTCAGGACAAAAACTATATCCTGTCCCAAACCCTTCCCCCGCACGCAACCGGGCTGCGTTGTATCCTTTACAGCGCAGCCCAGTTTTTTATGCTTCCCTTTTTTTGCTGTACCCCTCCAGCCACCGGCAGAAGCGGTCCTCCGGCTGGTTCTCCGCCAGATACCGTCCCAGGCTGGCGCACTGCTTATGGACTACGCCGCAGTGGAAAAGATCCACCGCCTCCAGAAGCAGCTCTGCCCGCTCCGGCTCCAAAGCCGGCCGGAGCAGCTCCTCCGCCGTCCTCTGTAGGGTGGGCATGGGGCAGCGCTTCTGCCACTCCCCCTGAAGGCGAAAGCTGGATTCCACATAGCTGCGCAGCACCTCCGGTTCCCGGCTGCGGGTGTATTCCGTCATCTCCCGGATAAGAAAGCATACCCCCTCCAGGGGCTCCATGGTCTCCGCCTCCGCCGCCAGCTCCTGGAGGAACCGGCCCGTCATCTGATACCGCTCAAAGAGAATATCCTGCTTGGATCGAAAATAATGATAGAAGGCTCCGGTGGAGATCCCCGCCCGCTCACAGATATCCTGTATCCGCATATCGTCAAAGCCCTTTTCCAACACCAGCTGATTTACCGTCTCGTAGATCAGACCCAAGGTGCCCTCCCGCTGCAATTGCCGTTTGTTCATCCTCTCGTCCTCTCTGTGGCGTATTTTTTTGCTTTAGTATATCAGAATCTCCCCTTTGGCGCAAGGCTTGATAAATTTCTATCATTTTGGGATTGACAACTGAACTGCCCAAAACTATAATAGAACCAGTTCGGCGAATTAATTTGGCGAACCACTTTTGTGAGAAAGGATGGAATGAAACATGAAAAAGCTCGTCTCATCCCTGGTGGCCCTGACCCTGCTGCTGGCCTTGCTGCCCGCCTGCAAGGAGGCCGCCCAGACCCCCGGTCCCACCGCACCCGGCGCTCCCCAGGAGGACAGCTACACCTTCTCCTACGCGGATACCATCGCCTGGGACGCGGAGTACGACGTGGTGGTGGTAGGCTTTGGCGGCGCCGGAGCCACCGCCAGTATCGCCGCCTCCGAGGCCGGCGCCAACGTACTCCTCACCGAGAAGGCCCCTCAGGGGGAGGAGGGCGGCAACAGCAAGGTCTGCTACCAGATCATCCTGAACTACACCGACTATGACGACGGCGTGGCCTACCTGAAGCAGGAGTGCGAGGGCTACGACAACATGACCGACGAGCTCATCGACTTCATTGTCAAGGGCACCATGGGCAACGCCGACTGGCTGGAGTCGGTGGGTATCCAGCGCCCCGTCACCACCATGGTGGCCGGGGAGTACCCCGAGTTTGAGGGCACCCAAAGCGTGGTGTTCGACTTCATCCCCTCCACCGGCGCCGCCAGCGGCAAGTTTTACTGGGACAGTCTCCACACCGCCGTGGTAGATCGGAAGGACAACATTGACGTGTGGTTTGAATCCCCCGCCCAGCACCTGATCCAGGATCCCTTCACCAAGACCGTCCTTGGCGTTCAGATCGACCGCCAGGGGCAGACCGTCAACGTCCGGGCCAAAAACGGCGTAGTCTTGGCCTGCGGCGGCTTTGAAAACAACGAGGACATGATCGAGCAGTTCACCCAGCGGGAGGCCTGCTATCCCATCGGCGGGCTCTACAACACCGGCGACGGCATCAACATGGCCATCGAGGTGGGGGCCGACCTGTGGCACATGGCGGCCATCTCCGGCCCCTGGCTCACCCTGCTCAACGACGCCGACGCCCCCGACGGCAGCAAGCAGGCCTGGTTCAACCAGCCCTCCATGGGTATGAACCTGATCCCCGGCGGAGCCTCCATCTATGTGGGCACCGACGGTATGCGCTTCATCCCCGAGTCGGGGATCCACCGTCACGGCCATATCAACCACTCCGGCAGCTTCTACTCCATGGTGGTGCCCAATACCATGTACATGATCTTTGACGAGACCGCCCGCCTGGCCGGTCCCCTCATGCCCACCTTCTCGGAGGACAACAGCGCCGAGATCGAAAGCGGCCTTATCGTCAAGGCCGACACCCTGGAGGAGCTGGCCCAGAAGCTGGGTATCCCCGCCGATGGCCGGGTGCCCAACCTGACCCAGCCCACCGACGGCATCACCGCCAGCACCGACATCACCTACCGCCGCTCTGGCCTTGTCTACCAGGTGGAGCTTTACAACCGCTACTGTAAGGAGGGCTACGATGAGCAGTTCGGCCGGGATCCCAAGACCCTGGCCCCCATCGCCAAGGCCCCCTACTACGCCATCCAGGTGGTTCCCGCCCTGGTGAATACCCAGGGCGGCCCCCGCCGGAATACCAACTGCGAGATCCTGGACACCGAGGGCAACGTGATCCCCCACCTCTACGGCGCCGGTGAGCTGGGCTCCATGTACGGCGGTGCTTACACCGCCGGCGGCAACGTAGCCGAGACCCTCTTCTCCGGCCGCACCGCCGGCGCCAACGCCGCCGCCCCCAAGAGCGAGGTTCCCGCCGTGACGGTGTCCAAGGTGGACTCCGAGCTGAAGGAGTTTCCCGGAGCCTTCAGCGCCGCGGAGGAGAACGTGACCCTGGCCGAGGGCGAGACCATCGGCGTGGGCACCGGCATGGGCGGCGAGATCAAGGTGAAGGTGACCCGGGAGGATGGGGTCATCACCGCTGTGGAGATCCTGGATCACCACGAGACCCCCTCCATCTCCGACCCCGCTATCGCCCAGATCCCCCAGGCCATCGTGGCGGCCAACAGCGTGGAGGTGGACGCCGTGGCCGGCGCCACCGTCACCAGCGACGCCATCAAGCAGGCTGTCACCGCCGCGCTGGAGAAATAATGGAAAAGAGATAAAAAGGAAGGACGCAGAGGGAGCACCCCTTTGTGCCGAAGAAAAAAGGCCGGAAGCTGTACGGAAACGTACAACTTCCGGCCCTTTTCCCTTTTAAGAAAGGTTACCCCTGCCGCTGAAGGAGCTCCTGCTTCAGATCCCACAGCCTCTGGGACAGATCCACATAGTAGTTGTGGGGGTTCTCAAACCGCTTCACCTCGTCCCACTGAAGCTCCAGCTGCTTCTGGCAGTAGGCACGGATGTCCTCTATGGCGGGCTTTTCATAGACCAGCCTCCCCCCCAGGAAGATGGGCCTGAGCAGCTCCTCCGCCCGGAAATTGGTGAAGGTGCTCTTCTTCCAGGTGGCGTCCGGGTCAAAGAGCTTCAGGGGCTGGGTGTCGTCCACCGTCTCATCGTAGACGGTGAGCAGGTCGGCAAAGGCCTTGCCGTCGGTTCTGTCATAGAGCCGCCAGACCTTCTTGAAGTGGGGGGTGGTGATCTTGGCGGGGTTCTCCGAGATCTTGATCTTGGGGATCACCCGCCCCTCCCCGTCCTCCACCGCCACCAGCTTGTAGACCCCCCCGAACACCGGGGCGGACCGGGAGGTGATGAGCCGCTCGCCCACCCCGAAGGAGTCCAGCTGGGCTCCCTGGAGGAGCAGATCCCGGATGATATACTCGTCCAGGGAGTTGGAGGCGGTGATCTTACACTCCGTCAGCCCCGCCTCGTCCAGCATTTTCCGGGCTTTCCGGCTAAGGTAGGCAAGGTCCCCCGAATCCAGGCGGATGGCGCACTGGGTGATCCCCAGCTCCTTAAAGACCCGAATGGCGTTGGGAACGCCGGAGTGGAGCACATTATAGGTGTCCACCAGCAAGGTGGCGTTGTGGGGATAGAGCTTGCAGTAGGTGCGGAAGGCGGTGAGCTCGTCGGGGAACATCTGGACCCAGGAGTGGGCCATGGTCCCCATGGCGGGAGTGCCGAAAAGCTGGTCGGCCTGGGTGCAGGCGGTGCCGGCACATCCGGCGATGTAGGCGGCCCGGGCCCCCAGCAGGGCGGCGTCGGGGCCCTGGGCCCGGCGGGAGCCGAACTCCATCAC
>JAAWBD010000067.1 GCA_022792495.1 Oscillospiraceae bacterium
CACAAAGATAAAGTCCACATACATCATCACCGTGTAGGCCGCCACCCCCGTCTCCCCCGCGACGTTCATCAGGCTCCGGTTATACAGCACCGTCACCAGGGAGGCCGACACATTGGTCATCAGCTCCGAGGAGCCGTTGGTAGCGCTCTTCCACAGCATCCGGGGATATAGGCGCGTCTTCACCAGCCGCAGAGGACTTTTGTTGGGGAGAAGGAAATAGACAAGGGGGATAAAACCCCCCACCATATAGCCGCTCACCGTAGCCAGGGCCGCCCCCGCCACCCCCCATCGAAGCAGGGCGATGAATACATAGTCCAGCGCCATGTTGGTCAGCCCCGCCCCGATGGACAGCCACAGCCCCATTTTGGGCCGCTCGGCGGCCACCAGAAAGCTCTGAAAGCTGGTCTGAAGGATAAAGACGGGCGCTCCCGCCAGCATGATAAAGCCGTAGGTCAGCGCGTCCTCCATCAGGATCTCACTGGCTCCCAGCAGTCCGGCCAGGGGCCGCATGAAAAGGATACAGCCCAGGGAGATGGCCGCGCCGCCCCCCACCAGCACCAGGATCAGGGTGGTGAAGTACTCCTTGGCCTTCTCCCCCTCCCCCGTCCCCATGACCCGGGCCACCTCGGCGCTGCCGCCGGTGCCCATCATAAAGCCGAAGGCCCCCACGATCATGGTCAGGGGAAAGATGATGTTTACCGCCGCCAGGGCCTTGTCCCCCACCAGGTTGGACACGAACAGCCCATCCACCACCGAGTACACCGAGGTGACCAGCATCATAATGATGGAGGGCATGGTAAAACGAAACAGCTTGGAATAGCTGAAATGATCGGATAATTGGATATTCATAGGTCTTTCTTCGCAGGAAAGGCAATCCCTGCTATTTCCTCCTTTAGTTTACATAACATTTTTTCTGTAAGGCGCACCAGCTCCCTCTGCTCCTCCTCCGTAAGGCCGCCAAAGGCGGCCTCCTCCGCTGCCAGCAGCGGAGCCACCGTCCTTCTGGCGTACTCCTGGCCGTGGACGGTGAGGAACACCCCCTTGCTCCTCCGGCACTTGGGATCCGGCCTGAGCCGGATGAGCCCCCGCTCCTCCAGCCATTTCAGCGCCCCATGGCCTGTCTGCTTGCTCAAGCTCCACTTGGCGTAGAGCTGGGAGGGGGTAAAGCCGTCCCCCTCCTCATAGATGGTGACCAGGAGCCCCAGCACACTGTCCGGCATCCCCAGCTCCACCGCCGTGGCATGGTACACCCGGTTCAGCTCCATCCCCAGCTGGGCAAAATCACAATAGCGAAGCCCGCCTTCCTCCATCCTCATCCCTCCAATAGTCCGGTTTCGGACTTTTTACACAGGCCCCCATTATAGTCCGGTTTCGGACTATTGTCAAGACTCGCTGAAATTCCCCCTTTCCTTTCCCCTCAAAAAGAGCTATAATGGCTCTAACCATACGTTCTTTCATCCTATTTAAAGTGGGAGGTACCCCATGAAAAGCCTGCTCCTTGTCATTGATTTTCAGAATGATTTTGTCTCCGGCTCCCTGGGCTTCCCCGGAGCCGAGGCCCTGGACGGCCCCATCGCCCAAAGGATCGCCCAGTACCGCTCCCAGGGGGATCACGTGGCCTTCACCCTGGACACCCACGGCCCCGGTTACCTGGACACCCAGGAGGGCAAGCGCCTCCCTGTCCCCCACTGTATCCGGAACACCCCAGGCTGGGAGCTCTACGGGGAGACGGGCAAAAGCCGCCTGCCCGGGGACTTTGTGCTGGAAAAGCCCGCCTTCCCCTCCCTGGAGCTGGGCGCCTGGCTGCGGGAGCAGGCCTATGACCGTGTGGAGCTGGTGGGGCTTGTGTCTTATATCTGCGTTTTATCCAACGCCATCATGGTCAAGGCCGCCCTTCCCGAGGCGGAGATCTCGGTGAACGCCGCCTGCGCCGCCGGCCCCGACCCCGCCCTCCACCAAAAGGCCCTGGATCTGCTGGAAGCCCTTCATATAACGGTTACAAATCGGTAACAAAAAGTTACAAATCAGCAACAAGGAGGAGACCTCTATGAAACCGTCCCTCAACCACACCATGCTCTGCGATTTTTACGAGCTGACCATGGCCAACGGCTATTTTCAATCGAAGATGGCCGACCAGATCTGCTATTTCGACGTTTTCTTCCGCTCGGTGCCCGACGGGGGCGGCTTCGCCATCGCCGCGGGACTGGAGCAGGTCATCGACTATATAGAAGGCCTCACCTTTGATCAGGAGGATATAGATTTTCTCCGGCAAAAAGGCTGCTTTGACGAGAAATTTTTGGAATATCTGAAGCATTTCCGCTTCACCGGGGACATCTGGGCGGCGCCTGAGGGCACGGTGGTCTTTCCCAAGGAGCCCATCCTCACCGTCCGGGCCCCGGCCATTGAGGCCCAGTTTATTGAGACCTTCGTGCTCCTGTGCCTGAACCACCAGTCCCTCATCGCCACCAAGGCAAGCCGCATCGTCCGCGCCGCCAAGGGCCGGCCGGTGATGGAGTTTGGCTCCCGCCGGGCCCAGGGCCCTGACGCCGCCCTGCTGGGGGCCCGGGCGGCCTATATCGCCGGGTGCGCCGGAACCGCCTGCACCCAGGCCGACCAGATGTTCGGCGCCCCCGCCATGGGCACTATGGCCCACTCCTGGATCCAGATGTTCCCCGACGAGCTCACTGCCTTCCGCACCTACTGCAGGCTGTATCCCAACAACGCCACCTTGTTGGTGGACACCTACAACGTGCTCCACTCCGGCGTTCCCAACGCCATCCGGGTTTTCAAGGAGCTGGGGATCACCAAGTGCGCCATCCGGCTGGACTCGGGGGATCTGGCCTATCTCAGCCGGAAGGCCCGGAGGATGCTGGACGAGGCGGGGCTGACGGAGTGTAAGATCACCGCCTCCAACTCCCTGGACGAGTATATCATCCGGGATCTGCTCCTCCAGGGAGCCCAGCTGGACTCCTTCGGGGTGGGCGAGCGGCTCATCACCTCCC
>JAAWBD010000068.1 GCA_022792495.1 Oscillospiraceae bacterium
GGGAGAGCGAGGAGATGCGCCGCAAGGCCGAGGAGCTCTCCCGGGAGCTGAAGCAGGCGGCCAACCGCTACTGCGACGACGCTCTGCGCCGCACCGAGGAGGCGGTGGCCGAGGCCTATGACGAGATCAAGCGCTCCCGGGCCCAGTTCCGGGCCAAGGCCGCCGGCATGACCGAGCCCCCCCAACCCCAGAACAAGCCCTTCGACGCCGAGACCGAGGGCTGAGAAAACAGAATGACCCACCTCGAAGCAGAGGGATCCCTTTGGATCCCTCTGCTTTTTTATGCCCATCCCCATCCGCCCAAGACACTTTTTTTCCTCCTTCGAAACCCGTCGAAAAATCAAAACCACAATATTTTGGGCCGTAAAGGGGGGAGCCCTCCATAAAGTGTGGCGAAAAAATTACAAAGAAAAACAATTTCGTAGAATCGTTCCATAAACCTCCGATTTCCTCCTGGAAAAAAGGGAAAAATTCCTGAAAAAAATTCAAATAAAGTATTGCATTATTGTTACAGACCCGCTATAATAAAAACCAGAGTGGAGCGAAATGGAGCAAAAGACCATAAAAAGAAAGTAAAGTGGGGGTGAGGATATGACCGGTACATTTGAGCATTCGGTGGATGCCAAGGGCCGTCTCTTCATCCCCTCCAAGCTGCGGGAGGAACTGGGGGTATCCTTTTACCTGGCCATGGGCGTGGATGCCTGTCTGGCCATCTACCCCCAGGCCACCTGGGATCGCTTTACCGAGAAGTTTGCCTCCCTCCCTATGAGCCAGTCCAAGGCCATGCGCCCTCTCTTTGCTAACGCCAGCAAGTGCGAGCTGGACAGCCAGGGCCGGATCGTGGTGCCCCAGAAGCTCCGGCAGTATGCGGGGCTGGAGAAGGACGTGGTCATCATCGGCGTCAACGACCGGGCGGAGATCTGGGCCGCCGAGACCTGGAACGCCCAGGAGGAGGAAGAGATGACCCCCGAGAAGATGTCCGCCTGCATGGAAGCCCTTGGGTTCTAAGGCCATGGCAGAGCAGTATACCCACCGCCCCGTCCTCCTGGACGAGTGCATTGAGGGGCTGAACATCCGCCCTGACGGGATCTACCTGGACGGCACCCTGGGCCGGGCGGGCCATTCCGCCCAGATCGCCCGGCGCCTCACCACCGGCCATCTCTACTGTATCGACCGGGACATGGCCGCCATCGAGGCCGCCGGGGACAAGCTTTCAGCCTGGATGGATCACGTGACCCTTATCCACGGCAACTTCACCGACCTGGCCTGCCTTTTGGAGGAGGTCAAGGCCCCGCCTATAGACGGGATGCTCTTTGACTTCGGGGTATCTTCCCCTCAGCTGGACGACCCGCAGAGAGGCTTTTCCTACATGCACGACGCCCCGCTGGACATGCGGATGGATCAAAGTCAACCCCTGACGGCCCGGACGGTGGTCAACGAGTGGCCCCAAGAGGAGCTGCGGCGCATCCTTTACCAGTACGGGGAGGAGCGGTACGCCCCCGCTATCGCGGGCGCCATCGTCCGGGTCAGGGGACAAGCCCCCATCGAGACCACCCTCCAGCTGGTGGAGGTGATCCGCTCGGCCATGCCGGCCCAGGCCCTTCGGGAGAAGCAGCACCCTGCCAAACGAACCTTCCAGGCCATCCGCATCGCCGTCAATGACGAGCTCACCGCGGCGGAGCGGGTCATCACCCAGGCCGAGCCCCTTCTGGCCCCGGGGGGAAGGCTGTGTATCATCACCTTCCACTCCCTGGAGGACAGGATCGTGAAGAACGGGTATAACAGCTTTGTCAAGGGCTGTACCTGCCCCCCGGATTTCCCCGTGTGTGTCTGCGGCAAGACCCCCAGCCTCCGGCTGGTGAACCGAAAGCCCATCCTCCCCAGCGAACAGGAGCTGGAGGAGAACCCAAGAGCCCGCAGCGCCAAGCTGCGGATCGCGGAGAAGCTATGAAAATACCAGGAAAGAGATGTGACGGAGAATGGCGCAGACCCTGCGGCGGGCCAGCTATGACCCCTATCGGAATCTGAATTACCAGTACGACGGCTCCGCCGTCCGTGTGGCGGAGGAGGAAGAAGTCCTTCGCCCCCGTCCCCAGGTACGCCCCCGGCGCCAGGAGCTTGCCCGGCCCAAGGTGGCAGTCCGCCAGGCGGGGAGGGTATCTCCCTTTGCCGTCACCGGCTTTGCCGCCGTGGCGGTGATGGCGGTGCTCATTCTCATGAGCTTTGTCCAGCTCACCAGCCTGTCCAACCAGGTGGTGGGTCTCAACTCCCAGATGACCCGCCTCCAGAGCGAGGAGGCCACCCTCCGGGCCCGGTACGAGCTGGCCTATGACCTAGGCGCCATCGAGAAGGCCGTTACCTCCGACGGCTCCATGTCCCGTCCCCAGGCGGGCCAGATGATCTACGTGGATCTCACCGAGCCCGACCATGTGGTGCTCTATCAGGAGCAGGAGACCTCCGGCAGCTTCCTGGAGAGCCTGGAGAAGATCCTGGGCGCCGTTCTGGCATATTTCTAAGGCCTGGGACATAGAGTTCCATGGGAGAGAACCAAAGAGAACAGACCGAAATAGAGAGGGCGTAAGATATGATCTTACGCCCTTGCGTGATGAAAAGGGGGGAGAACCATGGAGAAGGAAACCCGGAACCAGAACCGCCGGGAGCGGATCCGCATCATACCGGACAGGAAGGCCAACCGCACTATCCTCTGGCGCACCATCATCCTGATGCTCCTTTTCGGCGCGGTGACCTTCGCCCCGCTGTTCCACAGGCTTTATACCATCCAGATCAAGGAGCATGCCACCTATCAGCAGCGGGCCATTGACCAGCAGACCATGGACAACGCCGTTTCCGCCAACCGGGGCCGCATCCTGGACGCCAACGGCAAGGTGCTGGCCATGTCGGCCACCGTCTACGACGTCATTATCTCCCCCAAGGACTTTGAAAACCTTCAGGCCAACTGGGATAAAGCCTTCACGGACAACAGCGGCCGGATCCTCACCGAGAAGAAGAACTACTATCCCCGGCCTGAGGCGGAGGATATCGCCAATGAGCTGGCCGCCATCCTGGAGCTGGAGCCGGAGAAGGTGCTCCAGCGGCTGGAGAAGGACTCCTACTACGAGATCGCCGCCAGCCGGGTGGAGGATGAGGTGGCCGACCAGATCCGGGCCCTGATCACCGACCGGCACCTGTCCAACAGCGTCTACCTGATCCCCACCGCCAAGCGGTACTATCCCTACGGCTCCCTGGCCTCCCAGCTCATCGGTTGGGTGAACTGGCGCAACGACAACAAGGGGGCCTACGGCATGGAGGCCCTCTATGAGAAGGAGCTGGCCGGAGAGACCGGTCGGGTGGTCACCGCCAAGGACGGCAAAAACCGGGAGCTGCGCTACTCCTTCCAGGATTACTATGACGCCTCCGATGGCAACGACCTGACCCTAACGGTGGACACCACCATCCAATATTACAGCGAGCGGATCCTGGAGAAGGGTATCGAGATGTTCGACGTCCAGAACGGGGGCTTCGTCATTGCCATGGATCCCAAGACCGGGGCCATCAAGGCCTGGGCCAACTCCCCCACCTATAACCTCAACGATCCCTGGGATGTTACCGATCCCATCCTCAGCCAGTACCTGGAGACCGTTCAGAACGATCCCACCGCCCTGGAGGATGCCTACAACACAGCTCTGAAGGATATGCGCAACCGCCAGTGGCGCAACAGGGCCATCAACGACACCTACGAGCCCGGCTCTACCTTCAAGTCCATGGTTCTGGCCGCCGCCTTGGAGGAGGGGGTGGTCAACGAGAATTCCACCTTCTACTGCCCCGGCTTCTACGTGGTGGCCGACCGTACCATCAGCTGCTCCAAAAAGGCTCCCGGCCATGGCAGCCAGGATCTGGCCCAGGCGGTGGCCAACTCCTGCAACCCCGCCTTCATGATGATCGGCCAGGCCCTGGGGGCGGAGAAGTTCTATGACTATTTGGAGGACTTCGGCTTTCTGGAGGCCACCGGGGTGGATATGCAGGGGGAGTCCCACATCAATCCTGTCTCGGCAGGCCTTATCTGGCGGCGGGATAAGTTCACTTCCGCCAACGGCATCACCAACCTGGCCACCGCCTCCTTCGGCCAGGGACTGCAGGTGACCCCTATCCAGCTTATCACCGCCGCCTCTGCCGTCATCAACGGCGGCCATCTTATGGAGCCCTATGTGATGCAGTCGGTCACCACCCCTGACGGCACCGTGATAAAGCAGAACGAGTCCACCGAGGTCCGCCAGGTGGTCAGCGAGGAGACCTCCCGCCGCTGCCGGGCCATCCTGGAGGGGGTGGTGGATGGGGGCACGGGAAAGCGGGCCTATGTCCCCGGCTACCGCATCGGCGGCAAAACCGGCTCCTCCGAGACCCTGGAGAGCCGCCGGGGAGAGGATCGAACCATCGTCTCCTTCCTGGGCTTCGCCCCCGCCGACGACCCCCAGATCGTGGTGCTGCTGGCCTTTGATAAGCCCTTGCCCGCCACCCCGGGCAATAACCTCACGGCCAAGGGATACTACATCTCCGGCGGCAATATGGCGGCCATGATGGCCGGGGAGCTGCTGGGAGATATTCTGGATTACATGGAGGTAGAGAAGGTCTACTCCGAGGAGGAGCGGGCCAAGATCGACATGACCGTGCCCAACGTGGTGGGTCAGACCGCCCAGATCGGCCGGGAGGCGGCCCAGAACAGCGGCTTTGCCGTCCGCACCGTGGGGGAGGGGGAGACCGTCACCGCCCAGATCCCCGCCGGCGGCGCTGTGATCCCCTCGGGCAGCGAGATCGTCCTCTATCTGGGCCAGGAAAAGCCCACCGACCTGGTCACTGTCCCCGATCTTCGGGGCCAGACCGCCGCTCAGGCCCAGGCCACTCTAGCCCAGGTGGGGCTCTACCTGAAGATCAGCGGCTCCAGCAGCTACATGTCCTCCAACGCCATCGTGGCCGGCCAGGATCTGACCATCGGCGCCGAGGTGGAGCAGGGCACCGTGATAACCTGCTCCTTCTCCGATAACACGATGATCGACTGAGGAAAGCCCACAAAAGCCAACCAAGGGAGGAAAAGAGAAAGACCCCGCCTGATTTTGATAGGTGAGGTGTTCCTATGCGTTTGAATGAATTGCTGGAGGGCCTGGACGTCCAGGATCCCATCCCCCAGGATGTGGAGATCCAGGGGGTCTCCTACGACACCCGCACGCTGAACCCCGGCGACCTGTATGTGGCCCTCCGGGGCAGCAAGACCGATGGGCATACCTATATCCAGGAGGCCCGCGCCAAGGGGGCGGCCGCCATTCTGGGGGAGGAGGGGGAGGGGATCCTGCGGGTCTCTGACAGCCGCAGGGCCCTGGCTCTTCTCTCCGCCAACTGGTTCGGCCACCCGGCCCGGGAGCTGGCGGTGGTGGGGGTCACCGGCACCAACGGCAAGACCACGGTGACCACCCTTTTATGGTATCTCCTCCAGGAGCTCCTGGGCGCTCCGGTGGGTCTTCTGGGCACCAACGAAAACCGGGTGGGGGAGGAGGTCTTTCCCGCCCAGCGTACCACCCCGGAAAGCTATGAAGTCCAATCCTGGCTGCGCCGGATGGCTGACGCCGGCTGTACCCATGCGGTGATGGAGGTCTCCTCCCATGCCCTTTGTATGGACAGGGTGGAGGGAATTCCGTTTGCGGTAGGGGCCTTTACCAACCTGACCCAGGATCACCTGGATTTTCACAAGACTATGGAGGCCTATGAGCAGGCCAAGGGCCGTCTTTTCCACCAGTGTGACAAGGCTGTTTTGAACGGGGATGACCCGGCAGGAAGGCGGTATGGGGAGATTGTAACATGTGATACAATCTTCTATTCCAGAAAGCCTCAAAAAGAGAGCAAAACCTCTCATTTATGGGCTACAAATTGGAAACAATTTTCCGGGGGCACAGAGTTCCAATTGGAGGGGGAGGAGGGGAGCATTCCCGTCCGATTGAACATCCCCGGCAGCTTTACCGTCTCCAATGCCCTGTGCGTTTTGGGCTGTGCCAAGGCCCTGGGCCTCCCCCTGGAAAAGGCAGCGGCTCTTCTCTCCCAAGCTCCCGGCGTAAAAGGCCGCATGGAGGTGGTGCCTCATAAGGGCCCGGGCACAGTGATCATCGACTATGCCCACACCCCAGACGCCCTGAAAAACGCCCTTTTGGCCCTCCGGGATTTCACTCCAGGGCGGCTGATCTGCCTGTTTGGCTGCGGGGGAGACCGGGATCGGGGAAAGCGGGCCATCATGGGTGCGGTGGCCGCCGAGCTGGCGGATCTGTGCCTTGTCACCTCCGACAACCCCAGAAGCGAGGCGCCCGAAGGGATCGTGGAGGATGTGCTCCGGGGGATGGTGCGCTTTGACAAGGTGAAGATCGTGGAGCCAGACCGGATCCGGGCCATCGGGCTGGGACTGTCTCTTCTGAAGGAGGGGGACACCCTGCTGCTGGCGGGGAAGGGACATGAGACCTATCAGGAGGTAAAGGGGGAAAAACATCCCCTGGATGAGCGGGAAATCGTTGCCAACGCTCCCCAGTTGTGATACAATACCGGACTGCGGGAAAATTCAGGAAGTCTTAGGACGAAAGAGCTGGAGGACTAAGCTATGACAAGCAGATACAGCACCATTCTGGAGATCGCTATTGTAACGGGGGTGAGCTTTCTTGCCACTTTGCTGCTGGGGAGACTGCTGATCCCCCTGCTGCGCCGGTTGAAGGCGGGGCAGGCTATTAAGGAGGACGGCCCCACCTGGCACATGTCCAAGCAGGGCACCCCCATCATGGGAGGGCTGATGTTCATCATCACCACCGGGGTGATGGTGGTGTGGCATACTGTGGCCAGCTGGATCCCCTCCGGGGGGGGCGGCTCCTTTTGGGAGAGCAGGAGCCTGGGGGGCGTATATGTGTTCCTCTTCGCTTTGGTGTTCGGTGTGATCGGCTTTATTGACGACTATATGAAGGTGGTACACCATCAGAATACTGGGCTTACAGCAGGGTGGAAGTTCCTGCTACAGCTCTCCGCGGCCATTCTGATGACGGTGCTGCTGCGGTATGAGGGGTATCTGCGGCCCAACCTCTATATCCCCTTCACCAGAACCTATATCCCCCTGCCCTGGCCAGTATATATGGTCTTTGCCGCCTTTGTGATGGTGGGGTGTGTGAACGCGGTGAATATTACCGACGGGGTGGATGGCCTTTCCTCCTCGGTGACCATCCCGGTGGTTGCATTTTTCACCGCCGTCACCGCCCTGTGGGGGCAGGAGGAGCTGACTGTATTCTCCGCCGCCCTGCTGGGAGGACTGATGGCCTACCTGTGCTACAACCACTATCCGGCCAAGGTGTTCATGGGGGATACGGGCTCCCTTTTCATGGGCGGGGCGGTGTGCGGGTTGGCCTTTGCCACCGACATGCCCCTGATCCTGGTGCTGGTGGGGATCGTCTATATCGCCGAGACCCTCAGCGATATTATCCAGGTGGTCTATTTCAAGCTGACCCACGGCAAGCGGATCTTCAGGATGGCTCCCCTCCACCACCACTTTGAGATGTGCGGGTGGAAGGAGCGGAAGGTGGTAGCGGTATTCGCTGCGGTGTCGGTCATCTTCTGCGTCATCGCCTTTTTGGGGGTCAAGGGAAGATATCTGTAAGTGAAAAATCTAAGACCGGCTAAAGGGAGAGAACTCCTTCTGACCAGGACTTTTTGTTTTTTTCACTTTTCACTTTTCATTCATCTGGGGGGAGACTATGCCGAAACTGAAGCGGGATCTGACCATGGAGCAGCAGCTGGCCCGGGGGCCGCTGGATATGCCTTTTCTGATGCTGGTAGTGCTCCTTACCGTTATCGGCGTGATCATGGTGTTCTCCGCCTCCTACGCCACCGCCCTCAACCAGGGACGGCAGGCTACCTATTATTTTGCCCGGCAGGCCGCCTTCGCCGGGGCGGGGCTGGCGGCCATGTATGTGATCTCCAAGATCAACTACCAGCACTTCCGCTGGATGTCCGTGTTTGTGCTGGGGATCTCCATCGTGCTGCTGATTTTGGTGTTTCCATTTGGCTACGGCAAGGCGGAGGTGGGCGCCCAGCGTTGGATCCGGATGCCGGGGATCGGCAGCCTTCAGCCCTCGGAGGTGGCAAAGGTGGGGGTCATCCTCTACTTTGCCGCCCGGCTGTGCAAACGGAATACGGAAAAAAAGAAGCACTTTGACCGGGAGATCCCCAAAGGGAAGGCCCTGGCCTTTCTGGATCAGATCGGGTTTCTGGAGCTGGTGCCCTACATCCTGGTGCTGGGAGTGGTGGTGCTGCTGGTGCTGCTGGAGCCCCACATGTCAGGCACCATCCTGATCATCGCGGGAGCCGCCGCAGTCCTCTTTGCCGCCGGGATCCACTGGGGCTGGTTTGTGGGAGGGGGAGGCTTTATCGTGGCCGCCCTGTGGTTTATCATCACCAAGACCCCCTATATGACCAAGCGGATCAACCTGTGGAAGGATCCCTGGGCCTACCCCAAGGACGGAGGCTATCAGATCATCCAGTCCCTCTACGCCATCGGCTCCGGGGGTCTGTTCGGGGTGGGCTTCGGTCAGGGACGGCAGAAGCTGGGCTTCCTGCCTGAGCCGGAGAACGACTTTGTATTCTCGGTAGTCTGCGAGGAGCTGGGGCTCGTTGGGGCGGGGTTGATCCTGGTTCTCTTCGCTATGCTGGTGCTCCGGGGCTACTGGATCGCCCTTCATGCCCGGGATCGGTTTGGCTCCTTGATGGTGGTGGGGATCATCACCCTTTTGGCGGTGCAGGTGTTTCTCAATATCTCTGTGGTGACCAACTTTATGCCCACCACAGGTATCTCCCTGCCCTTCTTCAGCTATGGCGGCACGGCCCTGATGATCCAGCTGGGAGAGATGGGGATCGTGCTGAGCGTATCAAGGCAGGTGCCGGCGCCAAAGCAGGGATGAGGAAAGCGAAAGCCAGCGAGGATGAAAAGACATCTTAATTACTTTTAGGATCTCTGGCTTTTTCCCTTTCATTTTTAGCTTTTAACTTAAACGTTGGTGGTGTTGAGGATGAACGTACTGTTTACCTGCGGAGGGACCGCGGGACATATCAATCCCGCGGTGGCTTTGGCCCGAATGTTTTTGGAGCGGGAGCCGGGGTGTCAGGTGCTTTTCGTGGGGGCCGACGGGGGGATGGAGACCCGGCTGGTGCCCAAGGAGGGGTTTGAGCTGAAAACGGTGACCATCACCAATTTCCGCCGCTCCCTGACCCCGGCCGCCATTGGCCACAATGTGGGAACGCTGGTGAACATGGTGAAGTCGGATCGGCAGGCCAGGGCTATCCTGGATGGGTTCAAGCCCGATCTGGTGGTGGGGACTGGAGGCTACGCCTCCTTCCCGGTGGTGAAGGCCGCCGCCAAGCGGGGGATCCCCACCGCTGTCCATGAGTCCAACGCGGTGCCCGGACTTACTACCAAGGCCCTGAGCAGGGTCTGCGATGTGGTGATGGTGGGCTTTGCCGAGAGCAAGGAGCACTATGAGGAGCCCTCCAAGGTGGTGGTCACTGGAACCCCTGTCCGGGGGGATTTTTTCCGCCGCACCCGGGCGGAGGCCCGGCGGGAGCTGGGTATTGACGACGACCGGCCCCTGCTGCTCTCCTACTGGGGAAGCCTGGGGGCCGAGGTGATGAACGGCTATATGGCTGATTTTCTCCGGCTGGAGTGTGAGGGGGGGCAAAGCTTCCGTCACATCCACGGGGCGGGACGGGATTTTGCCCTGCTGACCAAGGCGCTGGCCGATTCCGGAGTGTCCGCCCATCCCTATCCGGGAGTGGAGGTGAGGGAGTATATTTACGATATGCCCCTGGTGATGGCGGCGGCGGATCTGGTGCTTTGCCGCTCCGGGGCCTCCACCATCTCCGAGCTGGCGGCCATCGCAAAGCCCTCGGTGCTGGTACCCTCGCCCAATGTGACCGCCGACCACCAGACCAAGAACGCCCGGATCCTATCCAATGGGGGAGGGGCGGTGCTGCTGCCTGAGAAGGAGTGCTCCGGGGAGAAGCTCTATGAGGTGACCTCGGCGCTGCTCCACAGCCCGGAGAGGCGGGGGGAGATGGCGAGAAGGCTGTCGGAGCTGGCGGTACCGGACGCCAATGAGAAGATATTTGAGACCCTGAAGGGACTGTTGAAGTAAAAGGGAAAGGTAGTGCCTTGCCCCTTCCGTTTCTCCTGCCCTGCGTTTGACCCATTGCCCTCTCTGTGCATAGGATATCCCGTAGGAAATCCGACAGGGAGGGCAAAATATGAGCATTTTCAGGATACGGGGCGGGCGGAGCTTGGCCGGCTCTGTTGGGGTGCAGGGAGCGAAGAACAGCGTCCTGCCCATTTTGGCAGCTACCGTTTTAGCCCATGGAGAGTGCGTGATCCATAACTGTCCCAGGCTCAGCGATGTGGAGCATACGATGGAGATCCTGGGGTATCTGGGCTGTAAGATCCGGCAGGAGGGGAGGACGGTGTGGGTGGACGCCTCCGCCCCCACAGGGTGCTCCATTCCAGACGAGCTGATGAGGGAGATGCGCTCCTCGGTGGTCTTTTTGGGGCCCATCCTGGGACGGATGGGTCAGGCGGAGCTTACATACCCCGGGGGCTGTGAGCTGGGTCCCCGGCCCATCGATCTCCACCTGGCCGCCCTGCGGGCCCTGGGAGCGGAGATCCAGGAGAGAAGCGGCAGACTGGTCTGTAAGGGAGAGTTGACGGGGGGGAGCATCACCCTGTCCCTGGCCAGTGTGGGGGCTACCGAGAACGCTATGCTGGCCGCTGTGGCGGCCAAGGGCACCACCACCATCACCAACGCGGCCCGAGAGCCGGAGATCGTGGAGCTGCAGAGCTTCCTCCGGGCCCTGGGGGCTAAGGTGCGGGGGGCGGGGAGCTCGGTGATCGTCATTGAGGGGGGAGATCCCCTCCACGGCGGGGAGCACACCGTCCAGAGTGACCGGATCGTGGCGGCCACCTACCTTTCGGCTGTGGCCTGCGCCGGAGGGGAGGGGGAGCTACTGGGGGTGGACTGGCGGCAGCTGTCCACGGTGACGGCGGCCCTGGTGGAGGCGGGATGCCAGGTGGAGAGCGGCAGCAATTCTATCCGCATCGCCGTCCGCAAGCCCCTGAAGGCGGTGCGACCCATCCGGACGGCACCCTACCCCGGGTTCCCCACCGACGCACAGGCGGTGGTGATGGCGGCCCTGTGCAAGGCCGAGGGGGCCACCGTCTTTGTGGAGAATATGTTTGAGAGCCGGTACCGCCATGTGGGGGAGCTGGCCCGGATGGGGGCGGATATCCGGGTGGAGGGCCGGGTGGCGGTGGTCTGCGGCGTGCCCAGGCTCTTTGGGGCCAGCGTCCGGGCCGCCGACCTGCGGGGCGGCGCGGCCCTGGTGGCAGCAGGCCTTGGAGCGGAAGGGGAGACGGAGGTTTCCGGGGTGAAGCATATCCTCCGGGGCTATGAGGATCTGGCCGGGGATCTGGCCGCCCTGGGAGCGGATATTTGCCTGGAAGAAGAAATTGTCATTTAATCTTAACTATTTTTTCATTTTCAGGTGGTACAATGTCTCAAAAGGACTTGAGATAAACATGCGGGAGGCCGGAGCATGGCGGCGAGGAAGAATCGGAATCGACAGCGGCGGAGAAGGGGACGCTTTGGCTTCCTCTATAAGCTGCTGTCGTTTCTGATCGTCTTTGCCGCAGTGCTGGCCGGCTGTGTGGTCTTTTTCCGGGTGAACCAGGTGGTGGTGGAGGGGAACAGCCGCTACAGCGCCCAGGAGATCATCGAGGCCTCCGGAGTGGAGGTGGGGGACAACCTGTTCCTGGTGAACCGGCCCCAGACCGCCCAGAGCATCCTGCGGCAGCTGCCCTATGTGGAGAATGCCGTCCCTGTCCACCGGCTGCCTGACACGGTGGAGCTCCTCATTACCGAGTGTACCCCTGCCGCCGTGCTGGAGTGTGGGGGGGACTGGTGGCTCATGGATCCCCGGGGGAAGCTGCTGGAGCAATTGGGGGATAATGCCATCAACGAGGCCTGGGGATATCCGAACGTCATAGGGATCCACCCCCTGGAGCCCAAAGAGGGGGAGTGGATCTCGGTGGAGATCGGAGAGCAGGATAAGCTGGAGGGGCTCCGGCAGCTGCTCACCGCCCTGCGGGACAGGGGGCTGGTGGGGGGTGTTACGGGATTTATTGATCTCAGCGCCAGCAGCGTGATCTATTTCGGCTATGGGGAGAGCCTGACGGTGGCGGTGCCCATGACGGGGGATTTTGACCTGCGGGCCTTCTCCCTCCAGCGGGTGCTGGAGACCTATGAGCAGCGGGGGGAGGTCATTTCAGGGACTTTGGATCTGACCTACGGGGACTCGGAGGCCCGGCTGCTCACCGAGCGATGGATGCCCGCATAATGGGTTTTGGCGAAAGAAAGTGGGAAAAGTTTTGAGAAATACGCCCGGAGCTCTTGACCTGAGGGCAAAAGAAGGATAAAATAGTACAAGATATAGAAGTCCCCGGATGGCCCCGGCACAAAATGGCCCGGCCCCGGTGAGATACCAAAGAACCGATACATAGGAGGAACAAATATGCCGTTTGGATTGGATCCCGGCCCGGAGGCCGTTGTCAACATCAAGGTCATCGGCGTGGGCGGCGGCGGAAATAACGTCGTCAACCGCATGGTGCGCACCGGAGTTAAGGGCGTGGACTTTATCGCCGTCAATACGGACAAGCAGGCCCTGAACGTCTCGGGGGCCAGCCAAAAGATCCAGATCGGGGAGAAGCTGACCAGCGGAAAGGGCGCCGGCGCCGACCCTGAGGTGGGCCGGAGGGCTGCCGAGGAGAACAAGGCCCAGATCGCCAAGGTGCTGGAGGGAACCGACATGGTCTTTATCACCGCCGGCATGGGGGGAGGCACCGGCACCGGGGCAGCCCCTATCGTGGCGGAGATCGCCAAGGAGGCGGGGATCCTTACCGTGGGCGTGGTCACCAAGCCCTTCAATTTTGAGGGCCGCCGCCGGATGCAGCAGGCTGAGCTGGGCATTGAGGAGCTCAAGAGCAAGGTGGATTCCCTGGTCATTATTCCCAACGAGCGGCTGAAGTTCGCTACCGACCAGAAGATCACCTTCGCCAACGCCTTTGAGATCGCCGACGATGTGCTGCGCCAGGCGGTGCAGTCCATCTCCGACCTTATCAAGAACACCGGCTTCATCAACCTGGACTTTGCCGACGTCACCGCCGTCATGCAGGAGGCGGGCATGGCCCACATGGGCGTGGGCCGGGCCGCGGGCAAGAGCAAGGCGGAGGAGGCGGCCAAGATGGCCATCTCCAGCCCC
>JAAWBD010000069.1 GCA_022792495.1 Oscillospiraceae bacterium
CAACGAGGGGGACGGGGCTTTCTACGGGCCTAAGCTGGACTTCCATCTGGCCGACTCCCTGGGCCGGACCTGGCAGTGCAGTACCATCCAGCTGGATTCTCAGCTGCCTGAGCGGTTCGAGCTGGAGTACACCGGGGAGGACGGACAGAAGCACCGGCCTGTGATGATCCACCGGGTGGTGCTTGGCTCCATCGAGCGATTCATCGGGGTCATCACCGAGCACTTCGCCGGGGCCTTCCCCGCCTGGCTTGCCCCCGTGCAGGTGAAGCTCCTCACTGTCACCGACCGGGCCGACGAGTATGCCCGGGAGGTTGCCGCCAAGCTGGATGAGCTGGGCTTCCGGGTGGAGATCGACGACCGGAACGAGAAGATCGGCAAGAAGATCCGGGAGGCCACCCTCCAGAAGGCCCCCTACATGCTGGTCATGGGCGACCGGGATGTGGAGAATGGCACTGTCTCCGTCCGCCACCGCAGCGGGGAGGATTTGGGGGCCATGAGCCTGGAGGATTTTGCCGCCCTGCTGAAGGCGGAAGTGGATTCCATGGAGATCAAATAAGAGAAGGGATAAAAAAGAGAAAATAAGGGCAGAATGGGTGAGAGGGGGGAGATCCCATGAGAAATTCCAAGGCCATGTATGCCCTGAGCTATGGGCTGTTCGTCCTCTCTACCCGGTTGGGGGAGAAGGACAACGGCTGTATCATCAACACGGGAATGCAGGTGACCACCGAACCCAACCGGGTGGTGTTCACAGTCAACAAGGGCAATTACACCCACGATATGCTGCTGGAGAGCAAGAGGTTTACCCTGTCGGTGCTCTCGGAGGAGGCCGATTTCTCCCTGTTTCAGCGCTTCGGGTTCCAGTCGGGCCGGGAGGTAGACAAGTTTGCCGGTCTGGAGAAGGCAGTTCGGGGGGAGAACGAAGTCCTGCGGCCCACCCAAGGGGTGAACGCCTGGATCAGCGGCTGGGTGGTTTCCACAATGGATCTGGGTACCCATACCCTCTTCCTGGCCGACGTGGTGGACGGGGATGTGATATCCAAGGCTCCCAGCGCCACCTACGCCTACTACCAGACCCACATCAAGCCCAGGGCCCAGGCTCCCAAGGAGGCTGACGGGAAAAAACGGTGGGTGTGCAGGGTGTGCGGCTATATCTACGAGGGGGAGGCTCTCCCGGAGGACTTCATCTGCCCCATCTGCAAGCACCCGGCCAGCGATTTTGAAGAGATGAAATAAGAGGATGAGTTCAAAAAAAGAGGAAGCTGAAGCTTCCTCTTTTTTTGAACTTTTTTATTGACAAATTAGGACAGTAGCCCTATACTCTGGATTAGGACGAGCGTCCAGATTATGTGTAAAAGGAGAGCTATGATATGAAAAAGAGGATCGCAGCCCTTTCCCTGGCCCTGGTCATGGGCCTGGGTACGGTGGCCTTGGCGGCCGGCGTGGAGAAGAGCATCACCGTCACCCCCATGACCCTGACCGTCAACGGTCAGACCGTCACCCCCACCAAGTCTGATGGCGCCGCCGCGGAGGTCTTTGCCTACGAGGGGGCCACCTATGTGCCCTTGCGCTACCTCAGCCAGCTGCTGGGCATTGAGGTGGAGTGGGACGGGGAGGCCGCCAATACTGCCAAGCTGGTGAACGTACCCGGCTTTGAAGCCGCCAGGATCGCCCAGGCCACGGTCTACGGCGTATACAATATGGAGGGGGACGCGGTGGACAGCGCCATTCGCGCCGTGGTCACCTATGACCTGGATAAGGAACAGGTGGTCAACATCGACTTTGACGAGGCTCTGCTCCCCTGTGCCAAGGGCGGCGCCGAGGGCTGGGCCACGGTGGATGGGAAGCCCGCTGCGGGCTTTCTTCTGGACGGCGTGACTTGGATCGGAGCGGAGAAGGAGGATACCATGGTCTATACTGCCAATATCGACGGGGAAGAGAAGGAGTTTATCTCCTACGTGGGAACCCAGGCCGGCGGCGCATGGTACTACGCCTGCAAGAATCAGGGGGCTCAACTTATGGATGAGACGGGGAAGGTGGTCTCCACCGTGTCCATCGAGACCAAGGAGTCCATCGAGCACGGGGTGCACTTCTGGGTGAGCCCCATCACCTTCCCCGGCAACATTGAGCGGATCAAGGAGTTCATCTACGAGAATGGTGTGGACTACGACTACGCTCCCAATGATTCCATCGTTAAAAACGCCGATGGGGTCTGGACTGTCTGTGATACCGTCACCGGCGCCACCCTGGCCGGCACTCCCAACTATCTGAACCTGGTCAAGCTGGCCTGTGAGCAGATTGCGGCGGAGAGCGACGCAGCACAGTAAGGAAAAAAGAAAATGCCCTGTCTCCATAGGAGACAGGGCATTTTTTAGCGTTTTATGGTTTGGAGATACTCCTTCCGGCCTTTGTCCGTGAAGTAGGGATCCAGAAGCAGCCAGTGGGCGGCGAGAAACTCCTCACGGGTCATGCTCTGCACGGCGCTGTACTGGGGACTGGGCTGGATCCAGGCCAGGTGGCTGAGCATCAGTACCTTCACCAGGCTTTCCAGCCGATCCGGGGTGAGGGTATCCTGAAAAATTCCCCGGGCCTGAAGCTCCTTCAGCGCCTGGACGAAGATGTGGTAGAGTCCGTTCACGTTCTCCTCCCCCCGAAGATTGAGGCCGTGTATGGAGGGATCCCGGAAATAGAAAGCGTGGGTGGAGAGGGAATCCAGCATCCGGGCCAGAAACCCGTGAAGCTGGGCCAGGGTGGTGATATCCTCCTGAACGGCGGTGAGCAGGAAATTCCGCTCCATGATGGCCTGCAAAATATCCTGCTTTTTGGCAAAATAGTAGTTTAGATTACCTACGCTGACGCCCAAGGCTCCGGAAATGTCCCGGAGGCTCACGTTTCCGTAGCCCCGCTCATTAAAGAGGGCAACGGAGATCCGGAGGATATCCTCCCGGATAGAAGGTCTCATTCCCTGTCCTCCTTCTCCAGCACCACCACCCGGATCTCCAGTACCCGGCGGTGATCCACCTTCGTCACCGTCACGTCCAGGCCGTCGGACTGGAAGCGGTCTCCCTCCTCGGGGATGCGGCCCACCTGCTCCATGACCCAGCCGGAGACGGTGTTGGCCTCGCACTCCCCGGTGAGGGCAAAGAGGTCGTATAGGTCGGTGAGAGCGGCGTGGCAGGCGATGAGGTAGCTGCCGTCGGGCTGCTTTTTAAACTCCTCGATGACTTCGTCGTGCTCGTCCCAGATCTCGCCCACCAGCTCCTCCACAATGTCCTCCAGGGTGCACAGGCCTTCGGTCCCGCCATACTCGTCCACCACGACCACCATGTGGGCCTTTTTCCGCTGGAGGATACGCATCAGGTCGGAGATCTTGGTGTTGCCCGTGGTGTAGAGGATGGGGGTGATGAGCCCGGCGGGGTCGGTCTGGCCCCGGTAACGGGCGATATGGAAGTCCTTCTCGTGAATGACTCCCAGGATGTCGTCCATGTCCTCGTGATAGACGGGCAGACGGGAGTAGCCACTCTCGGCAAAGACAGCGGCGATCTCCTCCATGGTGGCGGTATCCTCCACGGCGGTGATGTCCACCCGGGGGGTTAGGATCTCCTGGACCTCCATGTCCCCAAACTCAATGGCGGAGCGGATCAGCTCGCTCTCATGCTCATCCAGGCCCCCTTCGGTCTCGGCCTGCTCCACCATGGTGACCAGCTCCTCCTCAGTGATGCCCTCGTCGGTCTTGGGGTGGAAAATCTTGGACAGCAGCCGCTTCCATTGGGAAAAGAGCCAGGCCAGGGGGGTGAAAAGGAACATGAGCAGGCGCATGAAGGGGGTGGCGAAGAGGGCAAAGCCCTCAGCGTTCTCCATGGCCAGGGATTTGGGGGAGACTTCCCCGAAGATCAGCACCACGACGGTAAGTACGATGGTGGAAACGGTGGGGCCGTACATCCCAAGCAGCTTGGAGAACAGGGCAGTGGATACGGTAGCGGCGGAGATGTTCACCACATTGTTGCCGATGAGGATGGTGGTGAGCAGCTTGTCATAGTCCTCCGCCAGGGCCAGGGCGGCGGCGCAACGGCGGTCTCCGCTGTCGGCCCGGGCCTTCATCCGAAGCCGGTTGAGGGAGGTGAAGGCGGTCTCGGTGGCTGAGAAGAAGGCGGAGAAGGCCACCAGAAACAGGATGGCGACGATCATGGTGATACTGGCACTGTCCATAGGAAATGGGTCACACTCTCTTTCTGAAAATAAAATGAAGCGCGCAAAAGGACAGACCTACCGCCAGGTAAGACTGTCCTTGGGAAAACGGAGTATGGGGTTGGGACTGGGGGGAGGTTCGTCCACAGGGGCTCACCGATCCTTTGCTTTTGATTGGGGCTACTATACCATATGCGGAGAGAAATTGCAAGGGGCAGATGGGGGCAAAAAATAATTTCCTCTTGCGGATGGAAAAAAACGGGAGTATAATCGTAGCAAATCAAGCCCTTTGAGGAGGCAGGCAACATGCAGGAATTTCCCATCACCCGGGCCGGTGCCCTGAAGCCCAAGCCCGACCCCAAGACCCTGGTCTTTGGCCGGAGCTTCACCGACCACATGTTTGTAATGAACTACAGCCCCGACAAGGGCTGGCATGACGGGCGGATCGTACCCTACGGCCCCTTTGAGCTGGATCCCAGCGCCATGGTGCTCCACTATGCCCAGGAGGTTTTCGAGGGGATGAAGGCCTACCGCACTCCCGACGGCGGGGTGCAGCTGTTCCGGCCCATGGAGAATGCCCTGCGCCTTCAGTCCTCCTGCGAGCGGCTGTGTATCCCCCCCATTGAGCCCCAGACCGTGGTGGACGCCATCACCCAGCTGGTGAAGCTGGAGGCGGATTGGGTGCCCTCAGAGCCGGGGACCAGCCTGTATATCCGGCCCTTTATTATCGCCACCGACCCCACCTTGGGGGTTCACGCCTCCCAGACCTATATCTTCTCTGTGATCTGCTGCCCGGTGGGGGCCTATTACAAGGAGGGCATCAACCCCGTAAAGATCTACGTGGAGGACGAGGATGTCCGGGCTGTCCGGGGGGGTACGGGCTACACCAAATGCGGCGGCAACTACGCCGCCTCTATCCGGGCCGGCGAGCGGGCTGAGGAGAAGGGCTACGCCCAGGTTCTCTGGCTGGACGGCGTGGAGCGGAAGTATATCGAGGAAGTGGGCTCCATGAACGTGATGTTCCAGGTGGACGGCACCGTGGTCACCCCCAAGCTCACCGGTTCCGTGCTCCCTGGCATCACCCGGAAGAGCTGCATTGAGCTTATCAAAAGTTGGGGTATCCCGGTGGAGGAGCGGCTCATCACCGCCCAGGAGCTCTTTGACGCCGCCGGCGCCGGCAAGCTGGAGGAGGCCTGGGGCACCGGCACCGCCGCCGTGGTCTCTCCCATCGGCGAGATGGGCTGGGAGGGTAAGCACATCACCGTGAGCGGCGGGAAGATCGGGCCCCTGACCCAGAAGCTTTACGACACCCTGACGGGGATCCAGTGGGGGATCCTCCCCGATCCCTACGGATGGACGGTGAAGGTCTGCTGAAAGACAAGTCGCCAGAAGGACGTCCCGAAAAGCCGGGACGTCCTTTTTCTTGCCAGTCGGGGATGGCTGTGGTATAATGGGCGTACCGGCGAAAGGCCGGAATCGGGAAAGAAGGAGGGTTTTCTGTGATCCGTCTGCCCCTCTGCATTGTCTCCGCTCCGCGCAGGGCCTGAGGGACGCCTTGCCTCGGAGCTGAAAAATGTCCACGTCCCCCGGGCTTTGCGCTTTCATCTCACATTATGAAATGAAAGAGGGAGCAAAGTCATGTTTTCCAAGAAATTTTTGTCCGATTGCCGGGATCTGCTGATCCTCTGGTCTACCCAGTCCCTGTCCCAGCTGGGCAGCTCTATGACGGGCTTCGCCCTGGTTCTGTGGTCGTACAGCCGGTATGGCTCCGCCCTCACCACCGCCCTTCTGACGGTGTGCTCCTATGCCCCCTATGTGGTCATGAGCGTTTTCGCCGGAGCCC
>JAAWBD010000070.1 GCA_022792495.1 Oscillospiraceae bacterium
CCCCTCACCCCCCCCCCCCCCCCCCCCCCACAAAAACCTGGGCTTAACCCTCTTCCCCAACCCGCCGCTCTTCCCTTCTTTTTTTTATGGAGATAATGAGCGGCGGGGGGTAATATCCCCCCCCGCCTCTCTGTATATGTAAGGAGAAGATGTGCGCTTGGTTATTTGGCCTGGGAGAGGGCGTCGGCGACGGCCTCCTTGATGGCCTTGGAGGTGATGGTGGCGGTGGAGACATTGTCCACCTCCACGGAATTGGCCTTCACGATGGCGTCGGGAATGGACTCGATGGCCTTGGTGCCGATGCCCGGGGTCTCCTTGTTGTCCAGAACCTCCACCTTGGTGATCTTACCGTTGTCCAGGGTGACCTTCACGTGGAGGTCGCCGCCCATGGCGTTGTGGCTCACGCCAAGGTATTCGTTGGCAGAGAGAGTCACATCGGGGCCTTCCTTGACCAGATCGGAGACCTTGCCGGGGGTGTATACAAGGTTGGAAGCGGCTTTCACCAGAGAGGCGGGGGCGTCGCTTTTGGCGGCTGCGGCGTTCTTGCCGGCGATCTGGCCGAAGATGACGCACTCGGCGATGTTGCCACCGCCCTGGTACTGGAAGGCACAGATGCCACCCAGTTCACCGGCGGAGTAAAGATGAGGAATGGGGTTGCCGCTGTGATCCAGAACCTCGGCGTTCTCATTGCGTCGGGGGCCGCCCTGGGTATTCAGAATGGAAGGAAGAATCTCAAGGGCATAATAAGGTCCTTTGTCAGAAATGGCGGTCATAGTTTTGGGATCCCGGCCATATGCCAGGTCCTTACCGTTTTTTGCAAAATTGTTGTAAGTAGAAACAGTATCAGCCAGAATCTTGGGATCCATACCGGTGGTCTTGGCCAATTCTGTTAGGGTATTGGCCTTGATAATATCCTTCTGGAACTCTGTGGGAATGGCGGTTTCCATGATAGTGGCTTGGGCTTGATCATAGAACACAAAATTCCGGGTGGAGTAGTTGGGATTACGCCAGGTTCCGCCGTCATAGATGTGGCCATGACGGGCAGAGGCATCTTCTGGAGATAGCGGCTACCGTCGGCAGCCAGGAAAAGAACGCTGCCGCTGGTGAAGGCGGGGCTATTGACTTGCACACTGCGCTCACCGGGCTTTACTTTGAAGGAGGTGGCACCATAGGTAAAGCCGCCGCCCTCATAGACATCCATATGCCACAGATCGGCACCTGCCTCCATAGCCATGGAGATACCGTCGCCGGTGTTATAGCCGCCGCCAAGGTAGGCGGTTTGAGACATGTCTAAATAATTTTCAATCATTTGCTGGTTGTTTTCAAAGCCACCGGTAGCGAGGGCCACGCCATTGTTGGCCCGGATGTTCAGGGTCTTGCCCTCCCGCTCCACCTGGACGCCCAGGATGGTTTTGGCGACGGGATCTTGGATCAGATGGGTGCCAGGGGACTCGAACCACACGTCGATGCTGTCAGGCTTGCCGGTGACCAGACCCCGGAGATTCTGCCACAGAAAGCCGTCGCCGAAACCATCGTGGAGGGTGTTTAGAGAGATATGCTCTGCCCCGGTAAACTCGGGATATTCAGGGGACATGGGACCGACAAAAGGTGTGCCACTCCAATCCACAAAACCGGATTTATCAATGCCGGTGAGCTTCACCATCACATCATACATGTGAGCAATGTTTTTGGTATAGACCCGGAGCATGGCTTCGGGGATTTCCCGGTCAGCGGCTAATTCCTTATAGTAGGAAAGGGTGGCCTCCTCATCCTCGTCACCGTAGACAAAGAGTTGGCCACAGTAGCGGGTGTTACCGCCCTCGTGACCTTCGGGAGCCTTCTCCACCAGCAGGACCTTGGCGCCCTCGTCGGCGGCGGTGGAGGCGGCGACGGCTCCGGCGCCGCCAAAGCCGACTACCACCACATCATACTGGCCGTCCCAGGCGATGGTGTCGGCGTAGGAGTAGCCGGCGGTGGTGATAATCTTGGCGGTGCTGGGGTCGTTAGCGTCCCACACCATCTGGTTGCCGTTGAACTCGGTGAGGTAACGAAGGGGGGCGTAGGTGGCGCCCTCGTAGGCGAAGACCTCAGCGGGGGTGCCGTCGGACTTGGTGGGGGTGACCACCTGGCCGTTGACGTTCAGGCCCATGGGAGTGACTGTAATGGTCTTCTCGGTGCTGGCAGCCACGGCCACAGTGCCCATGACGATCAGAGCGGCCAGGGCAAGGGCTGTGATTCTTTTCTTCATGGCATTTCTCTCCTTTTCTTTTTCATGTCCGATGATGGACATTGTTAATTTGTAAAATAAAAATTCTGGTTTTGTTTATCGGGTATGCCAAAATCCATCTATTATGGGGTGTATGGATGGGAGCCTAACGAGTATTTGATGATTTATGATTGCTGGCGGCTACAGGTGGAAGACTTAGTAGAGCATAACGGATATCAGGCGAATGTGTTTATGATTTTTGAGGGGGATGCCAAGCAAATGGCGATGCTCTTCTCCTCCGGCGAAAACCCTAAATGTGCCCCTGGGGAGCTGGCGGAGGAGATCAATGCCATAGGTCAAAAAATCTATGAAAAAGAGATATTCAAAGGCGACACCCGCTACTGCAACGTCACCGCCCTCTCGGAGGAGATGCACGGCTACACCGGCATCCGGGAGGGGTATCTCCAGACCCGGAAGCTCAACGACCTCAGCTTTTTCCGCATGGAGCCGGGGGTACTGACAGTGGATCGGGTGGCACAATGCCGCAACGGAGCGGACTACCGGATCATAATAGGGGAGTGCCACCAGCTTCAGGAGGCCCTGGACGAGGGGGATGCCTCCCTGTGCAAAAAGCGGCTGGAGGGGCTGTTTCTGAAAACGGTGAAGGGCTCCTTCCGGTGGACGTTATTGCAGGACGCCCTGTCCTACTGCAAGCACATGCTGGAGCTGCGGTGCACCGTCCGGGGGCTGGAGGACATTGACCTGGAGCAATTGTGCCAGGCGGAGAGCTATCTGAAGATCGAGGAGTGTGTGGAGGCCCTGTGGCCAGTGATGGAGCGGCTGTGCGCCCTGGCCTGGGAGCAGGGGCCCTACCAGGAGCTGATGCTCCGGGCAGTATATTACATCAAACTCCACTACGCCGAGGATCTGGCCCTCACCGACGTGGCCCGGTACGCCAATGTGAACCCCAACTACCTTAGCGGAGCCTTCCAGAAGGAGATGGGGGTGTCCCTGCGGGAGTATATCACGGGGGAGCGGATGAAGGCGGCCAAGGTCCTGCTGGAGCAGGGGGAGCTGCGGGTATCCGACGTGGCTGAGCGGGTGGGGGTGCATGATGTGAAGTATTTTAGCCGCCTGTTCAAGAGGGCGGTGGGGATGACGCCGGGGGAATATAAGTTAAAAATGAAAAGTGAAAAATGAAGAAGGGGGGCCACGCTGTATTTGACACGGTGTGGTTCCTTTTTTGGGGCAATTGGGTTGGAAATAGGGATTTCTACAGATATCTTTGCCCTTGTGAAGATTTTCTTAACCTTCCCTTAAGTTTGGCTGGAAGGTCTTGCAAAACGAAGGTTTTATGGTAAAATCGAAATGAACCATAGAAAGGAGGGGAGCCTGGAATGAAGCTGCTCCACTTCGTAGAGACGTTCAATCTTGTGATTGCCTTTGTCATTACAACTCTATATGCCTATCAGGGGCTCTATCTTCTCCTGGGGCTTTGCCGCCGCCATTGGCGGGATCGCCGGGAGCCAGCCCGGCTGCGGCGGTATGCCGTTCTCATCTCCGCCCGGAATGAGGAGGGGGTCATCGGGGAGCTGATCGCAAGCCTGAAGCGGCAGAGCTATCCGGCGGAGCTGCTGGATGTGTATGTGGTGGCCGACAACTGCACCGACGACACCGCCGGCGCCGCCCAGGCCGCCGGGGCCCGGGTCTACCGCCGGTTTGACCGGACGCAGGTGGGGAAGGGCTATGCCCTGGACTACCTGCTGAAAAAGCTGGCCGAGGATGGGCTGGAGAGCCGGTACGAGGGCTATTTCGTCTTTGACGCGGACAACATTGTGGATCCCAACTTTGTCTCTGAGATGAACCGGACCTTTGACCGGGGGGATTACGTGGCGGTGACGGGGTACCGCAACTCTAAGAATTTCGGGCAGAACTGGATCACGGCGGGATATTCCATCTGGTTTCTGCGGGAGGCCCGGTTTGTCAACTCCGCCCGGATGGCCCTGGGCACTAACTGCCATGTGTCGGGCACCGGGTTCCTCATCTCCGCGGAGTACCTCCGGGAGAAGGGAGGGTGGCCCTATCATCTGCTCACCGAGGACATCCAGTTCTCCGCTGAGTGCGCCGCCCTGGGGAAGAGGATCGGCTACTGTGAGGGGGCGGTGATCTACGACGAGCAGCCCACCTCCTTCCGCCAGTCCTGGGATCAGCGGCTGCGGTGGTCAAAGGGGTTTTACCAGGTGGATAAGGCCTACGGCCTGTCCCTGGCCAAGGGAATATTCCAAGGGGGACGCCGGGGGATGGGGTGCTATGACATCCTGCTTACCGTGACCCCGGGGGTGCTTCTCACCGTGCTGGGGGGAGCACTCCAGGTGGTGGTGGCCCTGGCCTGTCTGTCTGCGCCCAACTATGTGGTGAAGCAGGTGCTGCTGACAACTGGGAGCTTTCTGATGGGAGGGTTTCGCAGCTTCTACGTGGGATTTTTCCTCTATGGGCTGCTGACGGTGCTCAGCGAGTGGAGGAGCATCCGGGCCCCGGGATGGAGGAAGCTGGCGTTTCTGCCGGTGTTTCCCCTGTTTATGCTGACCTACATACCCATCACGGTGGCGGCTCTGTTCCAGAAGGTAGAGTGGAAGCCCATCGCCCATAAGTCTCTGGGGCAGCTGGATCAGGCGGCGTGAGGAAGGAAAACGATAAAAGGGCCCTGCTGTACTGATACAGCGGGGCCCTTTTCGTGTGGGAAAATGGGGACGGTCTACGGCTTTGCGTAGTGGAGCTCCGCAAAGGGGCCGTATTGGATGGTTTTGTCCAGACGGAAGCGGTGGAGGTGCTCCCTTTGGGTGAACAGAGGGATCCCGGAGCCCAGGAGGACGGGGGCGAGCTGGAGGATGAGATGATCCACCAGGCCCTGATCCAGAAGAGGGGCCAGAAGGGTATTTCCGCCGATGACCCACAGGTTTTCTTTGGGGGAAAAGGTCTTTACAAAATCCGCCACATCCCCGGATACGGGGGTGAAGCCGGAAGGGAGAGGGGCGGCTTGATGGGTAAAGACATAGTTTCGGGTGGTGGGGTAGACGGCGGCGGGATCCCCCATGGCCTCGATCTCCCGAAAGGTTCTTCGGCCCATGAGGGTCACGCTCATCCGGCGGTAAAAATCCTCGTAGCCGACGTCCTCCGCGCTCCCCGTCTCATGGAGCCAGGCTAAGCCGTGGTTTTTGTCCGCCAGATAGCCGTCCAGGGTGACGCAGCCGTAGAAATAGACGCTCATACTCTGTTCTTGCCCTCCATCAGCTCCCGGGCCTCCTTGCCTGTCATGTGGCTGACGGTCATCTCCAGGATGCACATCCGGCTCAGGGCGCCGCCGATCTCCTGCTCTACGGCCTGAGGGGACTCCGCGGGGCAGTATTTCTCCGCCAGGAGCCTGGCCGCCCGCTCTACCTCCGCCGGGTCGGTGAGGACGCGGACAGCGCCGAAGGCGATGACGCTGCGGTAGTAGGTGGTGAATTCTTCGGGGACGATCTGGTCCCGGTCAATGATGCAGAAGGAGGCCCGGGGCTCTGCTTTCAAGGCGTCCAGCTTATGGCCCGCCGTGGCGCAGTGGAAGAGGAGCTTGCCCTCCCGGTAGGTATAGCTCAGGGGGACGGCATAGGGCCAGCCCTCGTCCCCCGTTACCGCCAAGACCCCGGAGGTTCCCCGGGACAGAATGGCCTCGCACTCCTCGTTGGAAAGCTGCTGCCGGAACCGGCGCATATTCCGAAATACCATAGGTGATCCCTCCTATATCTGTTTTTATCTATGATACACCAATGACCAGGCCTTGCCAACCTCTGTCTTTTCCGATATAATAGCCGCAGACAGTTTTGCTTTGCGGTATTGTGCCGCCAGGGAGGGGGAGGGCCGTGGAAAAGAGGGAACAGCTTGGGCCCTATGCCTACCGCTGGGATGAACGCTGCTTCCCCCTGGGGGCAGATTCGCTGGCCCTGGGGGAATTCTGCACCCTGAGAAAGGGGAACAGGGTGCTGGATCTGGGCTGTGGGGCGGGACTGCTCCTGCTGCTCTGTGCCCGCCGGGGGGGAGGGGTCTCCCTCTGTGGGGTGGAGCTGGATCCCGCTGCCGCCGGGCTGGCCCGGGAGAATCTGTCGGGGAACGGCCTGACGGGGGAGATATTGACAGGGGATCTGCGGTCGATGTCTCCCCCGGGGGAGTTTGACCTGGTGGTCTCCAACCCGCCCTGGTATCCGGAGGGCTCCGGGGCCCGGGGCGGTCCCGGACGGTTGGGGGGCTGTACCCTGGACGAGCTGTGCGCCGTGGCGGCTAAGGCGCTGAAGGGGAAGGGCCGCTTTGCCCTGGTGCATGTTCCGGAGCGGCTGACCGATCTGCTGACCGGACTGCGGCGGGCGGGGATGGAGCCCAAACGTTTGCAGTTCTGCCGGAGCCGGGGGGACAGGCCCCCCTACGCCGTATTGATCGAGGCAGTAAAGGGCGGCCGCCCCGGGCTGGCTATACTGCCGGAACGAAGCTGATTTAGGAAGGAGGACTTTCCCATGGCAGGAACCCTCTATCTGGTGCCGACCCCTATCGGCAATCTGGGGGATATCTCCCGCCGGTCGGCGGAGACTTTGGAGCGGGTGGACTTTATCGCCGCCGAGGATACCCGGGTGACCCTGAAGCTGCTCAACCACCTGGGGCTGAAAAAGCCGCTTATCAGCTACTACCGCCACAACGCCGAGGAGGCGGGCGGGCAGGTGCTGGACCGGCTGCTGGCCGGGGAGAGCTGTGCGCTCTGCACTGACGCGGGAACGCCCGCCATCTCCGATCCCGGGGAGGAGCTGGTGGCTCTCTGCGCCCAGCATGAGGTGCCGGTGGAGGCCCTGCCCGGTCCCTGCGCCTTGGTGGTGGCCCTGTCGGCCTCAGCCTTGCCCACCGCCCGGTTTGTTTTTGAAGGGTTTCTCCCCATGAACAGGAAAAACCGCCGCGCCCGGCTGGAGGCCCTGGCCGGGGAGGAGAGAACCATGCTCTTTTATGAGGCCCCTCACAAGCTCACCGCCACGCTGGCCGATCTGGAGGAGGCCTTCGGGCCGGAGCGCCGGATCTCCCTGTGCAGGGAGCTGACCAAGCTCCACGAGGAGATCCTCCGCACCACCCTGGCCGGGGCGGTGGAGCGGTACAAGGGGGAGACGCCCCGGGGGGAGTTTGTGCTGGTGGTGGAGGGCGCCCCTGCCCAGGCCGGGGAGGAATACACTGTGGCCGACGGCCTGGAGCGGGTGGAGACGCTGCGGGGGGAGGGCCTGTCCCGGAAGGACGCGGTGAAGCAGGCCGCCAAGGAGCTGGGCCTGTCCCGGAATGAGCTCTACGCCGCGGCGTTGGAGCTGTGAGGACAGAATTAGTTTACATAAAAACAGAGCCCGCCAGACGGCGGGCTCTGTTTTTGGGGGGTGGTATTCAGCCCTGGCTCAGCTCCTGCAGGCATTTCTGGCAGATGTTTTTGCCCCGGAAGGTGGTCACATCCCCCGCGTCGCCGCAGAAGATGCAGGAGGGCTCATACTTCCGCAGGATCACCGAGGAGCCGTCCACGTAGATCTCCAGGGAGTCCTTCTCGTCAATGTTCAGGGTGCGGCGCAGCTCGATGGGCAGGACGATGCGGCCCAATTCGTCCACCTTTCTGACAATTCCCGTTGATTTCATGTTCCGTTCTCCTTCTTTTTACAGTTTTCAGAAATTTCCGTAAATCCCAGATAATGTAACAAATCCCATTATCAAGGATTTTCATGTCGAAGTCAAGAAAATTTTGGAAGAGGTGGAAGAAAAAGTTTTTTTGTTTTCTTTACAAAAAGAAGTAAAAGGGGACATACCCTTGCCTGTCCCTACATAGAGTGGAGGGACGAAAGGGGTGGACAAGATGGCCATGTCGGTGATTTGGACGGGGATGGTGGTGGTATCCATCCTATACGGCCTGTGGGCAGGCAACGGTGCCGCCGTGGCCGCCGGGGCGGTGGAAGGGGCCGCGGCGGCGGTGGAGCTGTGCCTTACCATGGCGGGGGTCATGTGCCTGTGGATGGGGGTCATGGAGGTAATGAAGCGCTCCGGCCTGGCCGAGAGTCTGTCCCGGCTCCTGCGGCCCATTCTCCGCCGTCTCTATCCTGACTTCCGGCGGGACAAGGAGACCATGGACGCGGTGTCTGCCAACGTGTCGGCCAACCTGCTGGGGCTGGGCAACGCCGCCACCCCCCTGGGGATCCAGGCGGCCCGGAGAATGGCGCGGAGAACTCCGGGGATCGCCTCGGACAGCCTGTGTATGCTGGTGGTGTGCAACACCGCCTCCATCCAGCTGATCCCCACCACCGTGGCTAGCGTGCGCCTGGGGGCAGGGTGCGCTACGCCCTTTGATATCCTGCCGGCGGTGTGGCTGGCCTCCGCCGTCTCGGTGACGGTGGGGGTGGTGGCGGCCAAGGTGATGAGCCGGCTGTGGGGGAGGGGAAGGCCTTGACCCTGTTTTTTCAGATGGTGGTGCCCTTCACCATCGCTGCCGTGGCCCTGTGGGGCATGGTGAGAGGGGTGGATGTGTACAACGCCCTGATCCAGGGGGCTGGGGAGGGGCTGGGGGTACTGGTGAAGATCATCCCGGCCATGGTGGCTCTGATGACGGCGGTGTATATGCTTCGCGCCTCTGGGGTGCTGGAGGCCTTGGGGGGGCTTTTGGCCCCCTTCCTCACCTGGCTGGGGGTGCCCCCGGAGACGGTGGGGCTCCTTCTGATCCGTCCGGTCAGCGGCAATGCGGCCCTGGGGGTGGGGGCGGAGCTTATCTCCACCTACGGCCCGGATTCCAGCATTGGCCGCACCGCGGCGGTGATGCTGGGCTGTACCGAGACCACCTTCTACACCGTGGCGGTCTATTTTGGGGCGGCGGGAGTGAAAAAGACCCGGTACGCCATCCCGGCGGCCCTCTGCGCCGATGTGGCCGCCTTCCTGGCGGCGGCTTGGGCGGTGAGATGGTGGTTTGGAATTTGAAGAGGAAAAGGGAGAGGGAGAACGCCAGGCGTTCTCCCTCTCCCACTGCTCATGACCGCACGGGCTCCTTGCCGCCCTTTTCGTAGTACCGCCTTACCAAATCTGACAGGGTGATGTGATCCACCACCCCGGCCACCGCCGCGGCGATCTGCTCCCAGACCTCCATGGTGACGCAGTTCTCCGCCCGGCCGCAGCAGGCGCCGTCCTCGGCGCAGCTCACCGGGGCCAGGCTGCCCTCCAGGATCCGCAGGATCTCTCCTACGGTATACCTCTCCGGGCTCCGGGTCAGCAGATAGCCGCCCCCCGCCCCCCGGACGCTGCGCACCAGCCCCGCCCGGGCGAGGGGGGTGACGATCTGCTCCAAATACTTGTCGGAGATATCCTGCCGGGCGGCCACATCCCGGAGGGACACGGGGACATCTGTACCGGTGAGAGCCAGATCCAGCATGAGCCGCAGAGCGTAACGTCCCTTGGTGGAGATTTTCATAGAGGGGCCTCCTTGCTGAAAACAGAGTAAATATATCGGCTTTCTATATCATACCATATCCTCCGGAAATTTCAAGAAAAAGCCCTTGACTTTCGCACCAAAAAGTGCTAAAGTACCCGTAGAAAGCAGGTGCTGTATATGAGAAAGCACAACGGACATGGGTATTACGCCTATTACCGCTATTCCGATAGCGGCCTTTTGTAACGCCCAAGTCCGGATCTGCCGAAGCATTGACGCAGCGCGGCAGCCCGAACAGGGCCGCCGCGTTTTTTCGTGGAAAAAATCAACCGGAAGGGGAGAGAATGTATGGTCGTGATCATGAGGCCGGGACATACCCGGGAGGAGCTGGATCGAGCCATCCAGGAGATGGAGCGTGGGGGCGTCAATGTGATGATCTCCCGGGGTACGGAGACCACCATCCTGGGCGCCGAGGGGAATGCCGGCAATATCGACACCGAAAAGATGGAGGCTCTGCCTGGGGTGGAGCGGGTCATGCGGGTCAGCGAGCCCTATAAAAAGGCCAACCGGAAGTATCATCCGGACGACTCGGTGGTGGAGCTTGCTCCCGGCGTCACCGTGGGGGGCAAACGGCTTTTGGTGGTGGCGGGCCCCTGCTCGGTGGAGAGCCAGGAACAGATCACCGCCATCGCCCGGGAGGTGAAGGACACGGGAGCCCAGGCCCTCCGGGGCGGAGCCTTCAAGCCCCGCACCAGCCCCTACGCCTTCCAGGGCATGGGCTACACCGGCCTGGAGCTTCTGGAGAAGGCCCGGATGGATACAGGGCTTCCCATCGTCACCGAGATCATGAACACCGATGATGTGGATCACTTTGCCGAGCATGTGGACGTGATCCAGGTGGGGGCCCGGAACATGCAGAATTTTGATCTTCTGAAGCGGCTGGGCAAGACCAACAAGCCCATTCTCCTCAAGCGGGGCCTGTCCTCCACCATTGAGGAGTGGCTCATGTCGGCGGAGTACATCCTGGCCGGGGGTAACCCCAATGTGATCCTCTGCGAGCGGGGGATCCGCACCTTTGAGACCTTTACCCGGAACACCCTGGATCTCTCAGCGGTGCTGGCGGTGAAGCGGCAGTCCCACCTGCCCGTCATGGTGGATCCCTCCCACGCCAGCGGCCAGGCCTGGATGGTGGAGCGGATGAGCCTTGCCGCCATCGCCGCCGGGTGCGACGGCCTTATCATCGAAGTCCACAATGACCCCGTTCACGCGCTCTGCGATGGCCAGCAGTCCATCACCCCCGACCAGTTCCGGCTCCTGATGGAGAAGGCAGCCACAGTGGCCCAGTGTGTGGGACGGGAGGTATGAGCCAAACGGAACGGTAAAAAAGGGAAAAGGGGCGCCTGCATGAAAAAGAAATTCGTTATCGTGGGCCTGGGCCTTATCGGAGGCTCCATGGCTATGGCCCTTAAGGGCTTTGAGGGATTTACCATAGTGGGGGTGGATCTGTCCCAGCCCACCCTCCGCTTCGCCCGGGAGCACGGGGTGGGGGACGAGGTCACCGAGGACGCCGCCCTGGCGGTAAAGGGGGCCGATGTGGTCATGCTCTGCCTCCATCCCCAAGGGATCCTGGATTTTCTGGAGACGTATAAAAACGCCTTCAAGCCCGGGTGCCTGGTCACCGATGTGTGCGGTATCAAGTCCGCTGTTATGGAGAAGGCCGGGTGCCTGCCCCCCTCGGTGGATTTCATCGGCTGCCACCCCATGGCGGGCACCGAGTTTTCCGGCGTTGAGCACGCCTTCGCTGAGATGTTCCAGGGCTCCCACCTGATCCTGACCCCCCGGGCGGAGAGCACTCCGGAGCATGTGTCACTGATGGAGCAGCTGGCGGAGTACATCGGCTGCCGGGATGTGGTCAAGACCACTCCCGCCCAGCACGACGCCATCCTGGCCTACACCAGCCAGATGATGCATATCATCGCCGTCAGCGTCTGCGACGACGAGAACCTTTTCACCTGTAAGGGATATGAGGGCAGCTCCTTCCGGGGCTGTACCCGGGTGGCCGCCCTGGATGTGGGGCTTTGGACGCAGCTATTCTCCCTCAATGCTCCCGCTCTCACCGCCTGTCTGGATACCCTTTTGGAGAATTTGAAAACCTATCGGGACGCGGTGGCCGCCGGAGACCGGGAGCTCCTCTCCTCCAAACTGGCCTTTTCCGCCGCCCGGAAGCGGGAGATGGATCTGCCCGGCCCCGACCTGCTGACCTGAGGAGGATGGGCCTTGCTATTTTCTCATGGGTATGGTATGATGGAGAAAAAGAAAGAAAGGAAGAGGCATATGCTTATCACATATCAGCCCCAGGGGGTCTGCTCCCAGCAGATGAAGATCAAGGTGGAGGAGGGGATCGTGAAATCCCTCCAGGTCATGGGCGGCTGTCACGGCAACCTCCAGGGCATCAGCAAGCTGGTGGAGGGGATGAAGGTGGAGGACGTGATCCAGCGTCTGGAGGGGATCCGCTGCGGCGGAAAGCCCACCTCCTGCCCCGACCAGCTGGCAAAGGCGCTGAAGGAAGCAGAAGGGTAAGAATACAAAAAAGGGAGGCCCTACGAAACCGTAGGGCCTCCCTTTTTTGTATTCCTTTATCTTCTCCGTCCCCGGTAGGAACCGCTGTATGTAGAGTGGTTCCGGGTGGGCCGGCGGCGGTTCCGGCGGCGGCTGGGGCCGAAGATGGCCCGGCGGAGGGAGAAGATCAGCACGATAAGGACGATTGCCAGCAGAAGAAGCTTTACCCAGAGAAGGCCAAAGATCCGCTGGAGCTGATCCAGAAAGGACAGCCACTGGGAGCGCTCCAGGGAGGTGGAGGCCACAAGGTTTACCGTGCCGTAATCCTTGCCCTGGTAAGAGATGGAGATAGTTCCCAGGATCTGCCCCTTTTCAATGGGAGCCTCCAGGGTCTCGGGCAGAACGATATCCCGGTCAAAGAGGGCGGGATCCACGTCGTTGGACAGGGTGGCCTCCAGCCCCCGGGCAGGCTGGACGGTGACATAGTCCTGCTCGGCGCAGAGGGTGACGGGGATGGTGCCGATGGGCTCGATCTGGCTCAGCACATCCTTTCGGGAAAAGTCGTTGAAGCCATGCTCCAGCAGAGCCTTGCTCTCGATGAAGTAGTTGTGCTCCACATACTCTCCGTTAACCCTCCAGTTAACGCCTCCAAGCACCACGGCGATCATGGTTCGGCCGTTTTTCTCGGCCGCGGAGGCCAGACAGTAGCCTGCCTCGGGGGTGGAGCCGGTCTTGATACCCACGGCGTACTGGTAGAGAAGCCGGTTCTCCCCTGTGCGGAAGTTGGAGACCAGGGCGTTGGTGTCGTGGAGCTCCCGGGCGGGGCTCAGGTTGGTGGCGGGGACGGTGTAGCTGGTGGAGGAGACGATCTGCCGGAAATCGGCGTGGCGCATGGCCTCCAGACACATCCGGGAGATATCCCGGGCGGTGGTATAGTGGTTTTCATTGTGATAGCCGTGGGTGTTGACAAAGTGAGTGCTGGACATCCCCAGCTCCTGGGCCCGCTGGTTCATCCGCTCCACGAAGGCGGGGACGCTGCCGCACAGGGCGGTGGCCAGGGCGTTGCAGGCCTCGTTGGCCGAGGGGAGGAGAACGCAGTTAAGCAGATCCCGGACAGAGAGGATCTCCCCCTCCTTCAGCCCCTGGGAGGAGCTGCCCGGCCCCACATCGGTATAGAGATCGGGCTGAAGGGTGACCATGGTGTCCATGGTGAGGGGCTCCCCCCAGGCAGTCAGGTCTCCCCGCTCTACCGCCTCCACGGTGAGAAGGCCGGTCATCACCTTGGTGATGGAGGCGGGATACCGCCGTTCATCGGCGGCCAGCTCATAGAGGATCTGGTCATAGTCGGCGTCCACCAGGATGGCGGAGGTGGCGTTTACCGAGAAAGGCTCGCTGGCCAGGGCGGTGGGAGCTGCAAGCCCCGCCAGAAGGAATAGGGCCAGGAAAAAAGCGGGGAGAGAATGATATTTTTTCATAGGAAACTCCTGTAAGATATGGTATACTGTACATGACTACCCATCAGTATACCAGAATGTGGGCCGGGGCGCAACGGGAAAGGAGCTTACAAATTTATGAAACTTTCCAAGTGGGAGGGGGCCATCCTTGTGCTCACCGCCCTGTTCCTGGCCTTTACCGCCGGCTGGTTTCTCCGGGGAAATACCTCCTCTCAGCCCCTGCGGGTGGAGACCCAGCGCAGGCTGGAGATCACCGAGACCGCCTTTCCCGCTCCCACTCCAGAGGCACCCAGGGAGAAGGTGGATATCAACACTGCCGACGCCGAGGCCCTGAAGGGGCTGCCCGGTATCGGGGAGAAGCGGGCGGCGGATATCATCGCCGACCGGGAGCAGAACGGCCCCTACCGCTTTCCCGAGGAGCTCACCCGGGTGAAGGGCATTGGGGAGGAGACGTTGGCGGAGCTGCTGGACTACATCACCACAGGGGAGGAAACCCAATGAAAATATTGGTCGTAGACGACGAGCGGGTGCTGGTCAAGGGCATCAAATTCAACCTGGAGAGCGAGGGCTACCAGGTGGAGGTGGGCTATGACGGCCAGGCCGCCGTGGACATGGCCCGGAGCGGCAGCTTCGATCTGATCCTGCTGGATCTGATGATGCCCAAGATCGACGGACTTCAGGCCTGTATGCGCATACGGGAGTTTTCCAATGTACCCATAATCATCCTCACCGCCAAGGGGGAGGATGGGGACAAGCTCATCGGCTTTGAGTCGGGGGCGGACGACTATATCACCAAGCCCTTTAACATCCTGGAGCTGAAGGCCCGCATCCGGGCCCTCCTCCGCCGGGCGGGCATGACCCAGCAGGAGACAGGGGGAGGGCGGCTCACCGCAGGCCACATCACCCTGGATCCTGACGAGCGCTCCGCCTGGAAGGAGGGGGAGGGTGTGGAACTCACCGCCAAGGAGTTCGACCTGATGGAGCTGCTCATGCGCAACCCGGGCCGGGTCTACTCCCGGGAGAATCTTTTGAATGTGGTCTGGGGCTATGAGTACGTGGGAGACTATCGGACGGTGGACGTCCATGTCCGCCGCCTCCGGGAGAAGCTGGAGCTGGATCCGGCCAACCCGGAGTATATCCTCACCAAGTGGGGCGTGGGGTACTATCTGAAGGGGAAAAGTGAAAAGTAAAAAAGCGGGGGAGAAAGATAGGAATCTCCTTTGACCGTGACATAAAGGATTACCAATTTGAGCCTATGGGATTTTTTCTTTTCATTTTACCTTGTATCGGGGGTGAGGTCTCGATGGAGCCAGTGACAACAAAGAAGGTGCCATTCTGGCGGAGCCTTCGGATGAAATATGCCCTGACCTATCTGGCCCTGATCGCCGCAGTGCTGGTGCTGCTGAACACCTACCCGGTGCTGGCCTCCCAGCAGATGGTGTTCCAGTCCAAGCAGACCTCCCTTCAGAGCCAGGTCTCCGTTATGGCCTCCGCCCTGGCGGGGCCGGAAGGCTTGAACCGGGAGGGCGTGGCCAGGGTCATGGAGGTGCTGGGCGACGCGGGCCTCAGCCGGGTGCTGGTCACCGACTCCACCGGGATCACCCTCTACGACACCTCCACCGCCTCGGGTGCGGTGGGGAGGTACGCCCTTCTCTACGAGGTGACCCGGGCCCTTCAGGGCCGGGATGAGTTCTGCTCGGACTACACAGCCGGGGCCTTTCACAGCCGGGCCGCCATTCCGGTGACCTACCGGGGGATGATCCTGGGGGCGGTATACGCCGATGAGTACGACGCCGACCAGGGTCAGCTGCTGGTGGGTATCCAACAGACCCTGAGAACCATCTCCATGGTCATTGTGCTGGTCTCCGCCGCGCTCTCCCTCATCTTCTCCCAGGCCCTTACCCTGCGGCTGGGCCGGCTTCTGGATGCCATCCACATCGTCCGGGAGGGGGAGTATAACCACCGGGTAAAGACCCAGGGCCGGGACGAGCTGAGCCAGCTGGCGGGAGAGTTCAACGCCCTCACCGACCGGCTCCAGACCACCGAGGAGGTGAGAAGGCGCTTTGTCTCCGACGCCTCCCACGAGCTAAAGACCCCCCTGGCCTCCATCCGGCTGCTTACCGACTCCATTCTCCAGACCGACCATATCGACCCGGAGACCGTTCAGGAGTTTGTAGGGGACATTGGGGACGAGGCCTCCCGGCTCCAGCGGATCACCGAGCACCTGCTGACCCTGACCCGGCTGGACGCTGCCCCCCCGGCGGTGGAGGCCGAGCCGGTGGAGATCCGAGGGGTGGCCCAGCGGGTGGAGCATATGCTGGAGCCCCTGGCCAAGGCGGTGGATGTGGAGCTGAAGCTGAACGTACCCGAGGGCCTGATGGTGAAAACCACCCGGGACGACCTCTATCAGATCCTTTTTAATTTGGTGGAGAACGGGATCAAATATAACCTTCCCGGGGGAAGGGTAGAGCTTTACGCCCAGGATTGGGAGGGGAAAGTGGTCATCATGGTGGAGGACACCGGCGTGGGGATCCCTGAGGCGGATGCCGACAAGGTGTTTGACCGCTTCTACCGGGTGGATAAGGCCCGTTCCCGGGCCGCCGGAGGAACGGGCCTGGGCCTGTCCATTGTCCGGGACACCGCCCGCCGTCATGGCGGGGAGGTGGCGGTACAGCGGCGGAGTCCGAGAGGAAGCCGCTTTACCGTCACCTTTCCCCTGTGCGAAGAGGGAGGTGTGGGATGAAAAAGCGGCTTCTGCCCCTGTTCCTTGCCCTGAACCTCCTCTGTGCCTCCTGCGGAGGGGTACGGGAGCTCCTTACCGACCCGTCCGTCTCTGGAAAGGGGCTGACCCTCTATTACCTGGCCGGGGAGGGTGGGGAGAGAGGCCAGGTCTTGGACAGTGAATTCCGGGAGACGCCGGGGAACACCCCCACCGCCGCAGATGTGATGCCTCTCCTGCTGGCGGGGCCTGAGACCCCGGGGCTCCGATCCCCCTTCCCTTCGGGCACCGTTGTGCGCAGCTGCCGGGAGGAGGGAGAGCTTGCGGTGGTGGATCTCTCCGAGGCCTACGGCGGCCTGTCCGGGGTGGATCTCACCCTGGCCGACGGCTGCATCGTGCTGAGCCTGTGCGGACTGGGCCATATCAGCCGGGTCTACCTGACGGTGGAGGGCCGGCCCCGGCCCTTCCGGGATCAGGTATACACCGCCCAGGATTTCCTGCTGGACAACGGCTCCGGCGGAGAGCGGCAGCAGACCGTCCGCCTCTGGTTCCTCCAAGGGGAGACCATCGCCCCGGAGGAGCGGACTCTCACCCTGCGGATGGGGGATCAGACGGAGATCGCCGTCCTTCAGGCGCTGCTGAAGGGTCCGGAGAGCGGAGAGCTGGAGCCTGTCTGTCCTCCGGACACCGCCCTGCTGTCCCTGGGCTGGGAGGGAAACCGCTGTACTGTGGATCTGTCGGGAGGCTGGCTGGAGGGGGAGGAGGATCCTCGCCGGATCCTGGCGGTGGCCGAGACTCTGACGGAGCTAAACCCAGAGGCGGAGATCCTCTTCCAGGTGGAGGGGATCCCCCTGGAGAGCTTCGGCGGCGTGGATCTGGATGAGCTCCTGGGGGCGGAGCCTAAGGACTGAGAAAGGGGGAGGAGAGAGATGCATATAAGACTCCTGGCCGTCCTTCTGGCGGCTCTTCTGACCCTTGGAGAGGGGACGCTCCAGACGCGGGCCCGAACCCCGGAACCTGCCAAATCTCCGGAGGAGGCCATCGCCTATATCGGCCAAACAGGGGCGGAGCTCCGCCAGACCCTGAAAACGGGGGGGAGGAGCCCTGGATCTTCCACGGAGAGGACGCAGGGGGCTATGCCTTCTGCCTGGAGGGGGTGGACTGCCTCTTTTCCTTCTCCGGGGAGGAGCTGGACTATGGACAGAGCCCCGACGAGGCCCGCTGCGTAAAGGTGGAACTCCCCCTGCCGGACGGGGAGATCCCCCTGGAGGAGCGGCTGGGAATCTTTTTCGCCTATGCAGGGTATGAGGACGGGAGCGGAGGCCCTGGCTGCTTCTTTGCCGCGGACATGGAAAAGCGGCTGATGTACTACGTGGAGCTGTGGGACGACGGGAGAGAGGGGCAGCTCTGGTTGACCATTCTCTACATGAACGATGATAATTACCGGGCGCTCACAGAGATAGGGAAAGAGAAAGGGTAAAAAAATCCCCGCTGAGCCGGTCTCAGCGGGGATTTTTTTGTGAAAAAGGGAAAAGAATCCTGGGAGGGCTTATCAAACCGTCCCAAAGATGATACACTTACCCCAGAAATCATAGGGGAGGAAAGAGAAGATGGATGAGAATACGATCAGGGAGAGCCGGGAGGATCGGCTCCTCCACGGGGTGCTGCTGGCCTATTTTATCAACGGCTGGATCGGCATATTCGGCTCCCTTCTGCCCTTTTTCCGGCAGGCCTATAGCCTGAGCTATGACCAGGCGGGGCTGATGCTGTCCTTCCGGTCGGTGGGCAACCTGGTGTCCATGGTGCTGTGGGGCCTGCTGGCCCTCCGGCTGGGGCGGCGGCGGAGCATCCTCCTTACTGTCCTTATGATGGTGGGTTGCTACGCTCTCCTGGCCTCCGGGTGGGGCACCCCCGCCCTGCTGATGGCAGTATGCCTGGTGGAGGGCACCACCATGGGCTGTATCAATAACTTCTCCAACACGGTGATCTCCACCCTCCCGGGGGAGAAGGCTACCCGGGGCTTTAACCTTCTTCACGGGGTGTTTGCCATCGGGGCCTTCCTCTCTCCCCTGGCTCTGGTGGCGCTGACCACCCTCTGGCCCCAGCAGGGCTGGCAGGTGATGACCTTTGGCCTTTGCCTTCTGGGTCTGGGCCAGGGGCTGGTCTACGCCCGGATGGAGATGCCTCCCGAGGCCGGAGGAGAGAAGGGCTCCGCCGCCGACCTGTCCTTTCTCCGGGATAAGCGGTTCTGGCTGACCACCGTGATGCTCTTCTTCTACCTGGCGGTGGAGTATACCATCATGGGCTGGCTGGTGACCTACTTCCGGGATGCGGGGATCCTCAGCCCCCGGCTGGCCCAGGTGATGAGCAGCGTGCTGTGGCTTCTCATGTTCCTGGGGCGGATGGTGGGGGCCGCCGTCACGGGAAAGGTATCCCGGGGAGCCATCCTGGTGGTGGACGCGGTGGGCCTGCTGGGATTCTACCTGTTGATGATTTCCAGCCAAAGCCCCGTTGTGGTGGTCATAGCCCTGGCGGGGGTGGGGGCCTTCATGGCCACCCTCTACCCCACCGCCTTCGCCTTCGGCAGCGACGCCATCAAGGGCAACGACCTGGGCTGCAGTGTGATGAACCTGGTGGGAGCCGTGAGAGGGGCCATCGCTCCCTCTCTGGTGGGCCTGGCGGCGGAGCGGACGGGGAAGATCCAGTCAGGCATGACCCTGGTGGCGGTGGGCATGGTTCTCCTGCTGTTCTCCATCCTGGTGAGCCTCTGGAGCGTACGCAGGGAGAAAAAGCAGTCCCTTTGATATCATGGAAAACCAAGAGGCCCAGCGGGAGATCCCGCCGGGCCTCTTGGCTATGTAAGAAGAAGTACGCTGTTTTACTTGCCGGCAGCGCTCTTGCCGGCGATCTGGCCGAAGGTGAAGATGTCGGCGATGGCGTTGCCGCCCAGACGGTTGCCCGCGTGGATGCCGCCAGTCACCTCACCGGCGGCCCACAGGCCGGAGATGGCCTTGCCGTTGGTGCCGATGACCTCAGCCTCGGTGTTGATCTTCACGCCGCCCATGGTGTGGTGCAGGGAGGCCTTACGGGGGCTGATGCAGATGCCCACATCGTCGTGGCTCTCGATGTACTCCAGGTCGATGTAGCCCTTCAGGTTGCCCTTGTGGAAGTCGGGATCATTCTGGGCCTCCACATAGCTGTTGTACTGCTCGATCACGGTGCGCAGCTGCTCCTCAGTGAAAGAGGAGGTGGCGCCGCCGGCGGGGGTCTTGGTAGCCTCGGCCAGCTCCTTCAGATCCTTGCCGTACCAGATGTGGCCGCCCTCGACCATGGCCTGGACGGTGCCGCCCATGCCGCCGGCGGTGTAGCTGGTGCCCTGGCACTTATCCTTGCCCTCGCGCATGGCGCTGCCGGCATAGATGATGTAGAAGATGCCGTCGGGCTGCTCCATGGAGGCCTTGGCCAGCACGTCACGCTCGGCGTACTCGTCCACGAACCGCTTGCCGTCGGCGCCGATCCACAGCTGCTCAGCAGCGTCGGCCCAGATGCCGTCGGTCATGGTGCCCTTCAGGGGGGAGGAGGAGGGCATCATCTGGGCCACGCCCAGATCCACGGTGTCGGCGCCGATGGCCATAGCCATCTTGATGCCGTCGCCGGTGTTGGTGCCCGCGTTGGTGCTCAGGGTCCGGTCAGAGAGGTTGTCTCCCCAGTACTCGTCGTACTCCTTGACCATGGCGGGGTTGGCGCA
>JAAWBD010000005.1 GCA_022792495.1 Oscillospiraceae bacterium
TAAATCAAATTATTGAAGCTTATCTCTTAGCTTCAAAGAAATCAATTCCGGAGACCTTTTAACAAGCTACTCTTGCCAAAAGGACTTCCGTCCTCGTCTGGTCTTTTCGTTTCTTCACGTTGTTTAATTTACAAGGTGCACGCCGCTCGCCGCTTCAGTCTGAAATTCTCGAAATCCGTTGTCCCCCAAGGGGTTCCGGCCCTTAAAAAACAGCCCTGTTTTGCGGTGCCTTATTAATATACCAAATCAGAAGCCCGTTGTCAACACTTTTTTTCATTTTCTTTTCCACTTTTTTCATCTTTCTCTTTTACCGCTACATCTGCGCCGCTTTCCCTTTTCCTTACACAAAATGTGGCCCGGTCTCCTTCCCCCTTTCTCACCCTTTTGGTCAAAACAGCGAGGACGGGGAGCAAAATGCCCAAAAGCAAATTTCCTGCCGGCAGGATGGATTCCCACCATCCCCACGCCGGACCCATGGCCGGCAGAAATCCAGCCAAAAGAAAAGCCCCCGCTACCGGAACACAGCCCAGGGCTGAAATGGAGGATAGAAGCTCCCTCCAAAGATTCATGCACCCCCGGGCCAAAAGGGTCAGCAGTACCAGGTCGGCCAGGGAGAGTACGGCAATAAGCCCCGCCTCCCCCCGCCGGAAGGCCCCCGGCACCCGGACACCCTCCAATAGATAGAGAAAGGGATCTTCCATCCAGCCCGCCAGAGCGGGGCCGAAAACCCCCAGGATCACCAGAAAGAGAGTGGCCAGCAGTCCACAGCCCCAAACCGCCCAAGGCCAGGTCTCCTCCACCCTCTCCTCCCCCCGCCGGGGAAGGCATAGGGCGTATACCCCGTAGCCCGCCAGGCTCAGGCACAGGGCTCCGGCTCCGGAAAGCCCCCACCACTCCTCCCCCCTGGGCGGAGCAAGGTTTCTCCAGTCCATCCCCGGCAGGGCCAACAGCAGAACGCCGCAGAGGGTAAGCCCCACCGCCAGGAAAAAGATCCTTCCCGTCCGGGCAAAGGCCCCGCCGCCCTGCCGCCCCAACCACAGAGCCACCCCCAGGGCAGAGAAAAGGAACAGCCACCGCACCGTCTCCCCCTCGAATACGGAGAGAAGGCGGTCGGAATACCGCCGGGCGCTGTCCGTCAAAAGAACAAGTCCCCAGAGCAGATACAGTAAAATCGACACCCCTCCCAGGAAGCCGCCGAAGGCCCCCTTCAGCCCCCGGCTTAGATCTGTCTCCCCCAGCCGGTTCCAAACCAGACAGAGGCACACGCCAAAGGGCAGAGCCAGAAGCGGGGCAAGCCAGGTCAGCCGCCCGCCCAGCAGGATCGCCGGCCGCAGGATCCCCAGGGCCGCCGGGATCAAAGCAGCGGCGGTCAGCTCCAGCCGCTCTCGGCGGGAGCAGCCTCCTTTTTTGTTGTTCAAGGCTCCACCAGCTTTCCTCTCACTATGATCTCCAGCCCGGAGGGCGGGATCTCCTCCTGCCCCCAGCGCAGAGGCCGCAGCAGCTTCTCCTCCTGATCCAGTCCCCAGCAATCCCAGTCCGAGGCCAGGGCCAGCTCCAGGCACTCCTTCCCCCAGTCCTCCAGCTCCTCAGTCTTTGCGATCCCCTCCACCACCCGGGCGGTAAGGATACAGTGGAGGGCCCCATCCACCATCCAGGTCTGGACCGAGAGCAGCTCCACCGCCCCGAAGGGCAGGGTCACCACCTGCTCCGTTCCAAGCCCAGCCAGCAGGGCGGCCCCCAGGGCGGCTTCCCCCTCAAAATAGCCCTCCACACCGTCGGGGCTCAGCACTGCCCAGCCCGCCGGTTCCAAGGCGCCTCCCTCCCCGGCAGCCAGTGCGGGGGCCAGGGTGTACTCCTTCTGGGCCAGCCGGGGCAGGATCTCCCCCACCGTCCTTCCCCGGGGATCCTCTCCCCCAGTCTCCCCCGCCACCTTTTCCATTGAGGCGGCCAGGGCCTCCCCGGCAGGGCCCCTTACTATATATAATAGAGTGTCCAGCCGCAGCTCCCTGTCGGAGAGGACAAAATCCAGGGCCGCCCTCAGATCCTGTCCCTCCCCCAGCAGGAGCTGCTCAGTCTGCCCCAGGTAGGGCCGCCGGGCGGAGCGCCCCCGAAGGCTCCGGCAGGCCTGGGCCAGGCTCGCCCCCTCCCCGGTCAGCAGCTCCGCTTCCTCCTCCTCGGTGACCCGCACTCCAGTGACGGCGGTGACCCGGATCTCCTCCCCGCCGTCTACCGCCAAGGCAGTGACCAGCTTCCGCTCCTCCGGCTCCCGGGCCTGGGGCAGGATCCCCACCCCCTTGGCGGCCAGCAAAAAAATCAGCGCTAATATCCACCCGTATCTCTTCATTTGTCCCGGCGCCCCCTGTTCTCTGTGATCTTTCCCGGTGGCCTTCCCGCCCCTACCTCTGCTTCCTCCGGTTGGCCGGATGCAGATACCCCGGCCGCAGCTTGTCCGCCGGCAGGGGCTGCCGCAGAAGGGCCCGCGCCCCCGTCCGCTCCCCGGCGTTGACGGCAAAGGGGGTCAGGTAGGCCACCCCGAAGCTCTCCAGCCCCGCCAGATGCCCTACCAGCAAAACCGTCCCCAGCACCACCCCAAACAGCCCCATCCACCCTGCCAGCAGAGCCAGGAAAAACCGCCATAGCCGCAGAGCGGCCGCCAGATCCTGGGAGGGCATGGTGTACCCCGCGATCCCCGCCCCGGCCACCACCACCAGCACCGCCGGGGAAATGAGCCGGGCCTCCACCGCCGCCGATCCCACCACCAGTCCCCCAAGGATGGACACGGTCTGGCCGATAGACTGGGGCAGACGGAGCCCCGCCTCCTGCAAAACCTCAAAGGCAATAAGGAGCAGCAGCGTCTCAAACATGGCCGAGAAGGGCACATCCCGCCGGGCCGCCATAATGGAGAGGGCCAGCCGGGTGGGGATCATCTCCGGATGAAAATTTACCATCGCCAGATAGAGCCCCGGCAGATAAAGGGTCACCAGCAGGCAAAGCCACCGCAGGATGGTCAGGGCGGAGGCCGCCAGCCAGTTCTCCGACCGGTCCTGGGGTGCCCGCAGGAAATCCCCTACCACCGCCGGAACCAGATACCCCAGGGGAAGCCCCTCCGCAAGGATCCCCACCCGTCCCTGGCAAAGCCCGTAGCAGAACCGATCCGGCCGTTCGGTGCTCTGGGCCATGGGGAAGGCGGTATCCAGGCGATCCACGATATACTCCTCCAGATTCCCCGTGGCCAAAAGGGCGTCAATGTCGATCTCCCTGATCCGCCCCCTCAGCTCCTCCACCGTCTGAGGGTCGGCCAGCCCCTCCACCCAGAGGATGTCCACCGGGGTCAGGGTCTGCCGCCCCACGATCTGCTCCTCGATCCTCAGCTCCGGTGCCTTCAAATGCCGTCGGGTCAGGGAGGTGTTGGTCCGCAGGTTCTCTACAAAGGAGTCCCGGGGTCCTTTGACGGAGATCTCATTCTCCGGATCCCCCACCCCCCGCTTTTCCTCGGTGCCCACATTAAAGGACAGGGCCCGCTCCTTTCCCGGGAACAGCAGCAGGCAGTTGCCGTCGATCAGATCTCCCACCGCCTCATCCAAAGTGGTTCGCTCAGTGACCGACAGGCTATACAGGGCCCCGGAGCGCATCTTTTCCCAGGCCACCGCCTCCCCCAGCGCTCCCAGCTCCCGATCCTGAGCCAGGGGACGGAGGACGTAGTCACTGACCCGCTCCATCCGCACCATCCCTGCGATAAAGACCAGCTCGCACCGCAGAGCCTCGTTGCCTCCCACGGTGACGCTGCGCCGGCTGTAGTCCACACAGCCCCCAAAGACCCGCCCCAGATCCTCCGGCGTCAGCGCCCCCTCCAGCCGGGGCACCTGCCGGGGATGAGGCGGATCCTCCGGCGCTTTTTGCCCAAAAAAGCCCATGCTCTCCCTCCTGTTCCCTTCCAGTATCCGCCGCCAAAGGAGAGTTTATACAAAGGCCGTATCACTCCTCGATCTCCAAAATATTTACCCCATGCTCCAGCATGATATTGATGACCTCGTTCCGGGAGCGGTTGGTCTTTCCCGCCGCCTCATCGATCCGGCATAAGGTGGGCTCCTTGATCCGGACTGAGATGATCTTGTAGCCATCGTCTCCTCGCCTGGACAGCTTAATGGTATCTTTTTCCATAGTCTCACCTCAGCCCCATCATATATCCTTCGAAACCAGTTTGAGATATTCAAAATATATTCACTTTTACATATATCCCTTCTTTCGCCTCTCTTTTACACTTCAAAAGGGAGGCTGGACAATTCTTCAGGAAAAAGACAGGTTTTGTTCAGAAAAGCGACTCTCGATTTTAAAAACTTCCTCTCCCTTCTTCGGTATACTGAAGCCAGGCAAAAAGAAAGGATATGATCCCATGGAACTTTATGAATTCAAGGCCAACCCCGGCAAATCCATCCTGATCCGGATCCCCGGCCCGGAGGAGAAGGCCCAGCCCCAGCTGGAGAAGGAGCGAGGAAAATGAGAACCTTTGCCCGCCATGCCATCCAGACCCACTTTGTCCGGCCAGGAGAGAGCTATATCGACCTGATCAACACCTACGTCAAGCCCCTCTATCAGCCTGGGGATATCCTCTCCTCCAGCGAGAAGGTCATCGCCCTGTGCCAAAACCGGGTGGTCACCGAGGCCGAGTGCCGTCCCGGCTTCTGGGCCAAGCTCCTCAGCCGGTTCGTCCACCAGACCTCCGCAGGGCCGGGAATGGGACTGCCCGTTAAGATGCAGTTCGCCATCAACATCTGCGGGCTCCCAAAGGTCCTTTGGGCCGCCCTCCGGGCGGCCGCGGACAAGCTCCGCGGGATCCGCGGCACCTTCTACCGCATCCTGGGGGTGGAGGTCTCCGGCCTGGACGGCTTTTATGGGGAGGACATCCCGGAATACGCCCACATGGGCGTCCGGGTACCGGAAAACCCCGGCGGCGTCTGCGATGAGGTCTATGAAAAGACCGGGGTGGCTATGATCATTGTGGATGCCAACGACCTGAATGTAGAGCTTTTGGGCAAGGCCTCCATCATCCGGGAAACCGAGGAGGATCTCCGGGCCATGGTAGCCGACAATCCCGCCGGCCAATCCACCCAGATGACCCCCTTTATTCTGATCCGGGAAGTAAAAGAAGAGTGAAAAGTGAAAAAGCTGAGCGGCGCTGTACAATGTACAGCGCCGCTCCTTTTTATCAATGGTCGGTATTTCATATTCCCAACGGCCTTTTAGAGCCGGAGCCCCGCCGATCCTTCTCCGCTTTTTCCCGCTTTCCCTTTTTCCCTTTCCGCAAAAACTTCTCCATCTCACACACCCCCACCGGCGTCACCGCCAGAAGGAGCACCACACCCCACTCCAGGGGGTTCAGGGGCACGGTCTGAAAAATTTGCTGGAGGGGCGGCAGGCACAGCACCGCCAGCTGCATCCCCAGCCCCGCCAGAAAGGCCTTGTTCATCGCCGGGTTGCTGAATATGCCGATGCGAAAGAGAGACCGCTCCTCGCTACGCACATCAAAGGCGTGGAACAGCTGGCACAGGGTCAGGGTGGCAAAGGCCATGGTGTTGGCGGCCTGGTAGGCCTCCCCCGGATCGGAGAGCACATACTCCCCCAGGAAATAGGCCCCCAAGGTAAGAAGCCCCACCATAGCCCCCTGCCAGAAAAGCCGCAGGGAGAACTCCCGGGTAAAAAGGCTTTCCCGGGAATCCCGGGGCCTCTCCTCCATGGCCCCCTCCTCCACCGGCTCCACCCCCAGGGCAAGGGCAGGGAGGGAGTCGGTGACCAGATTGAGCCACAGCAGCTGTACCGGGGCCAGGGGCATCTGGTGGAACCCCAGCACCGTGGCCAGGAAGATGGTCAGGATCTCCCCAATGTTGCAGGAAAGTAAGTAGTGGATCGCCTTTCGGATGTTGGAGTAGATCCCCCGGCCCTCCCCCACCGCCGACACGATGGTGGCGAAGTTGTCGTCGGTAAGGATCATGTCTGCGGCCTCCTTGGCCACGTCGGTGCCCGTGATCCCCATGGCGCAGCCGATGTGGGCCGCCTTCAGAGCGGGCGCATCGTTGACCCCGTCCCCCGTCATGGCCACCACCTGGCCCCGCTTTCGCCAGGCGTTGACGATCCGGGTCTTATGTTCCGGGGATACCCGGGCATAGACGGAGAATTTCTCCACCTCCTGCTCCAGCATATCCTGGGACATAAAGTCCAGATCCGCGCCGGTGATGGCCAGATCCCCAGGACCGTAGATCCCCAGCTCCCTGGCCACCGCCACGGCGGTGAGCCGGTGATCTCCCGTGATCATCACCGGCTTGATCCCTGCCCGGCGGCACTGATCCACCGCCTCCTTCACCTCCCTTCTGGGAGGATCCATCATCCCCAGCAGTCCCAGGAAGGTCAGCTCCCGCTCCACCGTGCCGCTGTCCAGGGCGGTGGGCATTCGATCCAGACTCCGCTGGGCCACCCCCAGCACCCGCAGGGCGGCCCCCGCCATGGAGTCGTTGACCGCCAGGATCCGCCTTCGCTCCTCCTCCCCGATCCGGCACCGGGCCAGCAGTACGTCGGGCGCCCCCTTGACGCACACCAAAAACCGCCCGTCGGGCATGGCATGTATAGTGGACATGAGCTTTCGCTCCGAATCGAAGGGCACCTCCCCCCGCCGGGGGAGCTCCCGCTCCAGGGTGTTTTTGTCCAACCCCTCCATCAGGGCCGCGTCCACCAGGGCAGTCTCGGTGGGATCCCCCGCCGTCTTACCTCCCGCCAAGGCGGCGTCGTTGCACAGCGCCGCCGCCCGCAGCAGCTCCTCCCGGCTCTTCCCCACCGCCGTCCAGACCTGGCGCACCGTCATCCGGTTCTGGGTCAGGGTCCCTGTCTTGTCGGAGCAGATCACCCCGGCACAGCCCAGGGTCTCCACCGCCGGCAGCTTCTTTACAATAGCTCCTCGCTTTGCCATCCGCTGTACCCCCAGGGCCAGCACGATGGTAACGATGGCGGGCAGCCCCTCTGGGATGGCGGCCACCGCCAGGGACACGGCTGTCATGAACATCTCCACCATCCCCCGGCCCTGAAGAAGCCCCACCCCGAACATCACCGCGCACACGCACAGGCACACGAAGGACAGGGTCTTGGAGATCTCCCCCATCCGCCGCTGGAGGGGGGTGGCCCCCTCCTCCTGCTCCTGGAGGAGCCCCGCCACCCTCCCCACCTCGCTGTCCATCCCGGTGGCGGTGATCAGGGCGGTGCCCCGCCCGGCGGTGATGACGGTGGAGCCGATGACCATATTGCTCCGGTCTCCCAGGGCCGCTGTCTCAGGAAGCCCCTCTCCCGCCCTCTTCTCTACCGGTACCGACTCCCCGGTCATGGCGCTCTCATCGGCCTTCAGTCCCGCGCTCTCCATAAGCCGGGCATCAGCGGGTACCAGATCCCCCGCCTCCAGCCGCACCAGATCCCCAGGCACCAGCAGCCCGGCGTCCAGCCGCCGCTCCCTTCCCGCCCGGATCACCCGGGCCTGGGGGGCGGACATCCTCCGCAGGGCCTCCAACGCCTTTTGGGCATTGTTCTCCTGGGAGATGGAGATAACGGCGTTCACCACCACGATAAGCAGGATAATGATCCCGTCCAGCCACTCCTCCCCCCCGCTGGACCAAAAGGACAGCCCTGCGGCGGCCAGCAGAACCAGGATCATGGGATCCCGGAGCTGATCCATCAGCCGCAGGAGCATGCTCCGGGGCTTTTTTCCCTCCAGCCGGTTGGGCCCGTATTTTTTCAGCCGTCCCCCAGCCTCCTCCTCCGTCAATCCCCGGATCCGATCCGACCCCAGCTCCCGAAGGATCTCTCCCAGGCTTTTACTGTGCCATGCGCTCATAGGCTTCCAGTCCTTTCTTTTCCACTTTCTGGTAAACCTATGATAGCCCCCGGGCCTGTCCGATTACAAGGGAATCCTGGCGGCTTGGGAAAGGATATCCAAAAATTCCCGGTTGGTGGGCGGCCCCTCTCTCCACCCGGGAAAGAGCCGGCAGAACAGCTCCGTCCTCCTCCCGTGCAGCTCCTCCGCCAGCCGCTCAATATTCTTGGAGATGTTGACAGGGCTGCTCCGATCCCGTGCGGCCGCCTCAATGTAGGCCTCCTTCAGCAGCTCGCACCTCCCCTCCCCCAGCAGGGCGGCGCAGTAGGCAGCCTGGAAAAAGCCCTTTCCCTTCCCCTTGGCGCCCAGCGCCTTCAAAAGCTCCTGGCACTCCCCCTCCAGTCCGCTCTCCAGCATCCGGACAGTCCTCACCAGCTCCTCCCAGTTCACCGGCTTGCTTAGCAGAAAGCTGGCCCCCAGAGCAAGGCTCATCCGCTTCCCCCACTCGGTCTGTACTCCCGTGACCGCCAGCACCTCGGCCCTTCCCCCCTCCCGGCGGTATTGGCGCAGCATCTCCAGCCCACTCATCCCCGGCAGGATCAGATCCAATAAGATCACATCCGGCTGAAAGCTCCGGGCCAGCTTCAGCCCCTCCATCCCGCTGGTGGCAAGAACCGCCTCCATGCCGCCCTGGGTCTCCAGCACCTGAACGGTCAGCCAGCCCTGCATGGGCTCGTCCTCCACCACCAGCACCCGGATGGGCCCTCTCCTATCTCTCATACTCCTCATTCTCCGGTCTTACCGCCTCCAGCATCGCTCCCATGTCCAACATGGTCTGGGTCAGCAGCTCCCGCTGGATCGGGGCCAGCCCCGCCATGAACTCGGCGGCCAAAGCCGCCCTGTCGTTGATCCCCTGCCGTCCAAACAGCAGGTAGTCGCTGGATACCCGCAGGGCCGTGGCCAGTCTCCCGAATTTTATCATGGTCATCGTCTGCTCCCCATTCTCCAGCTGGGAAAGGAACTGGACTGAGGTATCCGCCGCTTCCGCCAGCTTTTCCTGGGTCATTTTCCGCATGGTTCGCGCCAGCTTGAGCCTCCGGCCCACAGCCACAGCCTCCGGATCCTTTTCTTTTCGTTTTGCCATAGGGCAGCCCTCCATCTATCAAATGATAGATATAGCTTGCCACAATTATGATTTTCGTAAAATCGATGATAATCAGTATAGGCTTCAACTATCATTGTATTTTTAAGCAAAAATTTAGCGGAGCCAAGGCTCCGCTAAATCTCCGCTTTTATTCCGCCGGGCTCTCCTGGGGCTCCGGCGTCCGGGCCTCCACGACCTCCTGGAGTTTCTCGTAGAAGGCCTTGGGATCCAGCTCGTCGTACAGCTTGGTGGTGGTCACCTCCGCCTGCTCCACCCACTCCTGGGTCATCAGGCTCAGCTTGTAGTCCTCGTTGCATATCCCCCTCAGCTCCTCCTGATCCACCGGGATCCGCAGGATGATGTGATAGCCGTAGTCGGTCTGCACCGGCTCGCTGACCCCGCCCAGCTCCAGGGCCTGGGCTCCCTGCTCAAACTGGGGCACCATCCGCCCCGGCTCCACACAGGTGTAGCCCTGGGGATAGTAGAGCTCCCCCGTCTCCTGATCCCTTCCGTCCTCGCTGTGCTCTTTCATCAGCGCGTCGAAGGTCTCCTCCCGGCTTTCCTCAGGGGCGGCCATGATCTGCTCATAAAGGCCGTTGGCCTTCTCCAGGGCCGCCGCCTTCTCCTCGTCGGAGAAATCCTCGTAGCCGCTGCCGTCCTCCTTGATCTTCCGGGTGGAGATCAGAATATGCTTGGCGGCGTAATAGCCCCCCTGGGTCTCAAACTCCTCCAGCTCCTCCTGGCTCACCGTCAGCTCCCCCGCCTGGGTCAGCTTCTCCTTCAGCCCCTGGTTCAGATAGCTCACCCGGTTCAGGGCGGTAAAGCCCTCCTTGCTGATGGCCACCCCATCCAGCTGGAGCTTAAAGGCCTCCTCCCCGCCTGCCTGCTCCACCAGCTGTCCCAGCTGAGAGGCGATCTCCTCCTCTTCCTCCTGGGTGAGCCCCACCCCCTGCTCCAGGGCCTTATTCTCCACCACCTGGTAGAGCTTGGCGGTCTCCAGGGCGTCCGCCTTGACAGCCTGGGCCATGGTCTGCCCCTGGTAGTCCTCCTCCCAGGCCTCGTCCGTGGCCAGCCCCCCATAATACTTCTGGGTCTCAATGGAGTTCACCAGCCAAAACAGGTACCGCTCCGCGTCCAGCTCCACCCCGTCTATGGTAAGGATGGTCGTATCCCGGGCCACTCCCAGGGTCTGGGCGACAATGTCTCCACCGTCCCCCTTATCTCCCGTCTTCTCCTCCTTGGCGGTACAGCCTGTCAGCATAAGGGCGGCCAGCAGGGCAGCCCCGATCCGTATCTTTTTCATGTTGCTCCTCCTTTTGCGTTGCACAAAACGCTTGTCTGCCATTCTACCACGCTTTCCCTGTCGAGACAACGAAAAAACAAAAAGTTTACAATTTTAAGCTTTCTTCCCAAAGCGGGAGGGCCGCCCTTTGGGCGGCCCTCCCGCTTTCATTTTTCCACGAACACTACCTCGTCGGTCTCCGCCGCCTCATAGATGCGGTGATCCTCCGTCACTACCCCCCGGGCATACTCCCCCGGCTCTCCCCGCTGGGTCAGCAGATCCGTCAGCCCCAGCTCCTCCAGGGCCTTCATCATGGCAGTGGCCGAGCGCTGCACCGTGACGCACAGATCCCTACTCCGGGTCTCCCGTTCCCCGTCGGGGCCCTCCCCCACCAGATTCAGGGTAAAGTTCACATCAGTGTAGTAGCAGTTCTCCACCCGAGCCTTGTCATCCATCAGGTAGCGGTGGATCCTCCCCGCCTCCAGGTCCTCCAAAAACGCCTGCCATAGCAGGTTGGCTCCGGCGTAATCCAGGTTGGGGTTCTCCGTGTCCGTGGCATTGCTCAACCATCCCCCCACCGGGGTGACCGTCATCTCCGGGGTGGAGTCCATCCAATCCAGATAGGCCTGCCGCACCAGCTCCGGCCGGTTCAGCAGGGCCTGGAACCGGGCGGCATAGCTCGCCGGGTCGGCCAGCTCCCCGGCAGTGATGGGGATAGCGTAGTACTTCCGGGCGATCTCCCGCCCGCTGTCCATCTGATAGTAGAGCCGAAGCATGAACGTGCCGGCGGTGGCATAGCCCTCCTCGTCCTCAGTGTAGTAATACCCGCCCTTCTCCAGCTCCTCCATCTGGCTCAGGTCGGCCACCGCCCCGGCATGAACGGCCACAAACTCCCGGATCAGCTCCGGATCCTTCAGGTGCATACTCCTGCCCCCGTCGTCGTAGGGAGCGGTGCTCACCGAGGTGATGATCACGCTCTCCACCCGCTCCGGATCGGGGGTCCACCGCTGATAGCCA
>JAAWBD010000071.1 GCA_022792495.1 Oscillospiraceae bacterium
ATAGCGGTAGAGGATGGAGGCCAGCTGCTCCCGGGTGATGGGATTCTTGGGGCCGAAGGTGCCCGACTCGTTGCCGCCGTAGCCGCTGACCACCTTATTTTCATAGGCCCAGTCCACCGCTTTGGCGTAGTATTCCTCCCGATCCACGTCGGGAAAGCTGGAGATGGTGGCCTCCGGAGTTCCCTCCAGGCGGTGGAGGATAGTGACGATCATGCCCCGGGAGGTGTCCATATCCGGGGCAAAAACGGTGTCGGTGGTGCCCGTCATCATGCCGTTTTCATAAACATAGTGGACTGCGCTGTGGTACCAGTCGGACTCGGTGACATCGGAGAAGTGCATAGGGATATGGGTCAGGCCCGTCCAGTGGAAGGTGGCGGTGACCTCCACGTCGGCGGCGGGCATCCGGAAGGTGTAGCGGCCGCCCCCCACGTCGGTGAGGGACATCTCCCGCCCTCCTGAGGCGGTGACCCGCAGCTCCTCCAGGCCGTAGCGATCCTGGGGGGTGACGGTGAGGGTCACAGTGGACCGGGGCTGGGCCCGGGACACATCACCGGTCACCTCCCCATACCGGGCGGAGGAGATCCGAACCCGGTAATACGCAGGCTCGTGGTCGTCGTCATCGTCCTCCTCCTTGGGGGCGGTCTGCTCTGCGGCGCCCACCACCAGGCCCTCCGCCCCGGAGAGGGTCTTAAGCTCATGGCCCAGAAGGGTCACCGTGACCGAGGAGGGCATGGAGAAGGCCCTGTCCAGGGTCAGGGTACCCGCGTCCAGAAGGCTGCCGCTGTTCAGGGGCTTTTGGGAGGTGAGGTAGACCACCACCCGGGTGCTGTCCTCCGAGGCGGAGAGGCGGCATTCGCTGTATGCCTCAGGATCCTTGGGGGCAAAGGTGGCCGAGGCATATTTCCCCGCCGCTGTCAGCTCCAGCTGAAGGCCGTAGACGCTCTCCTCCCCCAGGCCCCGGAGGGTGAGGGCGAAGCTGCCGGAGCTCCGCTTCTCCCAGGTCAGCCGCAGTCCGGCGGCCTGGGCGGGAAGAGCCAGGCCCAGGGTGAGGGCCAGGGCCAGGAGAAGGGCCTTCCAGTTCCGTTTTCTCATCAGCCCTGCCCCCCTTCCAGCACCACGGCGGGCAGATCCTCCTGGGCGCCGCCGGGGCTGTGGATCCACAGGGTCTGAGCGGTGAGCCGCTTGCTGGAGGCGTCGTTGGGATCATCGGTGCGGTAGAGCTCCACCCGGATCTGGGCGGGGAGAAGGTTGGTCACCTCACAGTGGGAGGCCTCCCCCTGGAGCTGGGCCTCCTGCTGGACGTCGGGAACAAAGAGGAATACCCCGTCGCTGATGTCGCAGACCTCCCCTGTCTCGGGGATCTGAGCGAAGAGGAGGGCATAGCCCGCCACAGGCCGCTCCACCACCGGGGTCTCGGTGAGCTCCCCGTCCTCGTTGAGGACAGTCCCGGCAAAGCGGCCGGTCACCGACAGGGTGTTGTAGACCGGATCCCCCCGGTAGGTGCCCAGGATCACCAGGGTGCCCGCCGGGATGATCTCCTCCACCTCGTTCCCATTCTCGTCCAAGGAGGTGTAGCGGTAGTCCTTCTCCAGAAGGCCCATGGCGCCGCCTTCCAGGAAGGCCACGTCGTCCCCGGGGTAGGTGATGAGCTTCACCTTCTCCGGAGAGACCCCAGCGGGGACGCCGGTGACGGTAACGGTCTTGGCGTCATATGTCCAGATCCGGGTATCGGTCTCGGGGGCCCCGGGCATCCGGAAGTAGGAGACAAAGCTGTCCTTATCGTCCACCGCCAGGTTGTGGGCGGCGTCGAAGCTCCCGGTGAGGGCGGTGGTGGTTTTCCCCGCCCCATCGGTGACGGAGACGGTGTAGGCCCCGCCCCCCAGGGGGAGGTTTTCGATCTTCAGGCCGGAGAGAGGGGTCTCCTTCTTCAGGGTGATGACCACCGCCCCGTTTTTGCTGGAGACCTCATACTCCGAGGGATCCAGGGTCTTGTCGTAGGCCACCCGGAGCTCCCCGGCCCGGGCCGCGGAGCCCACCCGGCCGCCCAGGGTGTCGTAGGCGGCCACCTCGTAGGTATAGACCCGATGGTTGCCCGAGCCGATCACGTCGGTGTAGGTCACCTCCCTGTTCCCATCCGCCGGGACAAAGGCCACGCTCTTGCCGTTGCGGCGGATCTCGTAGCCCTGGATCGTCCCCTGAAGCCCGGAGGGGTCGATGGTGAGGAGGATCTCGTTGTCCTTCCCCTCCGCCAGGGCGGCGGTGGCCCTCAGCGTTCCGGTGGCGCCGCCGGTTCCCGCCAGACGGTTCCGGCGGCTCTGGTCATTGAGATACCAGATGGCCCGGTTCTCCTGCTGGTAGCCGGACAGGGTCTTTTTCACGCCGTCGCTGAGGCTCAGGCCCCAGCGGGTGAAGAACTCGGTGAGATCCCGCTTGACCACCCCGGCGGCAGTGAGGGCCAGGCGGTCGTCATAGCTCTGGGCCCCGGCGGTGTAGGTTCCCGCCTTCCAGGCCTTGAAGAACTTATTGTAGAACTCCAGGGGCTTATCCCCCCCGTCGTAGGCCAGGTGGAGCTGCCAGTACATGCCCAGCTGGACGAACACATCGTTGGAGGCCCCGGGGTAGCCCTGGGCCACCTTGGTGAAGATGGCGGTATACTTGCCGCTCTTCTCCAGCCGGGAGGGCAGGGTGTTCTCCTTCCCGTCCCAGGTCTGCACCATAATAGAGTAGATGTTATTGGTGGTCTCCGCCTTGCCCAGCTTGTCCATGTTGTGGCCGATCTCGTGGGCGATGCCCCAGCCGAAGAGACTGTTGGCGGAGGCCCCCTCAGGCAGGAGGGAGATGGGCCGGCCTACGGCCATTCCGGCGCAGGAGCCGTAGCCGATGCCGATGTGGCTGCCCGCGGCGTACATGAAGGCCCCAGCGAACATGGTCATACAGCGGATGTTCTGGCGGGTGAGCATATCGTTGTTCTCATAGACATTGTCGATGCCCTGGGTCTGCTTGCAGATGGCCATGATATCCTCCCAGGCCAGGATATCGTTATAAAGGGTCTGGATCTTCTCCTCCCGGCTTCCGGCGCCCAGGGCGGTCTTCACCGACAGGGCAGAAAGGGAGAGAAGAACCACGGGAGTGGAGATCTCGGTGACGTTCCGGTAGTCGCTGGTGGGACTGCCGATGGTCATGCCGGACAGGTAGGACTCCAGCTCGTCCACATAGGCCCCGATGGTCTCCCGGCGCTGGGTCTCCGTCATGGCGTACCAGTGGGACAGCTCCAGAGTGGGGATATCCACACCGCGGCGGATGTGGAGCTTGATCTCCTCGCCCCCCTCTCCGGAGTAGACGGCGTAGAGGCTGCCGCCGTTATTGCCCGCACGGCTGCCGATCTTGGGGACGGTAAGGATGTTCCGGCCGTTCTCCACCTGTCCCAGCTCCGCCCGCCACTGGGAGGCCTCGGCGTTGAACTGGGTGGCGTAGAGGGTGAGCGTCTCCCCCTCGGGGATGCCCTGGGCGTAGACGGTGAGCTCCCGGCCCGCCCCGGCGGTGACCCCCAGGGGTTGGAGATCGCTGCCCCCCTGGCTGTACTTGGCGGAATCGGGGCCGCCGCTGCGGCTGTCCAGGCCCTCCAGGAGAACGCCGGAGGTGGCTCCCTTGGTGAGCAGCTCCTGGGCCAGGGCCAGCTCGTCGGTGAGGGTGTTCAGGTTCAGGTAATAGTCCTTCTCGTCGCTCTCCAGCCGGGCGCGGAGGGTATCCAGCCGCTCCTGGGTCACCCCGTCGGCCAGGGTGGTATAGAGCCCGTCGGCGAAGAGGGCGGCGATCTCCCCGGGCAGGCTGTGGGCCGGGTCGTACTCCTGGAACATCAATTCAGAGAGGCTGAC